>JBLIOG010000176.1:0-8287 GCA_047639625.1 Gammaproteobacteria bacterium
GCTTTCTTATCTTCAGAATGATCCCGCTCAAAGTTAGTATCAATCACTTGTTTATGATCATCGAAGAGGCGCGTTCGGCAATCATGATAGTCGGTGCATTGGTATTGCCCGACACCATCTTTGGAAATACAGATGCATCGGCAATATGTAAACCTTCAAGTCCGTGCACTTTCATCGTAGCGGGATCAACCACAGACGCGCTATCAATACCCATTCGACAGGTGCTTGTAGGATGATAGAGCGTGGTGCAATGCCCGCGAATGTACTCGGCAATTTCAGCATCAGACTCGCACTCTACGCTAGGTGTTATTTCTCCTTCGATCAACTCTTTTAGTGGTGATTGCGCAGCGATGCGTCGACTAATACGAATCCCCTCAACAAGCGTTGCGATATCTGACCCATCGTCATCACTGATAAAATATCGAGGGTCGATGAATGGATGCTCTACTGGATTGGCCGAGCGTAATCGAATCTCACCCCGGCTGTCTGGTCGTTGCAAGGTCGTGTGTAAGGTAATGCCCGGTTTAGATGATAGAAATCGGACATAGTCTCTGTGTGAACTAATCGCGCCATAGAGTTGTAGGTCAGGTTCAATATCGGGACGACTTTTTATAAAGCCTCCGGCTGCGACCCAAGGTGAGGAGCGAGGGCCAGTACGCGAGCTTTGCCATTGGTTAAAATCGCGTTCTAAAGACTCATCAGTCCAGGCGCCTACACCGATTTTTTCGTTTGTGTAAAACGTAATAGGAATATTGATATGGTCTTGCAATGATTTGCCAACGCCTGGTAGATCATGCACACAATCCACCCCTACTTCGCGTAGTTCTTCGGCTGGGCCAATACCAGAAAGCAACATTAACTGACAGCTACCAATAGAGCCAGATGACAACACGACTTCGCTATCAGCCAGCGCTGTTTCAGGAACTCCGTTAACAAGATAACGTATACCGGTCGCACGACCATTGTCGATGATCACGCCAGTGGCTAATACGTCTTTTTTAACGGTAAGGTTGGGACGCTCAAGAGCTGGGCGAAGATACGCTTTGCCCGTGCTCCACCGTTCACCATCTTTTATGGTGAATTGAAATAGACCAACACCTTCCTGTTTAGCGCCATTAAAGTCTCGATTAAAAGGATAACCCGCTGCTTTACAGGCTTCAATCCACTTCAACTCATTTGGGTCCACATACGCGACATTGCCGATGTGCAGTGGCCCATGCGCGCCATGATAAGAGTCGTTGCCCAGTTCGACATTACCTTCACTGGCCTTGAACACCGGAAACACATCATTCCAGGCCCAGCCGGAGCAACCCAGTTTCGACCATCCATCGTAATCGGATGGCAAACCGCGAATATAAATCATGGCGTTCATTGCACCTGAACCGCCAATCATTTTTCCACGCGGCCAGAACACACGTCGCCCTCGACAACCTGCTTGCGCTTCGGTGTAATAACCCCAATCGGCAGCGGTATTAAACAAAGTGGGCCAATCAGAAGGCACATCTGACGCTATTGGTGCATCACGCCCTGCTTCCAGTAGCAGTACCTTACGAGCTGGATCAGCGCTTAAGCGATTAGCCAGAACACAGCCTGCAGAACCTGCTCCAACAATGATCGTGTCATACATGCTTTCTCCTCGGCCTTGTTAATTCAGTTTCGAAATCGGCTACTCAGAATAGTACCCGCATGGGCTATTCCTTTGGGTACGGCCACAACGAATATGATCAATGCCAGGCCTAATACCAGATTTCGTGCATCGCCCATTTCTTTTGACAGTTCGACAACCACCATCATCAGTCCGGTTCCGATCAGTGGACCCCAGGTGGATCCAAGTCCGCCTACAACGACCATAGCCAGAATGAACATTAGAGTGGAAAATTCGAATAAACTAGGCCCAGCAAACCGGAAATGCGCGGCATATACACCACCCGCGAGTCCGGTCAAAAATGCTGTGATCGTAAAGGCAGCAATCTGATACTTCTTTCGATCGATACCACGGCTACTGGCATACCCCACATTGTCACGGATCGCGCGGAAGGCAAGGCCGAGCCTACCATGGATAATCACCACTACACCCAGTACCGTTATTGAAAATACCGCGAGTACTGTGTAGTAATTACCCAGGATCCATTTGGATTTTAGTATCGAACGAAATCCGAAATCATCGAATCGAGAGAATCCGGTCGAACCGCCAAAAAGCTGCTGACAATTATTGCGCACCAGCGTAAAACACTCTGTATCGGTAATGATCAGAACATGGATCATCTCGGCGATGGCATAGGTGAGTAATGCAACATAGGCACCAGTCAAACGGAGACAAGCCATACCGATCAGCAGTGCAAGCACTGCCGCTAAACCGCCTGCTAATGGGATTGCGATCCAGACCGAAAGATTCATAAAGGTCACACCCATCGCCATGCCATAGGCTCCGCAGGCTAAAAACAGCATCTGGGCTAGAGAAAAGACTCCGGCATGTCCCATTAATACGTTCCAGTTCATCGCGACCATGGCCCATATAAAAAAGATGATAACTTCGCCTAAAAGATACCGTTCTGTGACTACCAGAGGTAGAGCGGCAAAACCGGCAATTACGCAGAGGCCAATCGCCAGATGACGCTGTAAAGTGTTCATAGTCGTACCACTTTTTCTTTGCCAAACAGACCGAGTGGCCGCCAGATCAGCACAATAATGACCAGCACCAGCATTGCTGGGAAGCCGAAGCGTACGCCGAAAAAATAACCAATTGCTACTTCGATCAGTGCCAGAGCGACCGCGCAGCCACCCGCACCCCAGACGTTACCGAGGCCGGCAACTACGCAGATAACGAACGCTTTAAGAAGCGGGTCGCTGCCCATCTGTGGCGACAATGTGGTCAGAGTCGAAATCATCATTCCAGCAACACCTGCCAATGCCCCGGCTAGAGCCATAACCTGTAGATAGACTGTATTGGTTCGCACCCCCATTAGCCGAGCTGCATCGCGATTCATTGAGGTGGCTCTAATGGCGCGGCCAAACCGTGTTTTGAGTAATAACCATGCTACTAAGCCGATACAAATAATCGCTACGAACATGATGACCAGGGCCTGATAGGTTACGCTGACCCCTCCTAAGAAAAAGCTGCCGTCTACTTTTATGGGTTGCGGGTAAGGATAACCACCATAAATCTTTAGCACGACACTTTCGAGGACGATTGCTAGACCAGCAGTCGCAATAATAATATTCGTTTCGAATTCTCGCGAATTCAACATAGAATGTACGATTAGAATATGGGCAAGAATGCCGATAATCGCGCCTGTCACCATAGCCACCACAACACCAACAAACAGTGGAATTCCAAATACTGAAGCAGCACTGAAGACCGCGTAAGCCCCTAGCGTCATGAACATTCCATGTGCCATGTTAAACATGCCAAGTGTGCCAAAAATCAGTGAAAGACCTACTGCAGCAAGGGCATACATAGACCCCATCGTCAATCCGGAAACCAGGATTTGAACGAAAGTCTCCATCTCAATGACCGCCCAGATATGTATTTAAAATGTCCTTCGAATTGCGTGCCTCCTCAAGGTTGCCTGACCAGGCAATCTGACCGGCATCCATAAGACTGATGCGATCAGCAAAACTCAAAAGCCAACTGGGATTTTCTTCGACTATTAGGAACGAGCGACCTTCGGCTTTCAGGGCCCCTAGAGCCTGATATATCTGTTCGATTAACAGTGGCGCCAAACCCAGCGACGGTTCGTCCAGCATGATCAAACTGGCATTAGACATTAGACCTCTGCCGATTCCTACCATCCGCCTCTCGCCACCAGACAAAGAGCTTGTGGTCTGAGTCGTCCGATCCTTCAATCCGGGAAACAGCGTATAAACCTGGTCCAGGCGTTTTGAAATCTCTCCTTTGTCAGCCAGCAGGTAGGCACCCATCAGCAGATTATCTTCAACTGTCATTTCGGTAAACAATTGATCTCCCTGGGGTACGTGAATCAGACCAGATTCTACGCGTGAATGAACCGCTGCTTTTTCAAGGCGTTTGCCGGCAAATTCAAAAGTGCCACTACGTATCGGCAGAAAACCGGATAAGGTTTGCAGCAGGGTGGTCTTGCCATGCCCGTTGGGGCCAATAATAGCCAGTACTTCGCCCTCTGCCAAAGACACAGAAACGCCATGCAGAACAGGCCTGTTTAGATAACCCGATACAATATTTCGAGCGTCGAGCAGTGCCATTAGCTAGCTACTCCTACTCTGGCAGTGCCGAGATACACCTCGGATACCGTTTTGTCCGAACTCAACCCCTGAGGCTCGCCATCATAAATGATCTGTCCCTGATGCATGATTATCGCTCTATTTGCGACCGACATCAGAAAGTACATAACATGTTCAATAAAAACGAGTGTCAGCCCCTGTTTTTTCAAACGTATAATCAACTCGATGAATTCATCGATTTCGGGTGGAGTTAAACCGCCCACTGGTTCATCGAGTAACAGAATTTGCGGGTTGTTGACCAGAGCGGTGGCCACCATCAGTTTTTTGCGTGCCAGGATTGGAACCCCTGCAACTTTGTCATCAGAGATATCTTCAAGCCCGAAATCGGCCAGTAATGCCAGTGCGGCGTCTTTGTCTTCTTTGTGGGTCAAAAATCGCCCTTTACTACTGTGTCGTCCAAACACCTGTGCTGCCAGAACATTTTCATAGACACTCAAATCGTCGAAGCCGGAATTGAGTTGAAAGGTGCGCGCCAGCCCTTTATGGAAAAGATGGTGCGGTGTGGAGCCAGCAATATTCTGATCCATAAAAGCGATTGAACCTTCGGTCATCGAAGTCAGCCCGCTGATGAGGTCAAAGAAGGTTGTTTTGCCAGCGCCATTAGGCCCACCTATACCAACCGTTTCACCACGGGACACGTTGAAGTCAACATTGTCTACTGCAGTTAAAGCGCCGAAACGTTTGGTAACGCCTCGGCACTCTAATACATTCTCTGGACGAACTGCCAATCGGTTCAGCCTTTCATCCATGGAGGCATACGGAAGGAACCTTTCACATACGGCGCTGGAGAAATCAAGACACCATCTTTAGACTTGTCATGAATCTGACTAAAAATATGTGGCATCCCTAGTGACGGATCATTGGTCTCTGTCGGATAAGAATAAGCGGATTGTGTGTCCGGTCGAATCCGCATCGTCCCCATGGGACCACGATAAATCAGAGATCTTAGCCGGTCAGCAACTGCTCGGTTCTGGTCAGCTTCGTATGGAGCCCCAGGCCCGCCTGCCAACGCTGCCGCAATGGCATAGGCATGCAAAGCCTGGTAAGTCTGCCCTCCTCCATTGGGCGATGCAGAATTGCCGAATTTAGCTTTGTAGGCATCGGAAAATGCTGTTCCGATTTCGTCCTGGAGCGCGCCGATGACAGTCGCGTAGATAGCGCCAACAGAGTTGTCTCCAGCAATATCACGAAACGCTGCCAGCGATGCACCATATTGCAGATAGACGAGGCTATTGGTTGGATCGTTCATGAACTGGTTCATGAACTGTGCTTGATCCGAAGTGTAGAAATGGGTTATTGCGATCACCGCAGGTGGGTCTGCGCGCAATTTAGCCAGGGTCGGGCCCCAATCTGTGACCGGTACTTTTACAGTCTCATAAAGAGAAACTTCATACCCATATTCAGCAGCGCCGTCTTTCAATGCATTAGCTATGTTGACAGAGTAAGTACCAGGACCTGTTACGATCGCGATCTTTTTGTTCGGACGCTTAAAATTACCCGAAGCTTCTGCTTCGGCAAGAAATTTCAACAGCCCGTTTCCATACATTGTTTCAGGTGGATCGTATTGAAACGTTCCCCAGAAGCGATCCGGGTCCGACTTCACCAGTTCATCATGAACCGCTACTGTATTGGAATGCATAACGACCACGCCAGCATCCGCGGCAATATCATGCATCGCTGTGCCGGTTTCGAGGTTGTAGCCGGCAATCAGCACGCTTGCGTTATTACGGTCAATAAGACGTTGCGCAGCCTGAATAACGACATCGTCGCCTTTACTTTCAGTATCAACGAACTCGAGCTCCACAGGGCGCCCAAGAATACCGCCTGCACTGTTTATTTCGCCAGCAGCCATCTCGAGGCCGTTACGAAATTCGATTCCATCGGCGGCCACAATACCCGTGAGAGGCGCAGGGCATCCGACTACAATCGGTTTAGTATTCTGGGACTGAGCCGATGTACTATTAAGGCCTGCCAATATTGCGGTGGAACCAGCCAATGCTCCGGCATTGGTTAAAAATTGTCTACGCGAAGAATTTATGGGGGTTTTCGTAGGTTTAGTCATTATTTCTCTCCTTTGTTAGAGCTTTTTAAGTGAAAAACGCTTTTTTAACGTTCTGAACGAGATTGTGCTGATCGGGTGTCAGATTCTGCCCACCGTAACCCGCAATAAATGAGGCTATTGGATCCTCAAGGCTTGCATTAGCACCTGACAAGGTTTCAAGAACAGCAAGACCACAAAAAGGCACATACACCGGTGAATATCCGCCTTCGTGCGTGACGACAATCTTCCCACCAGCATGTCTGTTTGCTACTTCCATCAACCGGGAAGTCATCCATGCATAATCGTTGGAGGCGAGCATTTGCATTCCCAAAGGGTCTAAAGCGCAAGAATCGAAACCACAGGGTATAACGATCAACTCCGGCTTGAAGTCATCAAGTGCTGGGATTACCAGTTCCTCAAAGGCGTTTTGGTAGGCGCCGCTGCCTGAACCCGGAGGGAGCGGTATATTCAGATTGGTGCCTGTGCCTTCTCCTTCCCCCATCGCTTCGATTGACCCTGAATCGGGTGGGAAGAGGTTGTCCTGATGCAATGAGATCGTTAACACCGAGGGATCGTCATAGAAAATCGATTCGGTTCCATTACCATGATGTACATCCCAGTCGACAGTCGCTATGCGCTTTAAACCATAGTTCTTTTGTGCATATTTCACGCCGATCGCTGCATTCGCGAAAATGCAGAAACCCATCGCAAGATCAGCTAGTGCGTGATGACCGGGTGGACGGCAAAGTACATAAGCATTGTCCCAGCCACCACTTATGACCTGATCCATAGCGGCTGTTACACCACCCACGGCAAGACGTGCAATATCCAGGCTCGCCGGACCGCCTGGCGTAAGCTGCCCTATATCGCCTCCGCCAGACGCGCAGACTTCGGCAACATGATCAATATGGCTTTGGGGATGAACCAGACGTATCACTTCATCGGACGCCGGTTCGGGGCGTAAGGGATACAGGTGGGTTGAAAAGTTCGTGGCTTCCACAAGCCCCTGAAGTCGGCGCTTGGTTTCTGGGTTTTCAAAATGCACACCGGGCTGCAAGGTTAATCCTGGTTCCAGGAAGCCAGCCCAATTCTGCGTGTCGTGCCAGTAATAGAGTTCAGATGTCACCCATCCTGTTCGGTGAGCGCAGTTTGTGTCTGTATGAAATTGCATATTCCCCCTCTACTACCAATATACCAAGGTTAATATAATTTACCACTAAATCGACAGTGTTTTCAGATTGTTGCAATTTATAGTACTATAACTGAAACGTTTGTTGCTAATTCCAGTAAAGATTACTGTTACAACCACTAATTGAAATGAGGCGCCATCTTGGATAAAAGTGGAGAGTATGGATTTTTTAACGATTTAATTCGGTTTGATTCACTTGATGAACTTGAACAGCCAATCGTCGATTTTTTGGGTAATGCCTTCGAAGCGCAGACGATAACCGTCATTGAATTCGTCAAGGATCGTGGGCCTCGCATTTTGCTATCGCAAATCCAGGACAGCAAACTCGATACCTTTTTTTCAACCTGCTATGCGGAATTTGGTTATTTTCTGGATCCTTTTTATATCGTCTCATTTGGTGAAGCCAATCTAACCGCACATCAATTAAGAGAGATTGCACCAGATCGGTTCGAGACCAGTGAGTATTTTGCCAGATACTATGCTAAAACGGGATTAATAGATGAGCTGGGAGCGTCGATTCGACTTGGACCGAATTCAGCAGTGCATCTTTCCATAGGGCGTCTGCGTAATTTTGGACGATTCCGATCAAACGAGCTGAAATATTTTCGTCAGATTGCTCCAATTATTATGAATCGGCTTGAAACGGTGATCGGGAAGTCTGCTGTAGCTCCAGAAATTCAATTCCCTCCGGACCTGGTCTCCAAATACCGAAACTGGTCAGACGACAATCGCACCGGGTTATCTGCCCGTGAGGCAGAGATTGCAGCACTTATTGTACAGGGCCATTCAAGCCGCGC
>JBLIOG010000177.1:0-8261 GCA_047639625.1 Gammaproteobacteria bacterium
CCTGGTGGCAACCTCCGTTGCCGCGATTGGTTATCTGGTGATGGCAGCTATGATGGATGCGTTTCCGTTTACCATGCTTGACCATAGTATGCATTTTTCTGACACCGCAACGGTACTGCAATGGCATATGTTGGCCATGTTTGGCCCTTCGTATTTGACTGCGCGCTATATTAATAAATTTGGAGTTTCGGTTGCCATATTCACGGGTATTTTGTTTAATCTGGTCGGTTTACTGAGTGCTCTTCAAGGTGTCATGTTTGTCAATTTCTGGATTTGCCTGTTTATGATCGGACTGGGCTGGAATTTAATGTATTTAGCGGGCACCGATATGATTACCAACATGTCAGATAAGGAACGTCCGCGGGCGGAAGGTTTAAGCAGTTTGGTGATTATGGCTAGCTTTGCGCTTTCGGCGCCTTTGGCGGCCGTTATTCTGGTTAATCGACAGTTTGTGCTAAAAGCCTATCTGCCTGCAGTTACGGTTTCGGATTGAGGTAACGGTTAATAAATTTATGAAAACACGTCAGGTTCTTGTTGTGGATTATGATCAATGTCAGGTGCTCGATGTATCTGGACCGGTAGAAGCCCTTAATAAATCAAAGAATGAACTGGATGAACCCTGTTATGAAGTTTCTCTGGTTGCTGCAAAGTTGGGGAAAGTAGCAACGAGCGGTGTTCTCGGCTTATATGTGGAGAGCGATTATGGCTCAATTGATGAACAGGTAATACGTTTACTCGATACGGCTGATAGTCGTTGGCGGTATTGGTGTAATGGCAGCTCTAAAAGATAACGCCATACTAACGTTAATTTCATCAGCCGCTAAAAAGCACGCCGGTTGGTCTCAGTTTGTTCGGGCGCATATTTACTGGCTGAGATCGGTTTGCTAGATGGCAGGTGCGCGACGACTCATTGGGAAAGTTCTGATGATTTTCAAACGAGATATCCTGAGGCCCAACTGGAAATTGATTCAATTTATACGCGTGACGGACCGTTCTGGAAGTCGACGGGGGTCACTTCAAGTATTAGTCTTACGCTCGCGTTAATTGAAGAAGGTCATGGTAGCCGAGTCGCTTTGCGAGTCTCCCGTCAACTCGCTGTTTATATGATGCGACCGGGTGGTCAGGCCCAGTTTTCGGCGCAACTGAAATTGCAACGTACCGACGACCATCAGTTTCGAATTTTAATGGACCGGATAGATGGCCATTCCGGTGGGGGCTTATCGGTAGCGAATCTCGCTTTGTATTGTTCGATGAGCGAACGTAACTTTACGCTCCGTTTCACTGAGGAAATTAATTTAACGCCTGCCCGTTTTGTCGAACAATCACGTCTTGAACATTCGCGTCGAGAACTTGACGAAACTGATCTGTCGTTGCAGAAAATTACTGGACAATGCGGATTCAAATCACTAGAGGTGATGCGCCGACTGTTTCAATGCAAGCCAGGGTTGAGCCCTGGGAAATACCGTCGGCGCTTTTGTATGTCACTGCGAAGTGTTTCTTTTTAGCTTCAGAGGATTCAGTCGAACCCAACCTTCAAGACGACTTTATTTATTCAGCTAACAGGCTTTCAAGTTTCTCGATAATAGGGTCAACAATGGGCTTTAATTTTTTCCGCATCACCGAGCCCACCGAATCAGTTCTCCCCAGAATTGAATTTAGTTGGTCGACCTTCACATGCTGTAACCAGATAATAGATTCGTGTATCACTTTGAGTGGCATTAAATTTTCTGGGTCGAGTGCAGATGTTTTGTTATTTTGAAGGCCTGATTGATCGCAATTATTAAAATATCGTTCAATGGCTAAGAACAGAGCAATCACTGCTTCCTGTGTTGAAGGTTTTCTTAACGCTCTTATTGCAGTTTGAACAAACGCCTGCCCTTCACTACTAACAACTCGATATAGCAGTCGATAGTCATTGTCAGGGAAATATGAGTGATATAAATCGAGTGTAGGATGAGAGATGGATTCCATCGGTAGATTGTCGGGACGCGACTGCAGAAACCCGACGAGCAGATGTGGTTTCAGGGTGGCTTTGGACCAAAGTGCTTCGACTTCGGTCTGATCAATTAACTGACTCTGTAATACCAGACGCACTGATTCGATCATGTCCAGCTGTTTTTCTTCAAACGGTAAAAACTCGAGTAGAAAGTGCGCTAACTCTGACCCGATTTCGGCATTGATCACTGAATGGTTTTTGAGCATCTGGCGCGCATTGTCAGCGTTCGGATGTGCCCACCAGGCCAATTTTGCCAGTTCAGTGGTTAGTCCCGCTGCATGTGCCACTGCAACGATGGCTTCCGGCTCACCTAACAACAATAGCTGTTGAAGACTCTGATCTCTGGCCTGTCCCATTCGAGTCCAGAGATCAAGGAATACCGGGTAGCCACCAGGTGATCCGAGTACATGTGTGGCCAGTAATGCTTTTACCTGTTTGACGTAGCGATCGGTTCGGGTATTCGGATTAAGTTGAATTTTTAATTCGCCCTGATCGCTTAGTGCATGTACCACCAGTTTTGACTCATCTATTCGAATCGCCCGAAGGTTTCGGGTTAATAAAACATTAAGGCGAAGTGCATCTTCGGCTGCTAGTTCGGTCATTAGTTCAATGCAATTCTGCGCCCGAAGGGTACGCTTGAATGGCCTTTTACCAGCCAGATGACTGGGAAGCAGGGTGCTTCAATCGGAAATTCGCCGCGTCCATCAGTAAAATAGATAAGTGCATCCGGTGCAATATCCTGCAGATTGACCCAATCAAAAACGGGCGTAAACCGGGTTCCACCACCGCCTTTAATCTTGGTGTTAATTTCAAAAGGCTGCCAGGGTTCAAAATGTTGCGGGCTGTCGTCATCAATTCGAGTATCGCAACATAGTAAGGTTAATCGCGCATTTGCCTGAGCTTTAATGGCCGAAACTTCCGATACAAACTCATGAATTTCATCTTCAGAAATTGATCCGCTGGTATCGAGGGCTACCACAAGATTAACTTCGTGGCTGCGTAGCCCTGGAAAAACTGCGGGTCCACCACGACGGGTTGACGGACGTTGATAGCTATAATCGTTACGCGCTCTGTCCATAAGAAATTGTGCGAGTAGATTTCGCCAGGGTAATTGTGGTTGTAGGAATTGTTCAACTAATCGTTCCAGATTGCCCGATAACTTTCCAGCAAGTCGTGCTTGTTGTGCTGCTCCAGTAAGTCGCTGTTGCCATTGTGATTCTAGTTGCTGACGTTCGGTTGCGGATAAAGGTGAATGCTCGGGTTGCGAGTTTGGCCGAAGGTTACTACGGTCAGGTTGAGGCTCTGAGTTTGAGTCGTTGTCTTTCTTTTGTTCGTCGGGTAATTCTCGTTCAGCATCATTTTCATTGTCTTGCAGGCAGGGGTAAATCTCTTCGGCGGTCATACCGTCAAATGATAAATCGACCAGCGTATCGGGAGGGGGTTTGAGTCCGTCTGCGATTAATATCGGGTTGATTGCGTAGGCGCAAGCCAGGTCCCATAAATGTTTGAGTCTATGACCCCGGCGCGAAAAATGGAGCAGGGCGCAATGTAATGCCTCACGTGATATTACAAACTGGGTTTGTTCTACATCTAATAGATCGAGGTAAGCCGGATTATAAAAAAATGACAGGCCATCGCTCGAGGTCGTGCGTGTTTGCGGATTGTTAACTGCCTGAAGCTGTAATCTAAGGCTTAATGCGCCGAGGAATGGTTTGTCAAGTATCAGTCGCGTTCGAGCTGCTGTTAGTTTGTTATCAATGTTCATCTGTAAGTGCAATCAGGCCAGCATGATATCGGCGATACTATCGGCCCAGTTTGCAAACTCAGGAAAGGAGAATAACTCGGCTCCAATGACCCTGTGCAAATCTGAAATCAACATGACTCCCATTTCGCGGTGTTTAAACTGTCCGGCGAAACTAAGGACATTGCCAATGAGATGTTTTGTATCCAGGTTCTGGTTTAGTTTGATGGCGCGCCCGACTAAAGCCGAAGCGATTGCATATTGAAGGTCAATATCTTCGGGGACTTTGACCCACTCACCCTGAATAATGGCGTCCAGATCCGGCATGCGGTCAAGGCTGTCGATAAAGGCTTTTAGTTCAATCCCCGCTGCCTGTCCGACACAGGCTTGAATAGCTCCGGGCAGAAGCACTGGGCTCTCTGCAAACTTCTGCAAAGCTCGGTGGGTAAACTCCCAGGAGCGAGGCGATGGAAAAGCGACCGGGTTTCTTGCCGCATCAAACTCGAACAGCAAGTCTGATCTGAATCGTAAAAAACCGATTAGACGTTCATCGATATCGTGTCGGTAAGCCCAGGCAACCCAGTCGTCCAGATGTGTTTCGACTTCATAATGTGAAAATCGGTTAGCGAGTGGTGCCGGCATGTTATAGGTTACTCCGCGGTCTCCCTGACGATTCCCTGCGGCGACGATTGCCCATCCTTCAGGTACCTGATAGTCACCCAGCTTGCGGTCCAGAATTAATTGATAGGCCGCTGCCGAAACGCTGGGGGGCGCTGATGTGATTTCATCTATGAATAGCAAGCCTTTGGGTCCGTGACGGTCTTCGTTTGGCAGCATTGTTGGAGTCGCCCATTCAACCAGGTTGCCTTCCCGAAAAGGAATGCCACGCAAATCACTGGGTTCCATTTGCGAAAGCCTGATATCGATAACGGTCACCTTGTGACGTTCTGCAACCTGGGCGACCAGTTGTGATTTCCCGACGCCTGGTGGACCCCAGAGCATAACCGGCGTATGAAAACCACTTTCGGTACTAGAAAACTCCTGTTCGAGGACCTGGATGATGTGACTGGGGCGCATGAACTTGTCGCTATTAGAAATCGATTTCTATGATGCCTAGATTCGTGGTTGCGGGTCAATCTTTCCATAGCGATAGGAAAGTACTTTTTACGGTAAGATATTTTTGCATTTCACCAGAATACCTATTACACATTACATATACCTGCAAAGATAAAAATCCTGCAAAATATCGTCTCCAGTTGTATGGAGTATCTGATGAAAATTTCCGTTTATGCGATTACTTTGTTGCTTTTTCCCTTTGGTTTATTTGCAGCAAAGGATAATTCCACTAGAGTTGAAATGGTTCTAAAAGAAATTGGTAAGAATATCTATTACGTTGAAGGGGTTGCGGGTATTGCAACTGACAACGAGGGTTTTATTTCGAATGCAGGTGTCGTTGTGACCGATGATGGCGTCATTATATTTGATTCGCTTGGAACGCCCGTACTGGCTGAAAAACTAAGACAATTAATTCGGGTAAAGACCGACAAGCCGGTCACTCATGTTTTTGTCAGTCACTATCACGCGGATCATTTTTATGGGCTCCAGGTTTTTAAAGATGAAGGTGCGACGATTATTGCACCGTCAGGTGCCAATGATTATCTGGATTCACCGACCGCGATGGAACGGCTCGAAGAAAGACGATTTTCGCTGGATCCCTGGGTGAATAAGAATACTCGGCTGGTTCCACCGGATAGCCTTATTGAACAGAGTCAGACATTTCAATTTGGAAATAAAATACTGAACATAAACTATCAGGGTAAAGCACACTCCGATGGTGATTTATCGATGTTGGTTGAGCCCGACAAGGTATTGTTTTCAGGCGATTTAATTTTTGAAGGCCGTATTCCGTTTGTCGGTGATGCTGACACCGCACAATGGCTGCAAACCCTAACCAGGCTCGAAACCGATGGACTATCCGTTCTGGTTCCGGGTCATGGACCCGCCTCTCTGGCGCCGCAGGACAGCATCAGATTAACGCGCCGCTACCTCGCTTATCTCCGTGAAATAATGATCGCGGGTGTTGACGAACTGCTTGATTTTGACGAAATATATACCTCTACGGATTGGTCGGAATTTGAAATTTTACCTGCTTTCAAACTCGGTAATCGCGGCAATGCCTATCAGGTTTTTCTATCTATCGAACAGGAACTTCTCGATCAGTAATTGGGACGGTTGTTTAAGCGTCAGTCTTGCTGCAGGTCCATAACCTGAATTTGAATTTCATCGATTAAGGAACAATTCAAGACGACAGTTCTAAATTCCCTAAACAGGGAAGGAATTTCAGGACTGTTTTGACTGGACTCGCCTGACGGAACGATTATTAATATTCGATGGTCATTTTGAGACGGATGTTCATGAAACGCATAAAATTTAGGAGATAACGCATGATAAAACTGCAAAACGTCAGTATGAATTACAGCCTGGAGCAAATGCAGTTGTAGGTCCTAAACAGTGTAAATCTGAGCATTGAAAAAGGTGAAACTGTCGCGATAGTGGGGCCGTCGGGATCCGGTAAAACGACCTTGCTGATCCTGCTCGCAGGTCTCGAGCTACCTCAATCGGGCGAAATTTTACTGGATGAAGTTAGTCTAAACGGGCTGGATGCTGATGCCCTTGCAGACATTCGTCGCGATCAGTTGGGTATGATATTTCAGTCTTTCCATCTGGTTCAGAGCCTTACAGCGCTGGGCAATGTTGCCTGGCCTCTGGAGACAGCCGGTAAAGAAAATGCTTATAATCAGGCCCGATCAATACTCGATAGAGTCGGGTTAGCGCAACGTGAAAATCATTATCCGTCACAACTATCGGGCGGTGAGCAGCAGCGCGTTGTCATTGCCACAGGGTTGGTTCACTAACCGAAGCTGGTATTGGTTGATGAACCGACCGGGAACCTGGATATGGCCACCGGTGCAACAATCATCGAACTGTTATTCGCCTTGAAGAGCTGATATTAGAGCCATCCGGGCCACTTTCCGAAATCACTGCGTTTACTAACGGCCACTGGGGCATTGCGATTGATCCAGTACTGGCTAATCGACTCAAAATCAGTACTGGTGATAGCGTCTATATCGGTACTCTGGAGATGGAAGTCATGGCGCTCGTTGTCAAACAACCCGATCGCAGTCTCAATGCCAACTGGTGAGGAACGCTGGTTTTGTTGAGTGAGGACGCACTGCAGGCATCCGGCCCGATTCAACCTGGTAGTCGTATCGACTATGAATATCGTGTTCGTAGCAACCGGTTTGCCGATACCTGGCGAAAGGAGTTTTATGCCGCTTTCCTGAGCGAGACCTGGGAAGTCAGGACTTTCTCTGATCGCAGTCAAAGGTTTGCTGAACGCCTGGGACAAATTGCATCGGGATTGTTAATAATCGGTTTTAGTACTTTGTTTATCGGCGGCCTTGGCGTGTTTAATCGTATTCAGACTTATCTGCAGGGTAAGCTGAAAACGATTAAACACTACGTGCACTCGGACTGCATAAGAAGATAGAGAAGCCCACAGGCTGGGTTTACAAGTCGGTGATGTTGTCACTTTTGCAATTCAGGCGGGTAAGTTAGACGTTGAGATTGCCGCGATCTATAGCCAGAAGGGCGTCCAGACACGGTTCTGGTTTGAAGGGATTCTCTCGGAGGGAGCGCTTGATCCTTTTGTTAATCGGCATGTTGGCACGGTTTATATCGATGACGAACAGGCAGTTGCAGTGCAAAACCGGATTGCCGAAATCGCCCCCAATGTCATTAGTGTTCGTACTGCTTCGGTACTGAAGGCTGCCCGGCAAATTCTGGGCAAGGCCAGCGCAGGTCTCGCGGTGGTGCCGATTATCAGTTTGTTGGTGAGTTTGCTGGTACTGGTAAGCGTGATGGCGGCCGGACGTAGTCGACAAATATATGATGCCACTACTCTGCATAGCCTGGGTGTCAGACTGGCAACAACCAAGCCTAGTCTGCAACTCGAATATCTATTACTGGCGCTGATCACTTCCGTGTTTGCAGTCGCACTGGGCTCAGCCATCGCCCTGCCATTGTTAGAACTGAGGCTTAAACTGCCAGCAGCGGATCTGACTGGATTTGGTGTTATAGTCGGTCTACTTTTCGATTCAGATACAGGACTCACCAACTTGACTCAAATCAAACATGGGCGATCTAATCGCCCTGCAGTTGCCATAGGACTATGTCTGATTTCTATGACCCTTTTTACCTTGCAGGATTCTTTTATAAAATGGCTGGCAACCGATTATTGGTTGATTCAGTTATTATTTGTTCGCAGTGTCATTGTGGTGATCGGATCGGGAGCCTACATATCCTTATCTCAGGGACGGAAGGGTTTTGTCACTCACCGACCGGGCGCCCATGCTATTCGAACGACGTTTAACTTCGTTGCATTTGTTGCTTACTATATGGCGGTTACGCAGCTACCTCTGGCCAATGCAACCTGTATTGCTTTAACTGCGCCCTTGTTTATGA
>JBLIOG010000178.1:0-8229 GCA_047639625.1 Gammaproteobacteria bacterium
AGAATCATAGGGTCGGAAAACCAGCTATTGTTCAAAAAACCCTTTTGTAGAATCGAGAAATTTCGTTGTCGCGCTGCATCAATATCCAGATCTGATTCGCTATTAGGAATCGAAAAGTCACCGGCATGTGATGCACTGATATAGGGAGCCGTTTTTGCCTCAGCTCTGATCACCTGTACCGCCTTGCCATGCGCTAGCAAAGTATGGTGAGCCGCACGCAAAGATTCGGCTGTTGCCATTGGAAGCCCGGGCGCATGCGTTCCGAGATGATGCCCCATGCCAATGTAAATCTGTGGCTCATTTAATGTACACCATCGACTGACCCGATCTGATAATCGGTCAACAATAATCGAGGTGTACTCTGCAAACCAGTCAGCGCTGTCTCGATTCAGCCAGCCTCCTTTACAATAGAGTTCATAAGGAAAGTCCCAATGAAACAGGGTCAGCCATGGAATAATATCTTTCTCAAGTAACCCGTCTACCAACTGGCTATAAAAATCGAGTCCCTTCTGGTCGATTCGGCCGGTACCCTCCGGCAAAACACGCGGCCAACTGATAGAAAACCGATAGGCCTGCAGTCCGATTTCGGACATTAAATCTATGTCATCACGGAATCGATTGAAATGATCACAGGCCCGTTCACCGGTCTCACCGCCGACAATTTTCCCGTCATGGCGGCCCATCATATCCCAGACCGATGCACCTCCACCTTGTAGCAAAGGTGACCCTTCAATTTGGTAACTGGACGCAGCAGCACCCCAGATAAAATCTTTTGGGAACTTCATCAATAAAAACCTCGAGTTCGAGTCCTAAACTAGAACTGAACTCTAACTAACTCTTCTGTAACGATATCGTAGACATATCCCCAACTACTCAAGTCTTCGAGCGCTCTGAAAGGGGCGTCATAAAGAGCGATTAAATCGGCATCGGTTGGCTGATACAACGCGCCACCGGTAAGATCATTCAGCGATACCGCATAAAATACATCATCATTTAACCAATCGGCTTCCCAGTAAGTTATGGTGCCAAAATAATTATCCAATACTGACCGATAAGCACGCTTGGCCTGCTCACGCGCTAGTTTACTGCCACTCAGGGCAAACAGTTCCTGCAATGATCTCGCTACGTAGTACTGGTTTTCACCACTACTTCTTCGTGCCAGGGCCGATGCCCACAGATAGTAACGTGCTTTGGCCGATGGCGTATCATCGGCCAGATCAAATTTATTGGAATCGGTGATATCAATAGTCGCATAGGGATTATCTGGGTCACCCAACACGCAGGACTCCTGAAAGATACCCACATCTTCACATTGCAGTTTTAACGCCGTATCCGTTGGTAGGACCAGATTGGATATATCATCTCCCGAATCCGGATCGGGCGCACAGGCTGCTAGAGAAACTGCCAACAGAGAAACAAACAACGCTTTTTTTAATCTGATTTGAAAATCAGAAACAGATTGAGTATTCATTATACTTACCTCTAAATTTAACAGTCAGTACTAAAAGTTGACCCGATAGTAGGTAACCAGTTCAGACATATAACTATTGTCTCCACCTTCAAATTCACCCGGAGAACCCTCATCTAGCGTTCGATAAAGGAAATTAATTCCAAGCTTACTTGAATTACTATCTCCATATCTGCCATCGATAATGGCAGAATAATCTATACCCAACTGGGCAGGATAGGTGATATTAAACTGGCGATGGAAGTCATAAGGACCAAACGCATCTTGCTTAAGATATGCCGATAGAATGTATTTATTGTCCATTACCAACTTGGTGTCGATAGATACAAAATCAGTAGAATCACCAGGTAGACCTGTCGACTGCAATCGCCCTGTCTCGATGTTGGAAATGATTTTTAACTTCGAATTCACATTCAAAACCATCCGACTAGCAATTGTAAAAACATCTTCCGACTCTAAACCCTCACCAAAAGATTGGTTAAAACCACCGGCGCCATCCTGAAAGTAAAAAAGATTGGCATCGGTTGCCGTATCATAATCGGCATAGCTCAAAACAATATTGAAGGCCATTTTGGCATCTTCTTTTACCTCATTATCCCACTGATAAAAGTAAGTAGCGGGGGTTGGATCATAGGTAAAAATTAGCTCTGCCGCCCGAGTTTCACGATTGTCCAGCACTGCAAATGGATCATCATCTGTATTTCTGGGTGATACGCCTGGTGAAAGATTGCTTCCAGTCGTCACTGCATCGATACCTGGATTGGCGTCGACCAGGTTATCGCGGATCATGACCCGTGGATAAAAGGTATAGTGCCCATACGCCATCAAAACACCCGCTTCGAGTTCCTGCTTATTACCCAAATTGGAATAAGGCAGGAGTGTCCCATTCTGACGCCATTCGTCACCGCCGTCAGCGACCAGACCCGCATAATTAATCGCGACATAGGCTTTATAGTTATCGAGGAAGTCCATCGTTACACGGGCTTTAATTCCCACGGTATCTTCAAGTTTTATAGTGTCCTGTATGGTGCTATCACCATCACGATACTCGTAGTCATCATCCATGCGTTCCGTATTGGAGATAATGCCGCCCAATTCCAGAACAGTATCCCCGTTGAGATTGGTTTTAGCGTACAAAGCGGTCTGACTTGCCTTTCGAGAAGTTGCTTCTGTCGCCGTGGTAGATCCATCATTGGTGCCCAGATCACGAGCATGGATAGCGCTATAATCGACTAAACCTCGTTTAAAGCTATACTTGGCCATGGCCTTGGGATTTGCGCCCCAATAGACTTCAGGACCAACCAGAATCTTCAATCCAGACATTTCTTTCTTACCGGTATATTCCACGCCGAACGGCGCTTTGGCATTCCAGATATCCATGCCTTCCAGATCGGTGGCTTCACGTAACAGTCCGAAGTAATCCCCTTCATCACCCCAATGAAAGCGGGAAACGTGATAGAAACTGGTTAAGTCGTAATTTTCCTGCTCATAGGTAATCTGGTAGTCATAAATTTCGAGCCGCTCAGCACCATTCAGCTCCTGATCCGTTTCAAACTCAATCCCATTATTGGTCTGTATTGTTTGAACCACAATCGGCTTACCCCGGTTCCCATAGGTTGCCAGCATTATGTCCCGTTCAGCAACATTACCGAGAATATTCAACGTGAAATCACCATACAGATCTTTCGTTGCTTCAAACTCAAAATCGAGGTCAAGTCTTTCACCATTACTGAACTCGAATTCTTCAAAATATTCATCACCCTGAATTTTCTCACTGGCACCGAGGACAATTTCACCTGAGAAAGCACCGCCTACCAATCGAATCGAATCTTGTTCGGCGCGATAAGACTTTAATGCAAGTACATCACCCTGGAGCTCATGAAACGACATATCGATCGAGTCAATAGATTGATTAATTTCGGCCCGGGTTAATTGATACGGGTCTAAACTCCAGATATCAGCAAGCACGTGATAGGCCATACGAGGTTCGGCCACAAACACGCCGTCTCCATTACGCTTTCCCAGTCGCACTATTCCGAACCACTCCTCGTTCATGTTATTACGTCCTTCGACATGATCGAACTCATAACCACCATTACTCCAGGATGCGTTGGTATCCTGAATATCAAGATTTTCAGTTTGCTTAAACTTCCACCATTCGTCGCGCCATTCAAAAAGGAATCCACCGAGTGAATTTCCGACACCACCATTACCATAACTTTCGTTATACATTTCCTGCCACTGCCCTTTCAACAGAATCGCTTGTGACACCTGATCTTCCGCCCCATTTTTAGCGTTGTAACCATCGCTGCCGAATTCACCGAGAACCACAGGCAATCCGAGTTTTGCTTCAGCATCTTTCCAGGCACTGGTAAAGCTGATGCCTCGATACATGTTGCTACCGAAAATATCCAGCTCGGTGACATATTCCTTAACAAGGTCGATGTACTGCAAATCTCCATTTATAATTGTGAACGGATGATTGCTGGTATGCTCTTTACCGGCAACGATGACTTCGTTATACAAGCTATACAGGTATTTTGCTTTTTCCCGATTCTGCTCACCGACAGGGAGATTTTCGATTTCAAAACTTGACCACGACAGGCCGTAGTTACTCTCATTACCCAATCCGAACATGAGTACACCTTCGACATCTTTATAGAGTTTTACGACCTCTACCACTTGATTTTTTAAGGTTTCTCGGGTTAACGGATCGGCATAATTGGTTAGCGGTCGCCATATACCTCCAATAGAGGCTCCGTAACGTCCCATCAAGGGGTTGATCATGCTCATGATGCCATATTCACGATAGACGTAAGTCACCCATTTGGGCGGGATAAATCCGAACGAACGTACGGCATTAACACCGGCTTTCGACATCAATCCGAAGTCGTGATCGAGCACAGCTTTAATCTGCTCTTCACTATGCCCCCATAAGTTATAAGAATAGTTTTCACCGCGAGGGGTATAACCCCAAACAACACCCTTGACGAAAAAATCTTCTCCATCAACTTGCAGCTTCCAACCGTTACTGTCTTTATAGGTAGTGACTTTGTTGGCTGCCGCCTGCACACCCGAAAACCACAATGAAGTAAAAATGACTGATAAAAGTACCGCTACGACTCGAGGTTTCAAAAAACCGCCAGACTTAGACATAAGCACATCCTCTATTTGTATTGTTTATTTGATTCATCAACTACTAATTCGCTGGTTGTCATTTCAATGAGTATTCATTGACAGATGACCGTCGCTAATAGGCTCAAATTGCAGGAAGAGTTATTATTTTGCCACTGCTATATAGCAGTTTGCACAATAACCGGATCCAAGTCAAGAAAGTTCAATTACTGAACATTGACCGGACTAATCAACCCGGGAATCAAGGACGACAAGGTTGGCTTCATTGCCTTATTGAAATATGTCGCCCTATAGCAATCCGCTCCGAATGAAATAGTTCTATTCGTTATTGGCTTAAGATAATTGCAAACGATATGTTTTTAAAGAATTTGGTTCAATTTCAATTTTGGCAAAAGAATCTGAAATAACCAGCGCAGACAGATACGGTTGCTTGGCCGTATTTAAAATTTGTACCGACAATAGATTTGAAGTGCTAATAGTGGCACAGACATGAATCTGATCCGGACTTACGTCAGGCAGTGAAAGCGATGTTTGCACCGCTCTGTCACCGGGTCGAATAGTCTGGCTGAGCTGACTAAGAATATGAAAAATCGGTGTGTAATAAACATAGCCCGATGCGGTATCGATCATAATCGGGGCACCACAAAAGTTCCCGACATGATTCGGGCCGCCATTGCGGTCGAGTACAATATTCCAGTCGACCCATCCATTCAACCAGTTATCCAGACTGACAATGATATTCCGGGCATATCGATGAACAGGGGAGTACATCGGGTGATCCTCCATAACCACACCCGGCCAGGTTGCTGTATAGGCCCAATCTGTCGCATTACAATTCCACCAGAAGTCGTCGTTATCGAACCAGCCTGATTCTTTGAAGTTTACCGGATCAAGGATACCGGCTGGCGCATCTTTTCCAAGATCATCGATGCATCCTTCAGTATGGATTAGTGAGACCTGAGGAAATTTATCGTGGATTCGATTAAGAATATCTTCAGAAACTGCAATCGTGCTTTCGTACCAGTGAATAGCGAGCCCATCAACATAACTCGCTGCGTCGAGGTCTCCGAAAATCACGTTCGACCAATATTCCAGATCATTTCTATTGTGATCAAACGCCAGTAAACCCGTGTTTAATTTTTTATCATTTTGAAGGGCAGGACCAAGGTGATTCTTAATAAAGTCGCGTTGGCCTTCTGCACTAAAGTGCATGCTTTCCCACTGCCCATTGTTTCCGCCAGGCTCATTAACCGGTGTAATCGCCCAAATCGGTACACCTTCATTCTGGTAGGCGTGAATATATTTGAGCAAGTAAGCGGCATAATTTTCCTCCTGCCCTGACTTGAGTGCCCCTCCAGTACCGCTAAAATTATTTTCTGACGAACCATTAACATACCAGTCACCCAGATCTTTCATCCATGGCGGGGCCGTCCATGCGGAGGCTATTAGTTTGAACGCATCATCTACTTGTTGGGACTTGATTTGCAGCGCATCCTTAATCATCGGTAATAAATCGAATTTCGGATCTTTAATACCGAGATATACTGCAGGGTCGAAGCCGTCTTTATCGACAGAAATATCAAAACTGTCGAGACTTCCGCTATCCGCATAGCTAAAACAACCTTCGACACAGAAATCAGTAGAACCAATTGGAGAACGGGCTAAGCTAAAATTGGCTCCTCGCTCACCGTATATATTGAGCATGACTTCATGTCTCTGACCAGGCTCCAGATGGGCAAGCACAAACGCCGACGATTCGGTAAAAGAGCTACCCAGACCTTCAATCACCTGTTTTTTTCGTTCTGGGAAAATGGAAACATGAGGCACATTAACCTTGCCTTTCTCAAAATGAACGGTTGGTTGACTAGCCATTTTTGCGCCACCTTCAGAGGTCAGCAAAACAGCTGTGTTTTCTATTTTCATAGTCTCGGAAACCATCGGATTGTCTACTGTTATCGAGTCCTATTGACTCGCTAATATTTATCGCAAGTCAATGTCATCGTAATAGAAGGTCCATTCGAGCGGGTTATTAGCTGCATCGCCCATGGTGCCGTTATCAAAAATTAGCGTTATAGCATTGGTGCTGGCGCCATTTACGCCACTGAAGTCAAAGCTGAGTTCCTCCCATCCGGAACCTCCATGCCCAACCGTCCGCTCACCTGTTGGGCCTCCCTCCATCTTCAACAAGACATCGACCGATCTTTGCGACCATACTTTCATGGTAAAAACATGATTGGGTAGTATTTCCATCTGACTCGACAGTTCCAATGTTGATCCGCCATATACCTCGCCGGGAAACTTGAGCATTCGTACTACAATACCACTACTGTTTTCGGAAGAAATATCGGGATTTGAAACCACCGCCGAAATTCCTCCGGCAAAACCGCCCCCTTCTTTGAAAATATAACTCTGTTCAGTCAACTCGAAATCGATTAGCCCGTTGACGCTATTACCTCCAGTGGAACTATTCCCCGCGTTTTCTCCAAAAGAAGCAGTACCATCGTCGCCTTCCTGTTGATAAACTCGGACATAATCGACCTCCATCACCTGAGGCCAGATTGTCGAGGCATCTGGCGAACCGCCCAGAGTTCCTCCTATCGCTACATTGAGAATGATGAAAAATTCACGACGAAATTCGAGCATCGAGGTCGGATTAATCGCGCGTCTATAATAGGTTATACCGTCAATTTTTCCGGTGATGCTGGTTTCGCCCCAAACAGCTTCAAACACATGAAAATCATTGCCCAGCGATCCACTAAATTCTCGATTATCGGATACAAAGGTCCAACCTGGATCGTATTGACAGGGATCACTCAGCAAATCATTACACCAGTGCAGCGTAAAGTGCGTTGTATTTTCATTGGAAAACTTATTGTGCATTTCCATGATGTCAATTTCACCGGACTGCGGCCAGCCGACCTCAGGAAAGTTGGCTCCCAACATCCAGAAAGCGGGCCAGGCACCTTTACCTACCGGCGGTTTAATTCGAGCTTCGATCTTGCCGTATTTGAACTCAAACTTATCCATGGTGATAACACGCGCCGATGTGACCGAATCATCCCGTTTAGCGCAATTAGGTGCTGTTGGACAATGCGCTTCAATTCTTAAACTACCATTTTCGATTCGCACATTGGTTTGTGTCGCAGTATATTGCTGCCATTCATCGTTACCCCAGCCATTTGTGCTATAGCCGGTTTCCGGCGTCCAGTATTCATCATTAATGGTGCCATCCTGGTCAAATTCTTCCGCAAAAATCAGCCTATATTCAGATGTATTGGAACCAGAACCCGAGCCAGTATCACTGATCGGATTGCCATTATCTTCTGTTCCACAGCCGAATAAACTGATACAGTTGAGTATGATCAGAACTTTTGTATCTAACCTATTCATCACAATGTCTTCTCAATAACTCCTGGACAAGTCTGGATAAAAGTACGGCCCTAAACACGGACTATTATCCCTGCACTATTGCCTTCGATTCTCAAGCTCAATTCGTATTTCCTGGGCACGTTCTTCTGTTATGGTGTACTTGGAAATCGCCCACAAGGCCAAAATAGATGTAAGTAGTGGAATCGTCACATCAAATAATCGGAGCAAAAAGATTGTGTCTTCAGTCTGATTGCCTT
>JBLIOG010000179.1:0-8229 GCA_047639625.1 Gammaproteobacteria bacterium
AGAGTTGCCAGAGCTTCGCCTTCGATATCTTCTGCGATGATCAATAACGGCTTGCTTGATTTAGCAACAGCTTCCAGAACTGGAAGCAATTCACGAATGTTTGAAATTTTCTTGTCGTATAACAGGATCAAAGGCTCTTCAAGATTAGCAGCCATAGTATTTTGATCCGTTACGAAGTAAGGAGACAGATAACCACGATCAAATTGCATACCTTCAACAACGTCGAGCTCATTATCAAAAGAAGAACCTTCTTCAACAGTGATAACGCCTTCTTTACCTACTTTTTCCATAGCTTCTGCAATGATACTTCCAACACTAGGATCAGAATTTGCAGAAATAGTACCTACCTGGGCAATAGCTTTATTATCAGCACAAGGAGTAGAAATGCTTTTAAGGTGAGCAACAGCGCCGGCAACGGCTTTGTCGATACCACGTTTCAGATCCATCGGGTTCATACCGGCAGCTACTGATTTCATGCCTTCACGGACAATCGCCTGTGCTAGTAGGGTTGCAGTCGTAGTTCCGTCACCAGCAACATCAGAAGTTTGTGAAGCCACTTCCTTAACCATCTGCGCACCCATGTTTTCGAACTTATCTTCCAGCTCGATTTCTTTCGCAACTGAAACACCATCTTTAGTGACAGTTGGAGCACCGAAGCTCTTGTCGAGAACAACATTTCGGCCTTTAGGGCCCAGTGTTACTTTTACAGCGTTAGCTAAGATATTAACGCCGTTGACCATACGCGAACGCGCATCGTCACCAAATTTTACTTCTTTTGCACTCATTTGAGTCTTTCCTCTTAAATTCTGAAATTAACCAACAACTGCGATGATGTCGTCTTCGCGCATGATTAACAGTTCTTCACCGTCAACCTTAAGTTCAGTTCCGGCATACTTACCGAAATAAACAGTGTCGCCAACTTTGACATCCAGGGCACGAACTTCACCAGAATCGGTAACTTTGCCATTACCAATGGCGATAATTTCACCAGTGCTAGGCTTTTCAGTGGCTGAGTCAGGAATTACGATACCACCAGCAGTGGTTCGTTCTTCTTCTTTGCGCCTGACGATCACTCGATCATGCAAGGGACGAATATTCATTATTGCTATTCTCCAGAAATAGTTATCAATTTAAAAAAACAGTAGTCGCTGTTACACGACAGGGACGGAAACCTAACGCTTGATTAGCACTCTGCTTCAGCGAGTGCTAATAATATTCAGCGATCGTTTCCAGTCAAGGAAAATGGGGGATTAAATTATAGATTCAAGGCATTTTTTAATAAACCGATGCCAAATCGGGCCCTGAAGATGCTTTTTAGGCAGGTCAGGGTAAATACGGACCTTTCTGAAGGTAATCTATGAAGTTAGTCGGGCCAGGCCGTGCAAACCTTACTTTTTATCATCACGTTCATAATGCACACCTTCAATCACGTTACTTTCTCTGCGTGTTTCGGGTCTGAGATTTGATTGAGCGGAAACAAAACTTCCTGACGTCATTACTTTTTGAACAATTAAAGCCACTAACGATCGCCGAGTCGGCGGAAACAACAGGAGAAATCCGACCGTGTCGGTGAAAAAGCCAGGCGTTAGTAAAAAAGCACCTGCAACAATCAATCCCATACCTTCGAGCATTTCCTCGGCAGGCATCTGTCCGGTTGACATTTTCTGCTGCGCCCTCGAAAGTGTCGAAAGACCTTGCACTTTTAATAGCCGGATGCCGATAACTGCCGTAAAGACTACAAAAAATACGGTCCAGAGCGCACCAATGACCTGTCCGACCTGGATTAATAGATAAATCTCTAATACCGGAACAATCAAAAAAATCAGGGTAATAAAAGGCAAGGAAAACTCCTCAAGAAGCGCCAATCCACAATTGCGGATAACGGGTGGAATATCACACAGGTGATACAGTATTCAGTTCGATATAAGACTAGCATGGATATCTTTCAAGCTGGCAGGTTATTAATTTCGATAATCGTTAAACGTTTTTAACGTTTCATGCTCTAAATCAATATACTGCTTATTAAACGAATCTGAAATGAACGAATCTAAGACAGACACACAGGCGTCAGGCTATAATCTCAGGTCAAAATCGGTTGTCAAATACCGATCTTTAATCCGTCCTTTTAAGTTGCCCATGAATCTTATCACCACCCCACTGCTCGCTATTTTTCTTCTCCTGACTGGCCCAATACTGAGCCTCCCTTTACAGGCCGCAGATGAATTGCTTGCTCCTGAAAAAGCCTTTGCTCTAGAAGCCCGTTTTGATGGTAATCAAATTGTTGCCGACTACAAGATAGCCGATGGCTACTACATGTATCGCGAGCGCTTTAGCTTTGCCTTCGAAAATAGTCAAGTACTGGCTGGCGACATTCAATTTCCGCAAGGGAAAATTATAAACGATGAATTCTTCGGTGATATGGAAGTCTATCGGGATCAAATCAGAGTTGTAATCCCGGTCCAATTTCAAGCAGGCCAATCTGATTCATTCGACCTGATCGCTACTGGCCAGGGTTGTGCAGATATTGGTGTCTGTTATCCACCGTTAAAACAACGTTTAACATTTATTCCAGACTACCCGGCTACCGTACTTCCTGTTCCCTATAGAAAGACAGCACCCAGCATTCAATCTGAAGGTGGGGGAAATATTGCCGCCTTGCAGTCACTGTTAGCAGAAGCGACTAAAAATCTGGATAAATCATCACCGGTCAAAGACGAACCTCAAACCGAACTCAAGGGTGCCGAAGGCCTGGCTGCCTTATTGTCATTGGGTGATGATATAGGTTTGTCGAACGATGACGAAATACCTCATCCTGATAAAGCCTTCGCTTTATTCGCAAATTTAGATTCGAACAACATCGTTCAAGTTCGCCTCGATATTCTGGCTAATACTTATCTTTACAAGGATAAATTTAAGGTCAGTTTGATTAAGGCTAACGGCCATCAGACAGGCGCGATTTCCTTGCCAGCTGGAAAACTTAAAGTCGACGAATTCATTGGCAAAACAGAGGTATTTTACGATCAGGTGAATTTCTCTGTGCCTCTCATATCAGATGCGGGTGCGGCATCCCAAATTAATCTATCACTTCAATACCAGGGTTGTGTCGAAGACCGCATTTGTTATCCACCGGTTACAAAATATTTGAATATTAATCTGGATAATCGACAGATCACGATTAGTAACACACTCGAAGTCGTAGAGAATAGTTCCGAAGCCGTTGTCATTATTGATAGCGTTCAGCAACCTCAACAGACAGATACTCAATCGAAAGGTCAGGATATAGAAGAAGATCTCAGCAAACAGGCGGAGTTTGCAGCCCTGCTTACCGATAAAGACCTCCTCTTGATCGTAGGTTTATTCTTTCTTGCGGGAATCGGCCTAACCTTTACCCCCTGCGTATTTCCAATGATCCCTATTCTGTCGAGCATAATCGCCGGACAGGGTGACAACATCACTACCCGCAAAGCATTTTCGTTATCGCTCGTGTATGTGCTGGCAATGGCCTCAACTTATGCCGTAGCTGGTGCCATCGCCGGTTATTATGGCGCCGAATATAATATTCAAATCTGGTTCCAGGATCCCGTCGTGCTCGGCGTCTTTGCCGGAATTTTTGTGCTCCTGTCATTATCCATGTTTGGGTTTTATGAATTGCAAATGCCCAGCGTAATCCAGTCCAAATTAACCGCAATTAGCAACAATCAAGAAGGTGGGAATATTATCGGCGTGGCGCTTATGGGCCTATTTTCAGCCATCATAGTAGGACCCTGTATCACAGCACCGCTGGTTGGTGCCCTAATATTCATTACCCAAAGCAAGGATGTAGTTCTCGGTGGGCTCGCTCTTTTTGCGTTGGGACTGGGTATGGGTGTACCACTATTGCTTATCGGCACGTCAGCTGGCAAATTACTCCCTCGTGCCGGACAATGGATGGATGCTGTCAAATCATTTTTTGGCGTAGTCCTGCTCGCAGTTGCAATCTGGTTACTTGAACGTGTTTTACCGGTTTCAATAACACAGTTATTGATCGCCCTCCTGCTAATAATCTCGGCAATCTATATGGGCGCACTTGAGTCTCTATCTGACGGTGGAAGTGGATGGGAAAAACTACGACGCGGATTAGCGATAATCATCTTGATTCAGGGAGGAATTTATTTATTTGCTGCAAATGCAGGAAGCAAAGACTTGATTCAACCTTTAGGCGGATTTCCCTCAGCATCCAGTCAATCCTCCGCCGAATCGGAACATATCGTTTTCCGACAAATCAAAGGGGTTGATGGACTTCAGTTGGCGCTCAATGATGCCCGTAACCAGAACAGGACGACTATGCTTGATTTTTATGCCGACTGGTGTATTTCCTGCAAAGAAATGGAAAAGTATGCATTCACCCATCCTGAAGTTGTCGCTCAACTTAAAAACACTGTATTAATTCAGTCGGATGTCACTGACAATGACCAACTCGATTCTGATCTCATGAGTTCACTCGGAATTTATGGTCCGCCAGCTATTCTTTTTTATGATGCCAATGGCCAGGAAATTCGACATAAGCGCGTGGTAGGTGAAATGTCGGGTGAAGATTTCGCTGCGCATATTCGATCAACTTTGAATTAAAAGGGAATGATTTCTGGTAATCGGATATTAATAGCAATCGGTCTGATTTCAGCAATCGCAGGCGCGGTATTTTTTCAAGTTTTGATTAAACCCGAATTCATTCAAAGTCAGACTGATTCGAATTCTATCGTCCAATCAAACCCGGAATCGTTCGAACATTTACCGTTGATTAGCCTCAACGGAGATGAAAGTAGATTAGGTGACTGGAAAAACTCGATTTTGATAATAAACTTCTGGGCGCCCTGGTGTGCCCCTTGCCGACGCGAGATACCCGCTCTAATTGAATTGCAAAAAAAATATGCACCCGACGTTCAGATTATTGGAATGGCTGCCGACAACGCTGAAAATGTCGAGCGGTTTCAAAATGAGTATCAAATGAATTACCCATCTTTCCTGACACAAACTTACATGCCTGCCTATAATTCAATTTTCACCAACCCGGGTGGGGCATTACCTTTTACCGTCATACTAGATTCAAACAGGAATATAGTTTTTAAACATCACGGCGAAGCTAAACTCGAGCAACTTGAGAAAGAGCTTGCCCACTTGAAACGGTAACGATTGTGTCAGTTAGTTTAAAGAATCCATAAAAAACCGCTTATCTCTGCTTTTAAATGTTGTCAATTTCGGCAATCTGGTAAATAACACACTAAAACTGGACTACATCTGCGGGCTATGTGAAAATCACCGGCTTACTAGCCATACCGACAAAAACTGACATTCATGCCAAATTTCCTGGTTATTCACGGCCCAAATTTGAATATGCTCGGAAGTCGTGAACCCGGTGTTTACGGGTCTGATACATTGTCATCAATCGATCAGTCACTCCAGGATCTAGCATCTGAACACGCAATCAATTTAGAGACATTTCAGTCAAATAGTGAAGGCGAGATTGTTTCCAGAATCCAACAATCTGGCTCCGATAATATAGATTTCATATTGATCAACCCGGCCGCCTACACTCATACCAGCGTCGCCATTCGCGATGCTTTTTTAGCCGTCAACATCCCCTTTATAGAAATTCATTTATCGAATGTCTATGCGCGTGATTCGTTTCGTCGTCATTCCTATTTATCGGATGTCGCTTTCGGAGTAATCGGAGGATTTGGCAAGAATAGCTATCTGCTGGCATTTCAGGCCGCAGTACAACATTGCAACCCATCCAGTTAACGAGAGAACTAATTAATGGATATTCGTAAAATTAAAAAACTGATTGAATTACTCGCAGAATCAGGAATAGCCGAACTTGAAATTAAGGAAGGGGAAGAGTCTGTCAGGATTAACCGCTACGCATCTAATGTCGCTATGCCTATGGCTCAGGCTCCACAAATGATGGCCTCTGCGCCTCCTGCTGCTGTTGCAGGCTCGGTTGAATCACAACCCGCTCAGGCTTCCGGGCATCAAATAAAGTCGCCAATGGTAGGCACCTTTTATAGCTCAGCCTCACCGACATCAGGGCCCTTCGTCACCGAGGGCCAAAAAGTAAATTCTGGCGATACTCTTTGCATAATCGAAGCCATGAAAATGATGAATCAGATCGAAGCTGACAAATCAGGCACCATAAAGTCAATATTAGTTGAAGATGGCAGTCCGATAGAATTCGATCAAGTACTGTATATTATTGAGTAAAGCAGCCCCATGTTAAAAAAAATAGTCATCGCCAATCGTGGTGAAATTGCACTTAGAATTCTACGTGCCTGTCGCGAAATGGGCATTGAGACTGTCGCGGTGCATTCGACCGCCGATAGAGATTTAAAGCATGTTCGACTCGCCGATGAATCCGTTTGTATCGGACCACCATCATCAATGGAATCGTATCTTAATATTCCGGCATTAATTTGCGCTGCTGAACTAACCAACGCTGACGGCATTCATCCCGGTTATGGGTTCCTGTCCGAAAATGCCGAATTCGCCGAACAGGTCGATTCCAGTGGTTTTAAGTTTATCGGTCCCGATGCCAGGTCGATACGAATCATGGGTGATAAGGTCGCTGCGATTAAAGCGATGAAGGAAGCTGGCGTTCCTACAGTTCCAGGTTCGGATGGATCACTTAATGATAATGCCAATCGCAACCTCGAACTGGGTCGTCAAATTGGCTACCCCGTCATTATTAAAGCAGCCGGCGGTGGAGGTGGACGCGGTATGCGCGTCGTTCATCAAGAAGAAAACCTTTTAAATTCAATTCAACTCACTAAAACTGAAGCCGCAGCGGCATTTAATAATGATGTCGTATATATGGAGAAATTTCTTGGATCACCGAGACATATAGAAATACAGGTTTTGGCTGATGCACATGGTAATGCGATTCACCTCGGTGAACGCGATTGTTCAATGCAGCGTCGCCACCAGAAAGTAGTTGAAGAAGCGCCGGCTCCCGGTATTACCGAAGAGCAACGAACTCGAATTGGAGAACGTTGTGCTAAAGCCTGTATCGCGATGGGATACGAAGGCGCGGGTACCTTTGAATTTCTTTACGAAAATGACGAGTTTTATTTTATCGAAATGAATACCCGGGTTCAGGTTGAGCATCCAGTCACTGAAATGGTTACCTGGGTCGATATCATAAAAGAACAAATCTCGATTGCTTCGGGTTACCCGCTCAATTATAAACAGGAAGACATTATCATCAATGGACATGCAATCGAATGTCGTATTAATGCCGAAGATTCAAAAACATTCTTACCATCTCCTGGAAAAATTACGTTGTATCACGCGCCTGGTGGTCCGGGTGTTCGGATGGATTCGCACATTTACAATGGTTATATTGTTCCGCCCTATTACGACTCAATGATCGGGAAATTAATTACCTTTGGCAGCAATCGTGAATCCGCTATTGCAAGAATGAAAGGTGCTTTGTCCGAAATAGTCATCGAAGGTATAAAAACCAATATCGATTTACAGCGCGATATTATCGGTGATGAAAATTTCGCCAAAGGCGGCACTAATATTCATTATCTAGAAAAGAAACTGGGTTTGGATTAGCGAGCTAATTTTTCATGAGTTGGTGGCAATTAAGCGTTCAATGCAACGCATCCGAACTCGATTCGACCGAAAACATATTGCTGTCTCTCGGTGCAATCGCGATAACTTTAAATGATGCTTATGACGAGCCATTGTATGAACCCCTGCCCGGTGAAACCCCTGTCTGGCAGGAGTCTATAGTAACCGGACTGTTTGAAAATGGATGCACACTGGAAAGTTTGCACACAGGGCTGGCGCTTAATTTACCGTCGCATATTCACCAAACCTTGCAAACCAGCACATTACAGGATCAGGACTGGATCGCGGCTTATAAAAAGCATTTCAAACCGATTCAATGTGACGACAATTTGTGGATTGTTCCGAGCTGGTCTGACGCGCCTGATCCTGACGCATTAAATATCACCCTTGATCCGGGTGTGGCTTTTGGCACAGGCGGACACCCGACAACTGCTTTATGTCTGTCGTGGCTAAGCCAGAACCCACCGACCGGAATGTCGGGTATCGACTTTGGTTGTGGTTCCGGCATTCTTGCGATAGCGGCTCTCAAACTTGGCGCCGAAAACGTTATTGGTATAGATATTGATCCGCAGGCTTTAACGGCCAGTCGGCTAAATGCCAACACCAACAAAATCGACGAGA
>JBLIOG010000180.1:0-8165 GCA_047639625.1 Gammaproteobacteria bacterium
CTTTGCTGCTACTGTATATTTAGCGGGGTGGCGATCTAACAAAGAACCCACACAGGTATCGGAAAAGTTATGCTAATTTAACATGAGCTTCACCTAAAACGGACAGTCAGATTTCGCCATCAATGGAGCTGTAATTCGGATCGCCTATTCGATCCGAATTATCACAAAAGCGTTCTTCAATCTGGTGAAATATTCATTCCAACATTGTGTCCGAGACGCGTTAAGAAAGCAGTTATTTATCGATCCCACCCATACACATATATTTAATCTCGGTATAGTCATCCATTCCATATTTGGACCCTTCTCTTCCCTGACCTGATTCTTTGACACCACCAAAAGGTGCCATTTCATTTGAAATAATACCTTCGTTAATGCCGACAATTCCATATTCAAGTCCTTCACCAACGCGCCAGACTCGACCGATATCCCGGGTGTAAAAATAGCAGGCTAAACCGAACTCGGTGTCGTTGGCCATCTGGATTGCTTCTTCTTCAGTTTTGAATTTAAACAAAGGTGCGATCGGCCCGAATATTTCTTCACGGAATACGCGCATGTCATTGCTTACATTAGTCAGAATAGTGGGTTCAAAAAACTGCGTACCTATGTCAGATCGTTTGCCACCCACCACTGCTGTGGCTCCCTTGCCAACCGCATCGGCGACAAATGCTTCCATATCATTTGCGGCCTGTTCGGTAATTAAAGGTCCCACGGTGACACCCTCATCTATGCCATTGCCGATTTTCAATCCTTTTACGGCCTCGGCCAGTTTTGTGGCGAATTCATCGTAACAACCCTCTTGGATCAGCATCCGATTAGCACAAACACAGGTTTGTCCCGCGTTTCGATATTTACTGATCATTGCACCGGCAACCGCGGCATCGATATCGGCATCATCAAAGACGATGAATGGTGCATTACCACCCAGTTCCATTGATGTACGTTTTACAGTTTGAGCACATTCAGCCATCAATTGCTTTCCGACAGGGGTCGAGCCAGTAAAAGTCAGCTTTCGAACAATCGGGTTCGACGTTAACTCTTTACCAATCGCGGCAGTTTCACCGGTTACCATATTGATTACACCGGCTGGAATTCCTGCGCGTTCAGCCAGCTCAACAAATGCGTAAGCCGATAAAGGTGTTGCATTCGCAGGCTTACAAACCACTGTACAACCCGCTGCCAACGCGGGCGCAATTTTTCGGGTCAACATGGCATTCGGGAAATTCCACGGAGTGATACAGGCAACAACCCCCACAGGTTGTCTGATACAGACGATTCTTTTGTCATTTGAAGGCTGGGGAATCGTATCGCCATACAGTCGCTTGGCTTCTTCGGCAAACCATTCGATATAATTGGCCCCATAAGCAATTTCACCCATGGCTTCGGCAAGCGGTTTACCTTGTTCTGCCGTTAAAATCTGAGCCAGATCTTTCTGAGCTTCCATCATTAGATTGAACCATTTACGCATACAGGCTGATCGCTCTTTGATGGTACGCTTCTGCCATACTGGTAACGCAGCAGCTGCCGCCTCAATTGCTCGTCGAGTTTCAGCGGTGCTACATTTGGCCACTTCGGCCAAAAGTTCGCCATTGGCTGGATTTGTTACGGCGACGGTTTCACCACTATCAGCATTAACCCATTCGCCATTGATGTAAGCCTGAGTTTTTAATAGCGCGGAATCTGAAATCTGTAAGGTCATGAATACTTCCTGGTCGGAGATTGGAAATACGTGAGAATAGCCGGTTAAATGGCTTCAAACAATCAATGATAGTTAAATTCCGATATTCCTACTCGACCTCCCCGTTGTTTATTGTCCTTGCGCATGGCTAAAAAGTTAAACACCCATCGACCCTATGTTATTATTTTACGACACGCATATCACGGGTCATTATGTCTACTGAAAGCGCAAAAGAATCTAGAAAGAAAAGAACCAACCTCGACTTCTATCACAGTGCTACACAGCTAAGGTTTGACAACTGGAACAAGCTTGAGGAATACACCAGCCGGCTCGACAAACAACATATTCGCAAGGCCGACATAGAAGTTATTTCCGGCAAAATTCGTAACACAATGGAACTACTGGAATCGATCGAAACCTATAACGCATTTCCTTCTGAAAGCGACTTTGAATTACTTTGGCAACTGTTCAATAGTGAAGAATTCGGAATGTTATCTAAAATGGTTGCCCGGGTTGTTCGAGCCCTGACGAATGGCACCTATCGAACCCGTAGGATAAATTTACGGATTCCGACAGAATTGGAACATGGCAAAGAGGCAGACCAAAGTTACGATGATCATATCGATCAAAACCGTCCTTATTTTGAAGTGTTGTTTGTCGATGACAATTCACAGCAGGAAGTCAAAACCATACGTGAAAACCTTCACCGGCTGCGAAGGCCAGAAGATGATTTCGTCTACGATACGGTGGTCGTACCGAGCCTCGAAGATGCCCTTATTGCAGTATTGTTTAATTACAATATTCAGGCCGTGGTCATTCGATATGGATTTCCTCTTCGGTCTGTCAATCACCTCGAAATTCTGCAGCGATATCTGGTTAAATTAAATGACGTCGAGTATGAAGACACGCTGGATATAGAACGCGGCCCTTTACTGGGTAATCTGCTGTCCGAGATTCGCCCGGAACTCGATCTATATCTGGTTACCGATGCCGCCGTTGAAGATATTGCCGGTAAAGCAACCCAAAAGTTTTCACGGATTTTTTATCAACAGGAAGATTTTCTCGATCTCCACCTGAATATTTTGCGCGGCATTCAAAATCGCTACGAAGCGCCTTTTTTTACCGCGCTTCGAAATTACAGTCGTCAGCCTACCGGGGTGTTCCACGCAATGCCTATCTCGCGGGGAAAATCGGTTACCCGTTCGCACTGGATTAAAGACATGGTTCAGTTTTACGGTATGAATATTTTTCTTGCCGAAACGTCAGCCACTTCGGGCGGACTGGATTCTTTGTTGCAGCCGCATGGTCCGATAAAAAAGGCACAGGAACTTGCAGCCCGTGCCTTTGGTGCTAAACGTACTTATTTCGTTACCAATGGAACTTCAACCGCCAACAAAATAGTTGTTCAGGCACTGGTCAGACCTGGAGATATAATTTTGGTCGATCGCGATTGCCATAAATCTCATCACTATGGAATGGTACTTTCCGGCGCACACGTATGTTATCTAGATTCCTATCCGTTGAATGAATATTCAATGTATGGCGCCGTTCCGCTGAAAGAAATAAAAGAAAAACTTCTACTGTATAAAAACCGGGGAATGCTCGACAAAGTTAAGATGTTATTACTAACAAACTGCACTTTTGATGGTGTTGTTTATAACGTCGAAAAAGTCATGGAGGAATGCCTGGCGATTAAACCAGACCTGGTATTTCTGTGGGATGAAGCCTGGTTTGCTTTTGCCGGATTTACTCCAACCTATCGCCGACGAACCGCAATGGCAACTGCCAGGCGATTAAAAGCGCGGTATAAGTCTGTGGAATACGCCGAAGAGTATGACGCCCATCAAAAACATATAGCAACGCTGAACACTGAAGAGTTGCTTAGTATTAAACTTTTACCCGATCCAGCCAAAGTCAGAATCCGCTGCTATGCGACCCAATCTACCCACAAATCTTTAACCTCGCTGCGCCAGGGATCAATGATTCACATTTACGATCAGGATTTTGCGAACAAAGCACAGGAGCCTTTCGACGATGCGTTCATGACCCATACCTCTACCTCACCGAACTATCAGATACTCGCCTCTCTCGATATGGGTCGTCGGCAGGTTGAGCTAGAAGGTTTTGAAATGGTGCAAAAACAAATCGAACTAGCCATGTCAATTCGCGAGCGAGTTGCATCCCACCCACTGCTGAACAAGTATTTTAACTTTCTGACACCAGCCGATATGATTCCTGAAGAATTTAGGCCTTCAGGGATACAAAGTTACTTTGACCCTGAAAAAGGCTGGAACAATAGTAATATGGAAGAAGCGTGGGCAATTGATGATTTTGTTATCGATATTTCACGCTTAACTTTATATCTCGGCAAAACCGGTATCGATGGTGATCACTTCAAAAACGAAATCCTGATGGATAAATACGGTGTCCAGATTAATAAAACGTCGCGTAACACCGTTTTATTCATGACCAATATCGGAACCTCGCGCAGCTCGGTGGCATTTTTACTCGACGTACTGGTTAAAATTGCAACTGATCTCGAACAGCAACGCGAAGATGCCAGTCGAGTTGAAATGAAAATTATTAATAAAAAAATTAAATCCCTTTCCCAGGATCTGCCGCCCTTACCAGATTTCAGTTATTTCCATAAAGTATTCCAACCCAATGGAGGTGCCGAACAACCCACGGCGGAAGGTGATATTCGCAAGGCGTTTTTCCTCGCTTACGATAGAGACAATTGCGAATATATGACCATCGATCAAAATAGTATTGGTAAGGCAATGAAATCAGGCCGGGAACTGGTATCAGCGAGTTTTGTTACGCCCTATCCGCCAGGTTTTCCAATTCTTGTACCGGGTCAAGTTATCAGTGAAGAAATACTGGCATTTATGAGAGCACTGGACGTTAAGGAAATTCACGGCTATGAACCCGAAATCGGACTACAAATTTTAACCGAAGAAGTCCTTTCGAGTTTGACTTGAGGGTCGGGGGAAAAAGGTGTTATCCCAAGATTGCGCTGAATTTTGGCCCAGCCATGTGAATCATGTGCAAAGGTTTCGTACCCTTAATGCTATCTCATTTAATAGTGAAGCTCTCGACAGGGTACGCCCTTTATGTTCAGGATGAACGGTATGTCGTGGTCGCATGGATACCCAAGGCATTCGCTGTACTCACGGGGCAGGCTCTGCGAAGGAACGACCTGCTTACTTTTGGGGCTTCAAAAGTGATGCGTACCCCATAGAGGGAGTCACTATGGAATACTGTCATCATTTGGGTGCGGAAAAATGTTTAGCAAGCAGGCAATACCACTCATTTGAATTCTATTCTTTAATATTAACTTTCCAGCTTGAACCGAGTATTCTTGCTAATCACCACACTTTATTCCCACGGCCCAAAGGGTCAAGGATCGGGGCAAACTCAAAACTGCAACACGGGAAGAGGATGAGCCGTATAAATTTCATCATAGGCCTGCAGATTTGACGGATAACCGGCCGGGTCATAAAACTCAACCCGGGTTGATTGTTCGGTGAAATTCTCGAAATCCATGACCCAGTTTAGCTGCGGCCAGAAATATTCGCAGCGTTTTAGCTGAGGGTAAAAAGCCGCGTCATACAATGTCCCAAAACCTTTTCCATATTGGTTATGAAACAAGGGTGCCTGTAAAAAACAAGAATTAAATTCAGAGGTCGTCATTCCGACTTGCGAAATCAAACTCTCCAGATATTGCCTGCGTTCACGAGTAAAAACTTTTTCTTCATAGATCGGCCAGGAACTGTCCGGTTGGTGATTAGTTGCAACGCGATCATCGAGATATCGAGGCTGCTGTCCCGGAGAGATTACGACCGTTGTATGCTTGAGTTCTGCGTCAAACAACATGACGTTGTAAGCACCCTGAACCGGCAGTCGATCGAGTAGTTCCTTCGCTTCGGCAACGTTACCCGCCGATTCGAGCAAATAGCGCAAAATCAAACTGATCCCAAACCCCTCGCTATAATCTTCGCGCCCACCAAAAGACATTGAAACCGCCAGCCCATCGTCATTTATTCCATCCAGTAATCCCGACATGCAATCCATCATTCCGATAACGCGCCGTGATCCGAATTTTGAATGCATCAGTAATCCATCAAAAATATAGGGCGAATAATCATAACTCCGAGTCATAACAGCCTGATCAGCTATGTGAATAGCCTGCGAGCAGCCTCGAAATAGAGGAGGTGGACAGTATTGCGACAGAAAACGGGCGGCATGGTCACCACCACCGGCAAGATCAACCATTGATTCATAAACAGGAAAAAATTCGGGCATGTGGCTTTTTATCGCAATACTCGATTCGAGATAACTCGGCCGATCGGCCTCACCATAGCGAAGAAACCAACGACGATAAGCGGGCCAAAGAGAATTAAAATGCCGCTGCCAGACAGGGCCAGGCGCGTTTTCTGAGAAAGAATGGAAACTGAATTCCATTTACCTATCCGCCTGCATCTAACTGATGAAAAAGTGGATCAAGCGGAATCGGCAATTCGCTAACGTCATCCGGTTCTAAGACGGCTGTTCCAACCGGCTCCAGGTCATTTCTGGTCCACCAGTACCAAAAACCCTGATCTCGTAACCACGCGGCAAGCTTATCAATATTGTTCCATTCTCGACCTGATCCGCGGGCGTTAAAAATTCTGAATAGCTGGTCATCAACATAAACCGCAATGGCCCAGGCCAGTGGGTGACGGCCCTGATTACCATACCCTCCACCGCGATGAATTCTCTCAGTACGGTAGACCACGGCAAACTCGCCTAATCGGCCGCTACTTCGCAGAATCGATAAATCCGCCTGGGTCACAGATCCGATAATTCCGAGATTAGCATCTTGATTCATAGTGTTGACATATCTATCTAACGCAAATACATTATGATCCATAATGTATTTGTTAACAATGCGAAGGCAGCCTGAATTTAGCCATAGCGTCTTTAGATGCCAACCAAAGCGATATCCACTATGACAATTCTCAACCTAACGGCCAAAGCTCAACTCGATGCTCTACAAAAGGGGCGCATCAGCTCTGTCGAACTGCTGGAATTGACCATAGCACGCGCTGAAAGTCTTGTCCCAAGCATCAACCCTTTTGCACTGACACTCTATCAACAGGCCCGGGAATCGGCAGTAACCGCCGATGAAAAACTGGCCAATGGAACCGGGGGGAAACTCTGCGGTTTACCTGTCACCATCAAAGATTCTCAATTCTTCGCGGGGCATCGATGTGCTAATGGATCAAAAACACTGGAAAACTTTATACCCCAGGAAACCTGCCATGCGATTAAATTACTCGAAGCTGAAGATGCTGTTATTTTTGCCAAAACAACATGCCCTGAATTTAGCCTGACTGGAATTACGCAATCGAATCTATATGGATTAACGACTAATCCCTGGGATATTAATCGAACCTGCGGCGGGTCATCAGGCGGTGCAGGTGCTGCAGTGGCAAGCGGCCTTGGTGCTTTTTCACTGGGAGGTGATGGAGGTGGTTCGATACGAATTCCATCCGCTTTTTGTGGCGTCGTCGGGTTTAAACCGAGTTTTGGCGCAATACCCCGCGAACCCTGTTTTCCATCCTGGCAATCAATAGTGTCCTATGGCCCGATAACCCGATCAGTTGAAGATGCGCGTATATTCTTTGAGATTCTAGGTGAATCGCATACTGAGATACAAAGTCTACAGCCGACGAATCGTTATATAGTGTCAGAAGACCTGGGATTTGCGCCGGTTGATGACTGCATTCGTCGACATTTCAGGGCGCTGGTCGAAAAAATGAACCTTAATGATATAGAAACCATTGCCGACCAACCAGGATTGCCTTCATCGGTAATAACCTGGGCAGTAACTGCCAGTTACGATGCTTACAACCAGGTCCGACAAAAAACTTATGACCAGGCTGATGTTGGCGAAACTGCAACCGCTTTTCTGAATTTTGGCGCGGAATTCAGCGCTGAACATTTCAATGAAGCCCAGGCGTATCGCGACGTCATCCGTCAGACTTATCAGGAAATGTTTGAACGCAATCAGAGTCAGATTTTAATCACACCGACACTTGGCTGCGAAGCCTTCGAACATGGCAGTATTCATCCAAAGCAGATTGGGGAAACGCCCATAGAGCTCCCCTGGATAGATTGGGCAGGCTTTCTGTATGACGCTAATCTTGCCGAATTACCCGCCTGCGCGATTCCAATGGGGGTCAGTGACAACGGTATGCCGGTTTCGGTGCAGATTCTGGGTCCAGCAGGCAGCGACTGGGCAGTTTTAAGGGTAGCTGAACAACTTGAAAATTTAATTGGATGGGACAACAGCATTGTCACCCCTATCGTTCATTCAAACCCTGCAGTTAGTGCCCAGAAAGCTGTCGGACACTAGCCCGTATTTCTCATCACATTTCATAGCGATATGCACATGGATGTGCAGTAAGTAGAGCACCCACGGTAGGCGCCTTAGGCGATGCATTAG
>JBLIOG010000181.1:0-8143 GCA_047639625.1 Gammaproteobacteria bacterium
AAAATCATTAATTTAATATTTTTTTTTATTAAGTTAATGCAATTGCCCCCCCCCCCCCCCCCGCATCAGTGCTACCATTTGCAACGAGATGATAAAAGTTGCCAATCACCTTGGCCTCACCTGCTCCATATAATCTCGGTCGCTGTTTTATCGTCAAGGCGCAAATATAACCTGGCGGGATGATCGTCTCCGTCTTCGGTTGCCTCATCAAAACCACTGATAATCGGCGTCTCAACCAGCCATCGCCAGCTTAACCTGGGATAGGCCGCAACTGGAATATCGACATCCCGTATCAACAGCGACCCTCCCGCATCTGTCGCACAACGCAAGCCGATTTCGTCATCCTTCCTAACCGACGACAATTCCATTGGTGGTACGAACCAGAACGTGCTATGAGACCAACCTTTGGACAGGTTGCCGGGATCGAATGCCGAGCCAAAAGGCAATACAACCAGCGCATCCGTGCCGTCTGAACGTAAGGGAAAGTGTCGCGCGGCCCAAACATCCAAACTGCCAGTGCGATTATTGCACACAAGATCGCCACCAATGACTTTCGCATAAGAACTTCTCTCGGTTAACTGATATTGGCGTCAGGAAGACGCAAGCGGAAAATAAGCATCAGAAGTATAAAAAGCATTCCGCCAATATCAATCTGCGAAACCCAGTCCAGAATCTGTCCTTTGCTCGGTTATTTACTGTAACTCCTTAACAAAATAGAGGTGTCTTGTTTTGTTGTCAGTGGGCATGGGTGTAACATCAGTCGCTTCAGGGCTTACCGAGAAAAACATTTCTTCTGTCTCACTAACGCGTATTAATAAATACATTTGTGAAAGTGGCATCTGCTCCAGGAAGGCTGCAGATATCTATGTTAAACAGGGCGTTGTATTTATTGATGGCAAACAGGCGGTGCTCGGCGATAAAGTATCTTCCAGTGATAAGGTCACTGTAAATGGGCTGGCTATTGAACCACTAACCACTGACAAAGTGATTTTTATTGCGTTGAATAAACCGGTTGGAGTTGTGTCTACAGCGGCCAGAACTGATACCCGAAATATTGTTGATTTTGTCGGCCACAGTTCCAGGATATTTCCGGTAGGGCGATTAGATAAGGATTCTCAAGGATTGATATTTCTAACCAATAGATGCGATCTGGTCGACAAAATTATGCATGCGGGAAACTATCATGAAAAGGAATACGTGGTCACAGTGGACAAAGAAATAACCGACGACTTTATTGCCGGTTTAAGCAGTGGAGTACCCATGTTCGGTATTGTCACGATAGAATGTAAGGCTGTTAAAGAGTCTCGGTATGTTTTCAAAATTACCTTAGTTCAGGGGCTTAACCGACAGATTCGCCGTATGTGTAAACACTTTAACTATTCTGTGGAAAAGCTGGAGCGCGTTCGAATCATGCATATAAACTTGAACGGGTTATCATTGGGTCAGTGGCGTAAGTTGTCTGAAGAAGAGCTATCGGAATTGGTTCAAACGTTGGAATATGCGTCATCAGATAATATTCCAGCACTAGAGATCAAAATCTGAAGGATCGGGCCTGTCCTGTGCCTTTTCTAACCCGAATTTTAGTTTATGAGTAATGTACTTTTAACTTGAATGCTTGGGATATTGGCTAGGATCAAGACCTGATCCAGTGACCTCTTACTCCTTCAAAATCATCCATATTTTATTAAACTTCTATTATTATAACTTTTTCTTCTATAAAGCCCTTTCTCTGGAGTTTTGTGTGATAGCATCGCTCACTCAGGAGAAAGGCCGTGTTCAAAAACACTGCAGAAGACAGAGCACACCTGGTTATCTCGATTCACGTAGGTAATCTTAAGGAAGCCCTGATCAAGTCGTGATTGTTTCAACCAGTCTAAATTCAACCAGACTTAATCAGGGATTCCCTAAACAGTTTGACTCGCTTTCTGGTTTATTGGTTTGTTTCGAGCTTTTTATTAACGATCAAAAACGTAAATGTATAGTTACTTAGGTGTATTTGAAAATGAAGAAGCAAACTTCAAAACAAAAAAATGAATTAATCTCTCCACTTTCCGGACTTAGACGTCTTATCGAAACTAATCAGATTGAAGTGTCTGGCGACGATTTTCTTAACGATAAGTCTGTAGTCTGGTCTCCACATAACAAGATTATAAACGTTACACCGGGTCCCGCCTTTGGGTCTGAATTGGTGACCCAATTTTCATCGACCCAAACAAGAGGCATGCGGGGTCCAGGCGCAGCGGAATTTTTTACAGCAGTTCGCCATGAGTATGGAAAATTAGTGGATATGCCGAAAGGTGGAATGGCCCTTTTCTTCAACGGCTCTGGCACAGCTGCTACCGAGGCTGCGGCAGGCGCATTGCGCACCCCAGACGAAGTGAATTCCAGCAAGATAGTCATCTTGACTCTGGAGATCGGGACCTTCAGCAGTGCAATGGGTAATTGCGTTGAAAATTTGGGAAGAGGCGTCATACGCCTAAAAGGCGGTGTTGGTGAAGACCTGCCGTTTGTTAAGTGCAGGGCAACGTTAGAAAAAGATCTTCACGATAATCCTGAAGGTAGCATCAAGATGGTTATGGCCCCACATAACGAAACGGGCACGGGGGTTACTGCCAGCATTCAGAAATTGCGTGATTTGCTGGATGATCTAAAACATCCTGCACTTCTTGGTATCGACGGCATTTCTTCCATCGGCAGCTTGCCACTTTCAATGGATAAAACGGGGATCGACATGCTCCTGGGATGCAGCCAAAAGGGTATGATGGCTACCCCCGGTATAGGAATGATTACACTCAGTCCAAAGGCCGTGAAGAGAATTGGTGAGTGCGATCAACAAATGAAAGAGGCCGGACTTAAAAAAGGCGAACATTACCTTAGTCTTATCCGGATGATTGAGGCCATGGAAAGCGCAGGTCTGCACATAGAAACACCGCCCAATTACGCCCAATTAGCCGTGGCTTTGGATACTATTGCTATCGAGGGCTTAGATCGAGTTGTCGAGCGGCATGCGGATTGTTCTGCAATCTTTCGTGCAGCCGTAAAGAGTGCAGGCCTTGAGCTTGTCGCAAAAGATATCAAAATTGCTTCTAATGCGGTGACTGCAATCCAGGCACCGAAAGGTTTTGGCGAGAAAAAAATCAAAGAAGTGCTAAAAATAATGTACAACAAGCACGCCGTAGAGGCGGCAGCTATTCCGGGTTATCCAGATATGGGTTGGCGGCTTTGCGCGACAGGGGGTATACAGCCCCAACATGCTCTCATGGCTTCCATAGCCTTCTTGAAGGCGGCTGAAGAAGCTGGACTGCCGATTGACAGCGATAAGGGATTGTTTGCTGCATCTAAGACGTATGGAGAGGTTGTCCGCTATCATCGCCCCCTCCCTGGGTTTGATATGTACGGAAGGTAAGTCTTCATAATATTATATATGCCGAAGTAAGGGCTCTATTACATTAACTAAAGAAAGTCCTTCCTTTGGCTGCATAACATCAATATCAATGACTGGGAAATCGAAGAAAATAAAGATAAAGGATAATAGGAATGCTATTTTTTTCAAATGACACGCCCAGTAAGCAATAGGTTTGGAAAGTGCTCGTCACTACGTTAGTCAGCCGCCGGGTAAGAGGTCTGTTTTTCTACCTGTACCTGGTGATGGATATCTATAGCCGAAAGATTGTTGGATGGCAGGTGTATGAATCGGAATCGAGTGCGCTCGCCGCGGATTTGATGACAGATATCTGCCGTCACGAGGGTGTCGTCGCAGGTCAGGTCATATTGCACTCGGATAATGGTAGCCCGATGAAAGGCGCAAGCTTGCTGGCGACACTACAGCAACTCGGTGTAATCCCGTCGTATAGCCGACCATCGGTAAGCAATGATAATCCCTATTCGGAATCACTGTTTAGAACTTTGAAATATCGTCCGCAATACCCAGAACAGGGGTTTTCCGATTTAACCGCTGCAAGGATCTGGGTGAGTGAATTTGTCGGTTGGTATAATACGCAACATCTACATAGTGCTATTCGATTCGTGACGCCAGATCAGCGCCACCGTGGTGAAGATAGGGACATACTGGCGAAACGTAAACGCGTCTACCAGGAGGCCAAATTGAAAAACCCAGACCGATGGAGCGGTGATATTAGAAACTGGGAACCTGTGGTTGAGGTTTACCTGAACCCTGGGACAACAAAGCACAAGGCGGCATAACTTTTAACTTGAGGCGACAACTAGCTTGAAATCCTCCGGTAGTGACAGCTTCATCCCGCGACTTCGTGTCGCACGGCTCATATCATGTTGGAGAAGGCTTCGTTTAGGATTAAATGACCAAACAGGGTATGATATAAAGTGATTACCAACACTCTGACATCAGGTTTATGCATAAGACATTGTTGTGGTTTATTGTCCTATCGGGTATCTCCTGTTTTACCTGCGTCATAGCCTCGTCTATTGCTACAATTACTACATTAGATTCGCCTGTATGGGTGAAAAAAAATAATACCAAGACCGAACTGAGCCGCAATAGCCTGATAAAAGTAGGCGATAATATTATGACCGGCGAGACAGGCCGGGTAGAGATGAAGCTGTGGTCTAGCACTATGCTGCAGCTCAATGCCAGCTCGGATATAACAATCTTGTTGGAAAAAAACTCCGATGCAGCAACACCCTATGATCGGCCCAGACTGTATCTCGACAAAGGAATGGCTTGTATCAGCTATGACTCAAATACCGAAGCTTCAAATCAGCTTAAATTGAATATTGGCAATACGATGTTTGCCATCGTATCTAATGAAGGGGATATATGCATAACACGAAATAACGATTTGTCATCAATTAAATTACGTGCAGGTAGTGTGCAAGTCACTCATTCGGTTGATCCGAATTTAATTGTTTTGAGTGTTATTGGTACAGAGTTCCGTATTGATGACAAAGGCTCCTTTAAGTTTTTAATTCCAGGTGATGATGCCCCATCACGTCTGATTCAAGACCAGCCCAAACCTAAAACTGTAAAGACCGAAGAAGAACCCAAAGCTAGGCAAATAGCACCACTCAAAATTGAGCCTGTTATCGTTGAAAGCGGTGTCATAGAAACTAATATTGAGAAAGAAGAGGTCGGCGATGTGGTCGGTGAGGAAGGTGACGCTCTTCTCATAACTGAAGATGACCCCGTGAGCGAAAAATCTGATAGCACCGAAGAAATAGCTAAAGTAGAACCCAAACAACCTACGGAGGAAAATATTTATGATGTCAGTTACAGGGTATACTTGTTTTCAACTCGATCAGAGGATGTCGCCAAAGAAGTGAACCTAAAATTTCAAAAGGCCGGCCATAATACGCAAATCTACACCCGTGAGACTGGATCAGAGATGCATTATCGAATCGCAGTTTCAGGGTTTAAATTTGCTAAAACCGCAAAGGACTTTGCGCAATCAGTCGTTGGGACATTGGGCATTACAGGAACCTGGATCGGTCACTAATAATCGGAAGATATTTGTAGATGTGAACTCAAATTTTGACTTAATACAACTAAAGTATCAAGAGCAAGTAGGGTGGAAATGCGAAACGCCTTGCACCAAAAGAATGTAAATTAAAAATGGTAAAAGCTGGAAGAGGGCTTCGCCGTTTCGGGTCCACACGGAAATTACAGATCCACAGAAAATCAAAAAAATTCACGCAACCTGGTTTTTAACTTGATCTTTTGCCATGCTAGTTCGACGCCTAGATTAATGGCAGCCTGGATTTTTGTTAAGTGAGTTGAGACTATAAAATTATTTGGTAACGTCGTCTCATTAATTTTACGAGATTTGGGGTAATTGTGAAATCGGGCTAAAAGCTACGCCCTGAATTCTATCTGGATTGCGATATTAATCGAGCCTATACTGAACCTCGATTATTTAGGTCCGATAAAGAAGCTATTTTAATCAAACTAGATATCCGGCCAATGTCCCCTTTAAGATATATTTCAAGCTACCCTCAGCCAATAAAAGACCAGGTTCTAGAATTGGTAGCGCATAATACCCTCGCAGATTATTTACTCAATAAATATCCTACAACGCACCAGTTTGTGAATGACAAATCTCTACGAGAGTTTGCTGTATCAATCAAAAATCAGTATATCAAAAAGTCTTCACCATTAAGTCAGGTGATTTATGATCCCAAAATTCACGTGATCAACAATGCACTTGGGTTACATACTTTTGTTTCTCGAGTTCAAGGAAATAAACTGAAGAGTAAAAACGAAATTAGGGTCAGTGATGTTTTCAGGAAATCTCCGGAAGCATTTCTAAGGATGATTGTTGTTCATGAGCTAGCTCATTTAAAAGAAAAGGAGCACAACAAGGCCTTTTACAAACTCTGTTGTCATATGTTGAGCGACTATCATCAACTTGAACTTGATATGCGTCTGTATTTAACTCAGTTATCGCTGAATGGTGAAATATACTGAGCAAAACAATGAGAGTAATTATTGATAACAACATTTACCCTAATTCAAAATATTTCAACGATTCAGCAGAAAGTGGTTGATGGATAATGCCACTGGTTCCTCACTTCTGGGCTAAATCAGACTTTTTCCAATACTAGAGCAAGCTGTGAACTGACTCGAGTTACTTTTCATTCGATGCTCCGCATCTAACTGGCAGATAGAGCCTTTACAAAATGAAAGTGCTAGGCTCGCGACATAAACTTGCCAGTCGTGGTGTTAATTTTAACAATTTCCCCTGTACCTAAATACTCCGGCACCTGAATTTCAAGGCCAGTTGCTAATTTGGCGGGTTTGGTTCTACTGGTTGCTGAGGCGCCCTTGATACTCGGGTCGGTTTCTACTATTTCCAATTCGACAACTTGCGGTAATTCTATTCCTAATACTTTTCCGTCTGACAATAGTGCAGTAATGCCTTCCAGTCCCTCGGTAATATAAAGGAAGTCGTCGCCAAGTTCGTCTAATGACAAGCTGTACTGGCTGTAGTCTTCAACGTCCATAAAAACGACATCATTACCATCAAGATAAGAGTACTGCACTCTAGTTCTCTGGCAGTCGGCTTCCTTAAGAAGATCATCCGCTTTGTAAGACTCGTCCAGTTTTTGCCCGGTGACCAGGTTGTTATAGCGAATTTTATATATTGTTGAGGCACCCCGAGAAGAGGGGCTTTTACAGTCGATGGTTTTAACTGCATGAGGGGCGTTATTAATATCAATGACTTGCCCTCGTTTTAGATCACTTGCTTTTGGCATAATAAATTCTGATTTGAGTTGTGGGTAGGTGCATACAAAGGTTATCTGCATTGTATGTTAATTATCTCTTTGCTGGCACCATGAAATCAAGGCGGATTCGTATAATCGGAATTACGCTTATGACTTGAGTTTGAGAGAATAGATAGTTAACACCATTCTGAACATTGGATTGCGGCTAACTAATCTATATTCAATATGATATACGACTGCTTTTCGTTCCCCATCAACACCGTAATGTCATCACCCAAAACTTGACTCATCAGTGCCTTGCCTAATGGTGCCGAGGGCGTCACCAGAGTTACCTCTAACTGGTTGAAACTCACTTTAAGGCCTCCTGAAACAGGGCTTAAAAAGAGATATTTAATATTATTTTGTGCATCTTCTAATGTTACTAATGCTCCAGGTCTAATCATAGATTCTGGGTTAAAGTCTTGCGCTTCAAGTAACTTAAATATTTTTATACTTTCTTCACATTCAGAAACGCGTTTACTTTGCCCTGCGGCTAAATAAGAGGCTTCTAAACCAAAAGTGTCATATTTGTTTTCAGCTACAGTCTCACCATTAGTGGCTGCCTCATGCGCTTGCATGGCTGCTTTTTTGGAGGTGTCTAAAACAACTTCTAAAGCCGTAATAATGGTTTGGTGTAGTCTGGTTTTATCCATGCAATTGGTTCTAAGTTTCTGAAATTTGTTCCTTATTCTACCAATTGGGGTCGAGTTTTGACCTGGCGTAGTAAGAAATTATGAGGACAATCATCGAAAATCGGTGCATTAGTATACGGGTAATTGACTGTTTCGGATAAGCCTAATGTTGGAGCTGATAAGCAGTAGCAATTTCGATAAAACTTTATAAATTCGCACTGACATTAGCCCCATTATCGCCCCACTATTCCGAATTCCTCCAGATCTAAGTGAAC
>JBLIOG010000182.1:0-8124 GCA_047639625.1 Gammaproteobacteria bacterium
CCTCTTAAATCTTTGATGCTGATCGGGCGGCTACAAAAGCAGCGACTGATCGATCGATATCGGCTTCGGTTGTTGCCCAGGAACAAACGCTAACTCTGATTCGGGGTTGACCCAACCATATCGTACCACCTACCCAGCATTCTCCAGACTGCTGAATATGTTCAAGCATTGAGGGCTGACTGACCGATGGACCACAATCGACCAAAATTTGATTGAATACAACTTCATTACTGATCTCAAATCCAGCTTCGGTTAATCGAGTGGCAAAGTGTCTGGCATTTTGGTGAAGAGACGTTACCAGTTCATCAACCCCGGATTGTCCTAAATATTTCAACGCAGCCCATAGTTCAACGACTCGGGCACGACGCGACATTTCGGGCGTGTAGAGCATGCCATCGCGTTTGTCTCCGTAGGTGAAATAAGCACCACTGGCGTGTAGCGCATTTACCAATGCATCGCGATCACGGCACAAACTAATTCCGTTATCGTAGGGCGCATTCAACGTCTTATGCGCATCTACTGACCAGGAGTCGGCCATTTCCATGCCATTCGTCAAATGCTTAAGCGATTGACTGGCAGCAGCCCATAATCCAAAAGCTCCATCGATATGGCTCCAGGCACCAGCCTGTCGAGCCACCTTACATATTTTACCAAAGTCATCAAAACTACCCGAATTAACATTGCCGGCCTGCAGGATTAAAAGGCAGCTTTGGTCAAACTTTGGCAAGTTTTGCGTTTCTATTCGACCCTGCTCGTCGCATTCGATCCATTCAATGTTCTCGTAACCCAGGCCCAGCAGCGAAATTGCTTTAATGACGGTTGCATGGGCATGCCTGCCCGCAATAATTCGAATGGGCGGCGCATTTGCCAATCCTTTTGCATTTACGTCCCAATCGTAGTGTTGATAAATCCGATACCTTGCCGCAGCAAGACAACAAAAAATCGCCATTGAGGAGCCACTAACAAAACCAGCCACGGTTTCAGCGGGTAGACCTAATAATGATTTCAACCAGTTTTCGACCACGGATTCGAGCTGCGAAGCGATCGGAGAAGATAGATAAAGCGGCGTGTTTTGATCCCAGAAGTCTGACAACCATTTTGCCGCGAGTGAAGTGGGAATTACTCCGCCATTAACCAGCCCAAAATATCGACCTCCGATTTGCGACATGCTCGCCGGAGAGCCATGTTCATGTAATTGCTGAATAACCTGGCCAGCTAGAGCGCCATTGTCGGGCATAGGTTCATCGAAGAGCTGTAGATTTTTAATGGCCTTTGAATCGGGAAACACATTGCGATCAAAAGCTTTGTCAGCGTAGTCGAAAGCAAACTTTTGAGCCTGCTTAAATACCGTTTTATTCTGAAACTCTTCAAACATAGTTTGCTGCAGCGATTTTGCACTTTTCTCGGTCATGATCTGACTATCTTTCAAAACGGATGGTCTGGGCGCCCTGCCAGAGTGTGGCAATACCGATTTCCCGTAAAATATCAAGATCATCGTCAATAGTCGCAAAATGATTTCCAGCCAGAGTACCGGCCTTTGAAGCAAAGTGGCAATGACCGTAAGCGATTAGAATTTCGGTTTCGCTTTTACCCTTTGGATAGAGCAATATTTGTCCGGGCAGCGGGTAGGCAGTAGCGTCTTCCTGGCCAACACTAAAATCCATATCGCCGAGCGGAATCCAGACGGCCTCACCACTCCAACGAACATGGACAATTTTACTTTCGAATGGCATTGCCTGTTCAAATGCAGCGCAGTTCTTTGGTGACAATGTCGGTTCCAGCCGAGCTACGAAACTGCGTTCTCCAATGATCACTTTCATTTTTTATTACTCTAATATTTGAATGCTGGAATTAAATTTTTTAGGACTGCTTGTTTATTGTTTCAGTATCGCAGCGATTCTCTCACGCAATATTGGAATGATCTCATGCTCGAACCATTGGTTTCTTAACAACCATCGATTATTACGTGGGCTGGGGTGCGGTAATGGAATGTACTCCGGTAAATAAGATTCCCAGTCTTTGACAACTTCGGTCAAGGTCTTACTAGATTTTCCGAGGTGGTAGTCCCTGGCATATTGCCCCACAACCAGCGTTAACTGTATCGATTTTAATGAATTTAACAGGAGTTCCCGCCATGCTGGGGGACATTCCGGTCGGGGCGGGTTATCTCCGCTTTTACCTTTACCGGGGAAACAGAATCCCATAGGCAAAATGGCCACTTTGGAACTGTCATAAAACTGATCCTCATCTATGCCCATCCAGCTTCTGAGTCTTTTCCCGCTGGCATCGTCAAAGGGTATACCACTATCATGGACTTTCCTCCCGGGGGCCTGGCCGGCAATCAAAATTTTTGAACAGGGCTCGCCTGAAAAACAGGCCTGGCACCAAAGGGTAAATCATTTTCGCAGATTCGGCAGGCACGAACCTTTACCGCCAGCACCTCAAATTCGGGTGTATTAATGGACATGCCCGTGGGCGATTTCTTCTTCGCTCGCGGATCTGATCGCGATCACTTCGACAGTGAAATTAAGTGGCTTACCGGCCAGTGCATGATTGGCATCGATCGTAACATTTTCTTCGTCAACGGCGACTATGACCACTCGTTGCGCCATTCCATTTTCGGTTTCTGCCTGGAAGGCCATTCCGATTTCGATGTCGTCAACGCCTTCGAATGCTGATCGTTCTACTTCTCTGATTAACTCCCCAAGGATTTCACCATAACCTTCATCGGGTTCGACAGAGACATGTAAAGTATCACCTTCGGCTTTACCGACCATGGCTTTTTCCAGTCCGGGAATAATATTGCCCGCGCCCTGCAGATAGGTCAGTGGTTCGTTTCCTTCGGAGCTATCGATGACATTACCGTCATCATCAGTCAGGGTGTAATGCATACTGACAACGCTGTTGTCATCAATTAACAGGGTCATAGGGGCCTCGAATTGAAAAGATCAGTACATGATACAGGATTCAAAATAGCGAGCAATCTAAGAGCCTGTCGGACTTAGGATTAACCTACTGCGGAAAAGTCATTTTGGCCAGATTTCTCATCCAATTCGTTGAATAGAACAACTATACCCAATGCATTCACTAGGTTCATGGAGCCGGCCCTTCGCCTAATTCGATCAAAAAATGGGATCAAAATGACTTCCCCTCGCTACGACACCCTAAGTCTGAAAGACTCTTAGGACAGGATAAATGTCCCCAGAATGAAAGCTTGTCCGTTGACCAGCAAGTCGAGCTGATGCGTGCCGGGGTAATGTTTACGGGTTGACAGATTTTTAAGATTGATAGAGTGAGATAGCTGTACTGATTGTCCTGCTGACAATTCAACAGCTTTTAGTTTGAACACTTTCGGGCTGGCCTTTCCATTTTTTTTGATAAAATGAGCCCGAATATCGATCATCAGTGATTGGTCGCATTTATCCATGCTGGTTAATGTTAATTCCAGTCTGAGTTTGTCACCAATAACAGGATTGGTTGGACTGTAGTTGAAGTATTTTATTTTAATGCGGGGCGAATTACCGAATCCCAATACTTGCAAAGCTCCCATTTCGCCGCGTTTCACGGCCGATCTTAGCGCATGTTTTACAAGCCATTTTCGATTGTGAGACGCATTCTTCAACCAGCGACTTGCGGTTTCTACCAGGATGTCAGGATGGTCTTTACCAATATCATTCAGGTTGTTGGCGACTGAACGCCGGACATATAATGATTCGTCGTCTTTTAGCGATTCAAGTAATTCGAGAACAGGAAAGGGATCTTTCTGGAATGGCCGAAGTCGACAGGCCCAGGGTAGACGTGGACGGGTGCCTTCCGAAACCAGTCGTCGTACCTGTTCATTGGGGTCATTTATCCATTGCTTAAGCCGAGCAAGCGTTTCGTCGGGATACCTGAGTAGAAAAGGACGAATACTGAACTCGGCTGTAAATCTCTGAGTCAGTTCATATTGCGCCAGCATCGAATCGTCAAAATGATTGAGGCCATAATCTGCAATAAAAAATGAAATTGGTAAATATCTAAAAACGGACATGCCGGCTGATTCGAATTCGACAGGGGGTGGATCCATTGTTGCAACTAACAGCTTTATCGCGGTTGCATAATCGACAGGTAAATGAGTTTTTAAAACTCTCGATACCTGTCTACCGCGATCCATCAATTCAAGCCGTTCAAAACCTACATCAACCTGTTCAACAAAGGATTCACTATCAAAGACTGGATAGTAGATCGAAATTCGCCGGGCGAGGCTTGCAACGATGTTGATTTTAAAACTTTCTTTGAGTGCTTCAGCCATGGTTCAAATCAATAATCTTGAGACCAGTAGTATAGAGATTTGTAACTACTGAATCATGTCTTCTGAGTCTGTGCGCTTTTGAAACTGATAATAAATAGACGTCATCAGTACGAACAAAAAACTAAAGGTTCCAATTAAAAATAAAAGCCAGGTTTTCCAGGACCAAGCTGTTATGGTATTTTTAAAAGCTTGCTTTGCATTGCTCTGAGCGCTCGCTCTTGCGCGTAGGATTTTTTGTTCGACGGATTGATTTACCTGTGTGGTCGCTTGCGCAACAACGGTTTGATAAGGACTGTCAGACAATGACTTTTGTTCCAGTAATTGGGTGAGGTCGTCGATGGCGGTTCTAGCTTCATCTAGTTTTTTCTCGTGAACGAGGCTTTCTATTTTCGCCCAATGCAGGAATACTTCCGACGATAATGAAGCACCGGCGGTTCCCTGTTTAATCTCTCTGGAGTAGGTTTTTATTTTTTGGCGATTACTCAGCCCGTAACCCATATTGGCGTAAATCTCCGCCGAAAGCTGATGGGGCTCATCGCCATCTAACCTGATAGCATTATCGTAGGCTCGACTGCGTGCGATATTTAATTCGTTAATTTCGCGGTCATCACTAGCAATGTTGTTGTCGCCAGTTTCAATCAGCATCAGATAACGAGTTTCCGCTAGTGTGTTGAGACTCAAACCGTACAAAAACCAGGCCATTGGATCTTCGGAGTGACTGCTTTTATTTTTCTCAATACGAGAATGTAAATCTAGAAGGTATTGGTAATGCTGCGGCATTGAGAGCAGCGATTGATCATGGCGTGCTGTCGTTAGTAAATTGGCGAGCGAGGTACTATTGCCTGCATCGATACCAAATACCTGATTAAATTCGGTCGCCGAGAGGGGCGTGAACGATAGCAATAAGCAGGGCAGGAGAAAAAGTTTAAGGTTGACGTACATGAATATGCAGATGGTCAGCCTTATCAAACGCGTCCGGGATTCCGTTCCTGGGTTCGATGTCAACTTTGAATGCGGAGTGTCTGACTGGAACGGTCAATGCTTCGAGTTGGGCAAATATCAAGTGTTGATCAGGCAGGGAAGAAATTGTGTCCCACAAAACCCAGTAAATGATTGCTGCATTTTTTTGTCGTGGGACTTCGTTTGGCATAATGTCCAGTGCGGCACCGAGTTGATGCGCACCGTTTAATGCATCGCTATACCATTCGTTGCGTTCCGGGTTGCGCCAGCCACTGCTCAGCCAGAGTCTCGATTCGGGTATGTCGAGCGGTTGACCATTTAAATCCTTTAGTTGTTTACCCGGTTTTTGATAAAATTGTCGCATATCTTTGTAAGCGTTCTGAATTCGACCCGCCAGTTCGACTGCACCATCTTCGATAATTATTTTGTAGTGACTTTCAGTCATAGTATTTCCATCAAATCCGGCCGGACGCGAGGGGATATTGCCGAATTCTTTGCGTCGGGGTACCGGTAAATTTCCAGCTGCGCCCGCAGTCGCTCTGCCAATACTGTAGTGATTGATATATTCCTGACGAACCATGTCCTTATTATCCATTTGCAGGAGGGTTTCGTAGATGGCTTTCTGCTTTCCATTTTTATCAAATACACGCCCCGTTACTTCGTAGGATAATCTTGGGTTTCTACCCGCTATTCCGATATCTTCGGTACCTCCACCATAGCTGGTGCCCCCTATGATGGTTGGTTTTCCCTTTTTGTAAACGTGTGAGAGGTGTTTTTTTGGCCTGGGTTCAAAACTGATAATATGGCGATCTGTAAATGAATTATCGAGCTTGAACGAGGTCCAGATTGTATCAATTTCATTGACTTTCTTTTTACCCGAATAATCTGACAATACCCAAATTCGCCCAAAATGATTAAACGGAATACGGATGCTCCATTGAACCAGGTCGTCCGGGCCGACTGGTTCAAGAATTTCGATTCTAAAAGGTAATTGTTTGACCAAAGTCGACCGAGTTGAGGCATTGGTTATGCCTTCCGGAATCTCTTTTTTCGCGGGTACTACAATGAAAGACTTTGCCTCATTACTTTTTGGGTTTTCGGAAGTAAATACCGATAGCCCCTCGGATGCCGATAAGACCGGAATCTGGGCGATAAGCAGAGCAATGAGCCATTGCCTGGGCGTTGAAGCTATCATTTATAACTAAATCCTTCGCAAAAGGTAGATTGCTCAAAAACGAGTGATATGGGGATTTAATAATTTAGTGTAGTTTAAATGTCAGCGTTGCCCAGTATCTTTCCCAATCAAATTGCGAATCGGGGAGAATTACATGCCGACAGACTGTACTAGCCAAACGCCCGAGCAATTTAATTCTAGCCTGACTATGCCCGATTGATCCAATCGCAGTACCTGAATTTGTTTGGGTTAGTCGGTAGCAAATTTTCGAACTGGGGCATCGCATAATGGTTTGTAATTTGAGGGTGAGTTGAATAAATTTTTACTCAACGAGTTCCATCCAACTTTCTAATGCCTATAATAGCCTCTTTAAATTTCCCGTGGTATGAAATGGCCACATCCAATTGGAACCTGAGAGACAACCGCTTATGAATGCCCCAATTAGTAACCGTGCTTTTATCGAGAAAGATCAGGAACACATGATTCACCCCCTTCATCAAAATGCCGGTCATGCCAAAGGCAAGGTATGGGTCAGTGGTGAGGGTTCTTATTTAACCGATGCTGATGGACATCGGTTTATAGATGGTATGTCCTGTTTGTGGAATGTAAGTTTAGGGCATGGCCGACAGGAACTGGCTGATGCGGCTTATAAGCAAATGTCACAGCTGGCCTATTGTTCATCTTATAATGGCAGTTCAAATGGTCCCGCGATTGAGTTAGCCGAGCGACTTGCGGCAATCTGTTATCCGAGTATTAATAATTTTTACTTTACCTCTGGTGGTGGTGAAGCGACGGACAGTAACTTCAAACTCGCGCGGCATTACTGGAAAGCTATGGGTAAACCTGAAAAAACCAAAGTTATCAGTCGAATCTGGGGATATCACGGCGTTACCTTTGCCGCCATGTGTGCCACCGGAATCGCCCCTTACTGGGCGTCGTTTGAACCCCGCATTCCTGGTTTTAGTCATATTCCGAGTCCTGATCCTTATCATTATCCGCAACCTGAAGATGGTTCCTCACAGGGTATTGCCGCTGCGAATGAGCTTGAAAAAGAAATCCTCAAACAGGGCCCTGACACCGTTGCCATGTTTATTGCTGAACCCGTACAGGGTGCTGGGGGCGTGATTGTTCCGCAGGATGATTATTTTCCGCGTATTCGAGAAATATGTGACAAATATGATGTGCTTTTTGTCTCTGATGAAGTTATTACCGGGTTCGGCCGAACCGGGAAAATGTTTGGACTCGAACACTATGGTGTAGAGCCTGACCTTGTTCAGTTCGCCAAATCAGTCACTTCCGGTTATATCCCATTAGGTGGTATCGGGATAAACAATAAGATTGCAGAAGTTATTCGTAGCAGTGACAAGCCCTGGATGCATGCCTACACTTATAGCGGTCATCCGACAACTTGTGCTGTTGGTCTGGCAACGCTCGATATTATCGAAAAGGAAGACATTGTTGGGCAGGCTGCTTCAAAGGGTCAATACCTGTTGGATCAATTGCACTCTGAGTTAGATGGCCATCCGCATGTCGGCAATATCCGTGGAAAAGGCATGATGTGCGGTGTTGAGTTAGTAGAGAATCAGGCTGAAAAATCCTGGTATGCGGCTGAATGGGGTGTCGGTCCAAAGATGACCAATGCGATGATTTCACATGGCCTGGTTACTCGAATGCGGAATGAAGTGATTTGTATAGCGCC
>JBLIOG010000183.1:0-8079 GCA_047639625.1 Gammaproteobacteria bacterium
TCATAGACTTTGTCAGATCGTCCTGAAACTTCTTAAGCTGTAATGGACATGGGTTATAAAAAGCCTGGGTGTTGTGGCTTCCAAACATGGCAATAAATTTCTGATCATTGACTTCAGATATATCGCTCTGCTCATTGTCTATTTGATAGTGTGCGGCCCAGTCATATCCGGGACGAGCCAATTTTTCGGCGATATGATCTTCTTCAAACCACTTTATGTAATCGTTTAGATCGGATGGTTTAATGCCGTATAAAATTTGCCAAAGGCCCATTTTCTTATTCTCAGTAGTATTTGGATTTATTTAAATCATTGGGAAGTTTTTTGGCAAGTGCTATTTCAGTTAGAATCATTATTTTTTTAATCGAGATGTATTTGTGCCCCTTTCAGCTTTAAATCAAGAATTTCGGGATGGTGAAAATAATCAACTGATACTGGACCAGGCCTACGCGGTACGTCAGGAATCCGTCGGTGATACGGTAAACCAAATATTAATGAAGCATGGTTCCGACGTATCGTTGTTACCCATTTCAGGTTGTTCCGCTGGTGGGGGCGTTTTTCAGATTTCGAACCCGGAGAACAGTGTGATCATTGGAATATCGATTCCTGCCGTTGTCTCACCAAGAATATCAATTCAGGCAAATCCTGATGTTAAAACATTAGAACCCGATGAAGTGATCATCGATAAATCTCAAAAATGGGTGTTTGCTGGCGCAGCAATAACTCTGGATCAGCTTAATCAGGCCCTGTTACATCAGCTAGGGACAGGTTATCTGGTTCTCGGTGCGGACTTAACCAGTCATACCTATGCACAGGTCGGCGCTACCTTTATGACCGGTGGCATGGGCCCGCAACGACGTTATTTTAGTGATAGTGTTCAAGAGATTTCGCTGTTTGATGGAAAGAATTTACGGGCTGTTTCGAAGGATGAACTAGATGATCACGCCGGAACGTTCGGATGGACTGGTCTGGTGACGGCGGTTGCCTGTCATTACACCGAAATTCCAATTAACGAAATCGCATTCGCCATTCCTGTTAATTCGGACACGGGCGCCCTATCCCAGCTCATAGAGAACCTGGCCCCTTACTGTTACTTCGAATCTTCCAATGGCCAGATTCAGTCTGGTGAAAACGGAAACAATTACATTTTTGGACTCGAACATCTCACAGCCGAATCGATGGGGCCTTTCCTTGAAACAGGCGAGGAAACTCTGGTGAAAAAAGCCAGACAATTGCTGGAAAACTGCCGGCAGGCTCACTGTGATGGCTTAATTTTTGTTAATGGCTACAGCGAGATAAATATGGATGAATTTCTATACTTGCTGGTTGATGATCCCGAAGCTGAGGAATTTACCATTGCAGGAATCAATCTTGATTATACGATGGCATTTAGTGATTCATCGCAAATGCGCGCTATCAGAGAAGGCATTCCATTTGCCGCACGTACTCAGGCACCCGTAGGCAATCACCTCTATAAGGGGCACACGGATCTTACTATTCGATTAAATCAGGCAGATGTTGGGCGTTCAATGGAGATATTATGGAATTGCTACAGCACTTATGTTCAAAAAATTAAATCCTTTTTTAGTGACTCGATTGATCAGGGAATTAGAGGTGAAATCCTGGTTTACGGTCATATGAACCCCTATGGTCTGGATCCCCATAATCGAATCACAATGGCCGCCGATGATCAGGTTACATTTGAAAAAGCTACTGAGTTTGTTGAAGAACAACGTAATATTCTCTACCGAGCATTGCGTGACGCCAGTGAAGTAACCCAGTCATTGTTCATCGGTGGGGAAAAGAGCGCTGCCTCAGAGGCCGAGATATTTCAAGCACTGGGGACACCAGATAAGGCTCCTGAATTACTAAAACAAAAGTTTAATCGTCAGAAAAAAGCGATAAAAGAAGCAAATCCAATATTCAACTGGCGGGCTATTTCGCCCTACTCTGACCCATTATAAATCAAATAAAGCTTTGCGGATCAGGTTCAAGCCCATCATTAGAAAGATCATTAAAACGATTTTTCGAAATTTAGCCGCGTCAATTCGGCGTCGAATCCATTCACCGAGAGAAAATCCAATCAGGGTTGGTACAATCATTCCGATCGATAACATACTGACTTCAGCAGAAAGCAATCCGGCTTGCCAGAAACCAATCGCCAATGAGATGCCGCCAAGGAAGATTAACAACCCAGTTGCCCGTATGAATTCAGTTTTATCGACACGCCTTGATAATAGATAAATTACCATTGGCGGCGCCCAAATGGCCGTTAATCCTCCTATTAAGCCGCTGCATGTGCCGGCTAATATCTGAAATGGTTTGTCCAGGTGATCGGGCAGTGCCGGTGGATCAGAAATAAAACTACTTAATGAAAATAAAACCATGACCGAACCTAGCATCAGTATCAATACGTTGGTCTCAATACTAGCCGTAACAAAGGTCATGCACATTAGTACGATCATGAGTGCAATCGCAAATGGATAATAAGATTTTAGAGTCTGGAGAACCTGCCCTTCCCTGAAAATCTGGTAGGCATTCGAAAATAATATCGGGAATACAACCAGCGAAATTGCGAAACGGGGATCAGTAAACTGCGACAGAATTCCGATTGATGCGGTGGGTAATCCAATCCCGACCGTTCCCTTTATTGTGCCGGCAATAAGGTAGGCAATAGAGGCAAGAATAATAAGTTCGATTGTCATTCGGAAACATCGCTAAAAAGTTCATTGCCGTAGTCACTTAAAAGTATCAAAATATTTTGGAAATGTTGGCATCTCGCAACAACGGGCTGGATTTCAGGGTATTAAATGTGGAATAGTATGAATATGATAAAACAACCACTTACGCCTGATACGGGATTAGAAATTCTGGATTTAAATGTCCAACTATGCGATGCCGACGATATTAATGAATTAATTGAATTGTTGCATCGATATAAAGTTATTTTTATCCGTAATCAGACGTTAACGCCAGAAAGCCAAATTCACTTTAGTCGACATTTAGGAGCGTTAATGCAGCTGCCCTATATTAAACCGCTCGATGGTTATCCCGATATTATTCGGGTTTTAAAGGAGGCCGACGAGATCAATATGGGGGTATTTGGTGGCGACTGGCATTCTGATTTTAGCTTTTTAGCGGAACCACCACAATATTCGATTTTATATGCGGAGCAGTTGCCTCCTCTTGGTGGCGATACGCTTTGGGTCAACATGAGTCTCGCCTGGGAAAAACTGTCGAACGAAATCAAGGAACAAATAGAAGGTAAAATGAGCATTCATTGTGGATCACCGTATGGTGTTAAACATGCCCCAAAACTGGATAAGCAAGTTAAAGGATCAATTGAAATAGCAAGACAGAACCCCGAAGCCGATCGCGAGATACTTCACCCTCTCGTTTGTCGTATTCCAGAAACCGGTGATAATTCGCTCTTTATAAATCCAACCTACACAATAGGCATCCAAGGACTGAGCAAGCCCGACAGTCAGTTACTACTTCAAACGATTTATCAACACTGTACGCGTCCCGAATTTTCCTGCCGATTACGTTGGCAGCTCGGGACCCTTGTTGTTTGGGATAATAGGACAACCATGCATTACGCCGTTAATGATTACGATGGTTATCGTAGATGTTTGTATAGAACCACCACGCAAGGCATTCAACCTGCCCCCGGCTAGTTTAGCGGCACATGGGTTTTGACGGTTATTTATGGTACTTTTATCCCTGATAAATAAATGATAACAAAGAAAAATGGCAGAATCAGATGTTGAATCCAGAGAGATAAATCGGCAGTCGGTCGATGACGATACTCTGTTTTCTGATCAGGTCCAGGTTCAGGTTGATGAAGTTAATTTCGAATTTACCCAAAATCATAAACTCCGTGGAATATTCTGGGAGATGTCCGTTTTCAATAGTCATCAGCGCTATCAATCGATTCAAAATAAACATTAACCGAAATATAAATACCGCGTCTACATGACGTTTCTTGATCCCCGTCCTTTCCGTGAAAATTTTATCGCCTGGAACTGGTTATATGCAGCTCTTACGTTAATGATTTTGTGTGCCATTTTGATGTGTGTCGGATGGTTTAGAGAGCTTTATGAGCCAGGTACTTATAGCGAAATAGCGGTTATAACAGGTATTTTCTCAGCCGTTGTCTGCGGTTTGATATTTGCCCATCGATCGCATGACAAGGTTCTGTTCAGAACAGAGTTTGGGAAAGTAAGACTGATCGAGTTGATCAACCACCATCCGGATAAGCAACAGTTCGCTAGTTTTTTGTCTAAATTTGTCAAGCAGATCAAGCTCGCCAAAACTGTTTCAAATTTCGATTCAGCCAAATTGATCGTGCGTGAATTACAGGAGTTACGAAGTTTGAAAGAGGAATCTGTTATTTCCGAAAATTGTTACGAGATTGCTAAAAAACGACTGTTGAGGTACAACGCCTTTAAATCAACATCACCGACTGAAACTGAATAAAACCATTCACTGTTACAAAGGTAAATCGGGTTATATTCATGTAAAATACTGTCGTTTTTGAATGATAATATTTTAAACATGGAACTATCCTCTCTTACCGCCATTTCGCCAATCGATGGTCGCTACGCAGCCAAAACTGAACCGCTTCGCGAAATTTTCAGCGAATATGGTTTAATCCAGTGTCGGGTGCGGGTAGAAGTGAGATGGCTTCAGATGCTTGCTGAGTGTCCGAAAATCACTGAAGTCCCAAAGTTTAGCGCCGAAGCCAATCAATATTTACAATCTATTATTGATGAATTTTCGGTTGAAGACGCGCAAGCGGTTAAAGCCATTGAGCGAACAACAAATCATGATGTAAAAGCGGTCGAATATTTTCTTAAAGATTCGGTTGTTGGTCAGACTGAGTTACAAAACATTTCGGAGTTTTTTCATTTTGCCTGTACCTCTGAAGATATTAATAACCTTTCACATGCGCTAATGCTTAAAGCGGGACGTGATGAAATATTGATTCCACGACTTGAACAGATCATTAGTTTACTGACCAATCTGGCTAAAGAATACGCAAGCATGCCTATGATGAGTCGGACTCATGGACAACCGGCCTCCCCGACTACTCTCGGAAAAGAATTTGCAAACGTAGTTTATCGGTTAAATCGTCAACTCGATCAAATTCGAACTACACCGATCCTCGGCAAAATTAACGGCGCCGTCGGTAACTATAATGCGCATTTATCGGCATATCCCGATATTGACTGGCCAACATTGGCCCAGCAATTTGTAGAAAGTCTCGGACTTGACTGGAACCCTTATACAACACAAATAGAACCGCACGATTATATAGCGGAGCTGTTTGACGCCCTGATTCGAGTTAATACTATTTTGATCGATTTCAGTCGGGATGTCTGGAGCTATATTTCCATCGGATATTTCAAGCAAAAAACGATTGCTGGTGAAGTTGGTTCTTCGACCATGCCACATAAAGTCAATCCTATAGATTTTGAAAACGCCGAAGGTAATCTTGGAATTGCCAATGCTCTATTGACCCATCTTGCTCAAAAACTACCCATATCTCGATGGCAGCGAGACCTGACCGATTCGACGGTTCTGCGAAACCTGGGCAATGGATTTGGTTACGTCCTGATTGCGCTCGATTCCCTCAATCGGGGTATCGGCAAACTTGAAGTTAATGAGTCTGTCATTGCGGCTGACCTTGATCAAAACTGGGAAGTTCTGGCAGAACCCATACAAACTGCCATGCGTCGATATGGCGTGGACCAACCTTACGAAAAACTAAAAGCACTCACTCGCGGAAACAAAATCAATTCAGAAGTCATTCGGGCTTTTGTTGAAACGCTTGATATTCCGGAGCACGCGCGGCGGGAACTCATGAAAATGACCCCGGCTACCTATATTGGCAATGCTGATAAACAGGCAGCAGACCTGTAACTAATCAATATGTGGGTATTTAATCAATTCGATCCTGACCAGTTTCTAAAAGAGTTCTGGCAGAAGAAGCCCTGCCTTTTTCGAGAGGTCATTAATATTACCGATCCGATTATTTCACCGGAAGAACTAGCGGGGTTAGCCTGTGAAAACGAAGTGCATAGTCGATTGGTGATCGAAAAAGACGCCAAATCTCGCTGGCAGGTTAAATATGGTCCTTTTAATGATGATGACTTTCTAAGTCTCCCTCAGGATCATTACTCGTTACTGGTATCCGAATGCGAGAAATGGATTCCCGAATTTGACGATTTACTGGCATTATTTCAATTTATACCCGCCTGGCGAATTGATGACCTGATGGTCAGTTATGCCGCTAACCATGGATCAGTCGGCCCTCATGTTGACGAATATGATGTTTTCCTGATTCAGTCAATGGGACAGCGCCGATGGATGTACGGAGAATCCAGGATAGAATCGCCGCAACTTATCGACGGACTCGAACTCGCTATTCTTGAGAACTGTCAGTTTGATCACGACGAAATTTTGAATCCTGGAGACATGCTTTATTTGCCACCCGGGATTGCGCATCACGGCGTAGCCGTTAACCCCTGTATGACCTGGTCGGTTGGTTTTCGGGCACCTGACGCGAGTGATTTACTGGAGTCGATTAATCTCGAGCTTGATCATCGTTCGATTAAAACGCAACGGTACAGCGATCCAAACCTACAAACCGACCGAAGTACCCATGAAATAACGCCGACTGAAATGGATCGATTCAGGCAGTTAATTCAAGAAAGATTATCGCTTGATGAATCAGTTTGGCATGACGCAATCGGGAAAATGTTATCGGATGTCAATCTGGAACAAATCAGTGATCAAACTGACTCTATGAATAAAAACCCCGTTAATGTGTCGGGATGGGTTCGTCATGTTGATACTCGATGGCTCTACTTTAAAGATATAACAAGCTTACGTTTTTATTGTAACGGTCAGTCGTGGACTCTTGATTACAACAAATATCGGCACGAACAACTGGATACGCTTTGTTCAAGTGGTATCCTGGATCAAAATACGATTGAAAGTTGGTTGAGTGACCCTGATCTTTCGACGCTATTATCCGGATTGATATCTATTGGCGCGATATCACGTGATACATAAAAATCGTTATATTACAAAAAGATATGGAAGATAGCTCAGCTGAATTATTAGGTAGCCGTAGTGACTGTATCGACTGCGTCCACCAGCTAATTTTAGGGGCCTCGCAGGAGGTTTATGTCTATTCACAAATTCTGGAATCAGAACTCTATAACCATCGGCCTCTGTACGATCATCTCGTAAAACTGGCAACAACGATTCGAAATTCTGATATTCGTATTCTCTGTCATGACACGCGCAGGGCTGCTTATAACGGTCATTACTTTATTCACCTTTGCCAAAAGTTACCGACCTTCGCTTCCATTCGAACCTCCATTATTCCCTCCCATCGGAAATTTAGAGAAAGCTGGCTGATGACGGATGCTAGCGGATATATGCGGATTCGTAACCCACAACGATATGAAGGATACTTTGAGCTTGATAATAAACTCGAATGTCGGACCTATCGCGATCAGTTTCTGGAAGCCTGGGAAGCCTGCGAACAGGATCAGAATACCCGCCGTTTGAGTTTATAGACTGCCTGTTCAGTCGTCTTTGAAATCAATCCAGAGTGGTTGATGATCGGATCCCTGCGCTGCTTCATCGACCCTACAACTTACTAGCTGTTCCCTCATTGCTGTACTGGCAAAACAATAATCTAGCCTTGCAGGTTTGCCCTTAACATCACTACTAAAGCCTTGGTCAGGATCGCCGCCAGATTGAATCCAGGCATCGATAAATCCAGCAGGGTTAATAATGCGCCCGCCATAATCGCTAATGGGTCCCGTCAGTAAGTCATACTCTTTGCTATCGGGTTCGCAATTGAAGTCTCCCAAAAATATTGCCTCAGCCGGTACTTGCTGACTACTAATACCGCTCTCCCAATCGAACCCTGTTAGATTGCCGGATACGCCGAAACCCTCTTTTATAGCATTTTCATGAATTTCAAGGATTCTACTTATCTGAGGTAATCGGGTTGCTGACGACAGGTGAGTAAGATGAATCGAATAGATACGTAATAACCGG
>JBLIOG010000184.1:0-8060 GCA_047639625.1 Gammaproteobacteria bacterium
CTGTCAGGTCCCGTCCATCAGAATAGAGAAATCCATCGCTACAGGTATCTAGGACAAGGCAATTGGAAAGGCGTTCGATGAGTTGTTGAGATCGATGCAACAAATCCCCCGGATTGTCGCCTTTCAACCAGATCCTAAGATCATTTGGTTGACGCGGCAGCGGTTCATCCCGACATTTGAATTCGGGCATTTCTTTCATACCAGGAATTTCAAGATTGAGCTTGCTCATTAAGCCATGACCCAGTCCAACCACCATGTTTTCAATGGTCAAGTTGGCTAACAATGCCTTGAGTATCGATTGGTCAGAGTCCCTTTTTTGTGCGAAAGCCAGGTACCTTGAATGTTTTGGCAATGGCTCAAAAATTGAAGACTGGTATACCGTCATGATATCTACATTTTCCCTGGTGAATATTGAAGCGGCATTATAGTGATTTTTACAGGAAATTTTGAGGATTTGTTGATGATAAATGTTGATAAGACAATCTGTCATCAGCCCGACCGAGCTAAGCCTTAAAACCGTTTATTGGCTAATAAACGGGAAGGCAGTTCTCTGATTGAAAATAGGAAGTTGAATGTTATGAAATTGAGATCCACACTCGGTTCCATGCTTTATTCAATGTTTGATACTTACGTTTTATTGGGTTGTTAGCCGGACAGGCGTCAATCGATCTTAAAACAGAAAATATTTCAAACGAAGTGATTGAGGCGTATTCGACTCAGGCTGATTCAAATCGACCTTTCTGCCAGTTTTTACGCGTTTTGGCGGGGTCAAATATTTGCCCATTCATAGCCAGATGCACGCCGGTTGGGAGTAATTGAACGGCTGTTGTTGCAACTCCGATATTGTAACTTGCATCGCTCAACCGCATTCTGGCTGGTTGCATGGCACCCACAAGAACAATGGTTTTGTTGTTGATCCCCGATAGACAATTTGCCGTCTCCACCATAGCGTCGGTGCCATGGGTAATAATGATCAGATTATTACTGGACTCTAAAACCGCTTTTCTGATTTGCTCGCGATCCGAATCGTTAATGTCCAGGCTATCTTTTTTAAGTATTGAAATGACCTCATATTGAAAGCTGATATTGGCTTCTTCCAATATGCTATCTATCATTGGGTCACCAATATAAAACTCGCTCTTTGCATCGAAATAAACTTTGTCGAAAGTTCCTCCGGTGGTTAGAAAGGTAATAAACGTTTCTGATAGATTTTTGTTTGAATGCATATTTAATGTCGCTAAACTTGTAATAGAACCTAATCACGGTAACCTAAGTCCGACAGACTACTCGGTGATCAGCAATTATACTGACGGATAATCGACCAGATGGTTTCTGCCTGATCGATTGCCCCGATTATTCCATGAATTTAGGAGTCATCACAATGACTGAAAATAGAACCTGGCTAGCCAGCGTATTGTTTCTCGATATCGTAGGATATACGAAAGAAGCTGTTGATCAACAAATGTCGATCAAACAGAATTTTACAGCTATTGTAGTGCCAGCATTACAAATGCTGAACCGTGATGAATGCCTGCAACTCGATACGGGTGACGGCTGTGCAATATGTTACCTGGGCGATCCAGAAAAACTGTATTCGATTGCATTAACCTTACAGCGGACTTTCTCAGCTATTGATGTGAACTCCGCTGCAGCCTATCAGGTTCGGCTCGGTTTAAATTTGGGGCCGATTAAAATCACGAATGGTATCAGTGGTGATCGAAATTGTGTCGGTGCAGGTATTAATGATGCACAACGTGTGATGGATTTTGCGCGTGAAAATCAATTACTGATTTCCAAATCGTTTTATGAAATGGTCTGTAGCATGTCTTCGAGCTACTCAGAACAACTGGACGAAGCAGGAACACGTCTGGATAAGCATGAGAAAGTCCACGTAGTTTACGAATTATCTAGTAGCTATCTGTCGAGAGTACCTGGTTCGGTCAATTCTATGTCGGGTGGTTTTGAAATCGAACCGAATACTCGTGAGCGAATCGAGAAGGAGTTTTCCAGGTACATCGGGCGTGAAAAATCGGAACAACTGATTTCGAATACATTGATAAACGCTGATTCCCTGGCGCATTTATGTGAATTGCTTACGGATAGCTTGTCAGAAGATGACCGTTATCATTTTAATGAGTTCCTGAATTATTACGGATACAGCAAGTAATTATTTTAAGTACTGCCTGAAGTATTTTCCAGCAACGATTGCCCTGTTGGCGGTCCAGTCGTAAAGTTTTCTTACTCTTCACATTTCTGGAATGAACCATGTCGGATACCAAAGCTGCCTCTCCTGTGTCAATCCCTTACCTTGCGATAACTTGCGCCTGTATTATTTCGCTGTTGGCTTTTGGGCCAAGATCGTCAATGGGTTTTTATCAACTGCCGATGCTTCACGACACGGGATGGGATCGAACAACTTTTGCGATGGCCATGGCGCTACAAAATTTGTTTTGGGGATTGGGTCAGCCCTTTTTTGGTGCTATTTCCGATCGTTTTGGTACCTGGCGAGTTTTGGCAGTCGGATTTGTCCTCTATGCCTCTGGTTTGCTGTGCATGTCAATGGCACCATCCCCGCTCTGGTTGCATATTGGAGGGGGTCTTCTCGTGGGTCTGGGCGTAGCGGCCTGTTCATTCGGGGTTATCCTGGCTGCACTTGCGCGTATGGTCAGTGCCGATAGACGGTCCCTGGTGTTTGGCCTGGGTACCGCGGCTGGTTCTGCTGGAATGTTTTTATTCGCGCCGATCTCGCAGGGATTAATCGACGCTTATGGTTGGGGGGACAGTCTGATTTACGTTGCAATGTTTATGGGACTGATCCCTTTACTAGCCATACCATTACGGGGAAACGCATCAACTTCAAAAATTTCGAATCAGGACATCGAACAAACGTTTGCTGAAGTTATTTCTGAAGCATTTGCTACTCGAGGTTATGTTTTACTGACGGCCGGCTTTTTTGTATGCGGGTTTCAGGTGGCGTTTATTACCGCCCATTTCCCGGCCTATATTAGTGATATTGGTATTGAAGCAAAATGGGCTGTCATCGCTATCAGCCTGATTGGTTTTTTTAATATTATCGGATCACTTGCCTCGGGTGTGCTTGGACAGAAATATTCAAAGCCCATGTTACTGTCATGGATTTATCTGGCTCGGTCAATCGTTGTGGCGTTATTTTTATTGCTACCTCAGACCTCGGTCAGCGTGGTCATATTTTCGATCATTATGGGGGTATTGTGGCTCTCGACGGTTCCACCAACTAATGCGCTGGTTGCTGTTATGTTCGGCACCCGTTATTTGGGCACACTGGGTGGGATCGTATTCTTTTCACACCAGCTCGGATCATTTCTTGGGGTTTGGTTAGGAGGTGCTCTTTACGATATAACCGGGACCTACGATACCGTTTGGTGGTTAGGTGTTGCACTTGGGGTTTTTGCCGCCATGGTTCACTGGCCGATCAAAGAAGCACCGGTGCGTCGACTGATAACGGAGTAGTCCCTGATTGTTAATTAAAATCAACGAGTCGTTCAGGTTGTTTATGCTTAAATGTCAGAATGATTAGCGCTTATTTGAATCTCGACAAATTTCCGATTGATCAGCCTGATACCGATAGATATAACAATCTGGTTTCACGCTGTAAGACCGATCTTCATAAAACTGGACTATTCAACTTGTCTGGTTTTTTGCTGGCCGAAGCTGCCAGGCAGGCTGTTGATCAGATACTTCCAGTAATGAGCGGGTCGTCTTTTGATCATAAGCGTAAACACAATATTTACTTCCAGAAAAAAATGGCGGATCTGGATGCCGATCACCCGGCGCTTAAAGAATATGAGACCATCAATCGCACCGTTTGCGCTGATCAGATCGCAGGTAGTATTCCTTTACAGCTTTATAATTGGCAACCGTTCATAAATTTCTTAACTGAGATAATGGAATTGCCTCGTCTTCACGTCATGGATGACGATCTGGCTTGTGTCAATGTTATGGCTTATCGAGATTCAGAGGCCTTAAACTGGCATTTTGATCGGTCTGAATTCACCACGACTTTATTATTGCAGGCTGCCAACGCCGGAGGTGAGTTTCAGTATAAAACTGGATTAAGGAGCGACTTGAACCCCAGTTACGATAATATTGCTGAATTTCTCACAGGCGACCAAAGGGATATAGAAACGCTACCTTTAGCTGCCGGCACTGTAAATATTTTTCGAGGCAGAAATACCTTGCATCGAGTCTCCCCGGTAAAAGGGAACCAGGAACGGATCATTACTGTTTTTTCGTATTATCAAAAGCCCGGGGTCAGGTTTTCCCGGGAAGAACAGCTCGGATTCTATGGGAGATCTAATGTCTGATATTGGGTTCGACGATCGAAAACGCAGTTATCTGAATCAGGACGGTAGTGACAAGCCTTTGAGGAGTCCTATTCCTCAGGAAACCCTCATTAAAGCGCGTCAGTATCGACTGAAAAGAATTCGTGAAAGATTAATTGAACACGATTGTTGCGCTATTCTGCTTTATGACCCGGTCAATATTCGATACGCTTTAGATGCAACCAATATGCAGGTCTGGACCTCGCATAATGCAATACGGTATGCCATCGTGTTTGCCGAAGGACCGGCCATCATGTTCGAATTCAAGGGTTGCCATCACCTATGCGATGGTTATGAAGGAATTGACGAAGTTCGAAACTCAATCGCCTGGATTTATATGACGGCTGGCGATCTAGCCGGTCAACGGCTGGAAGATTGGAGCGCGGAGATCGCAGATCTGATGCTGCATCATGGCAAAGGTAATAAACGGATTGCTGTCGATAAGCTCGAACCAATAGGACTCCGTGCGTTAGAGAAAAAGGGCCTGGAGGTTGTCGAGGGGCAGGAAATTACCGAAAAAGCCCGATCGATAAAATCAGCTGATGAAATCGAGTTAATGCGGTGGACTGTTCGGGTCTGTGAAGCGGGCATGGCGCGGATATATGAACATTCGTTACCCGGAAAATCTGAACAGGAACTCTGGGCTGAATTGCATTTTGAAAATGCACGATCAGGGGGGGAATGGCTTGAAACCAGGCTACTAACCTGTGGCGCTCGAACCAATCCCTGGTATCAGGAATGTTCCGATTCGATTTGTCGAGAGGGCGAGATGATTTCTTTTGATACCGATATGGTCGGGCCTTACGGTTATTGTGCCGATTTATCGAGGAGCTGGACCTGCGGCCATACGCGGATGAATGTCCAACAAAAAGAAGTGTATTCAGCCGCTTTGGATCAAATTCAGCATAATCTGGACATTATAAAACCAGGTCTCAGTTATGCCGAATTTAACGAACAGGCCTGGCCGATCCCACCGCAGTATGAACCCTATCGTTATTCATTAGCCGTACATGGAGTTGGTATGGTTGATGAGTGGCCAGTTATACCGCTCGCGCCGGATTTTGCAGGTGCCTACCCAGGCTTTATAGAAACAGGAATGGTTTTATGTGTTGAAAGCCTGATTGCAAAAGCGGGTAGCGAATCCGTAAAGCTCGAAACACAGGTCCTGGTAACAGAGAGTGGTATTGAACGACTCGATACATTTCCCTTTGAAATCCTTGATTGAGGTCGTAAGTTTTCTAAAACCTGATTCGTTTACTCATCAGTACCTATGTCTTAAAAAGCCAGATCGCTCTCAAACTTGAGCGCTGAAGCAAAGCCATTTGTTTTTCCTGTAAATGAAAAACTACCGTCTAAATGCAGGTGAACTTATCGGGCCGGCCATTGACGTATTTTGACGTACCAGCATCATGTGATATTCGGTCGAGGCCGGGTCGATCAGCTTTACCCACAGACGTTGAGTATTTTTGGCTGAATAACGATGCCAGGAGCCTGTCGGACTTAGGGTGATTCTACTCGACAATAGCGCCTCGATAACTACCATTAGAAATTTTATCGGGTTTCAACCCAAATAAATTACGCAGGGGCTATCATCTCGCTGATATTTGAGTTCTTTGCTTGAAATAAACGTAAATTTGGCTAGAAAATTCAGAAAGCCTGTGGTCTACTACCGCTTGATAAATTCAGTAGCCGTAAGGCTTTCAGAAAAATTGCTGTCTTCGATGAAGGTTTGTCGAGGCTAAGAATCTGGAGGAGATTGCTGCACTATAATAATATTGAATAGCAGCGAGGACGGGGAAGGCGCTTTTTTAGCGCCTTTTTTTTGTCTGCGATTCAGCTGCCCCGTATATTGAAAGGAAGCTGGAATTTGTCTTATTTCCAGTTTATTCTTTCTCTTCCGTTTGTCTCGCCCAATTGATTGAAAAACCTGTTCCTCCTTTTTTTTGTACTGCTATTTCCAACATTATTATTTGCAGATAGTCAGCAGGCCGTTATTGTCCGTGTTGCCAATCTGTATAGCGAAGCCTCGTCAAGTAGTGAAAAGGTGGAAAAATTAAATCCTGGTCTCAGGGTTGATCTGCTGGATCGTTCGGGTGGGTGGAAAAAAGTCCAGTCGGTTGAAAGAGCCCTGACGGGTTGGGTTAGAACCTATCAGGTTCGCGAGCTTGATAGTGCTTCTGGCACTGAGATAGAAACGGAATCAGACTCTCGAGGATTCCTCGCTGGACTTGCGTCCTGGTCACGCAAGGCCAGCGGATTCTTTAACAATAGTAACGGATCTAGCGGATCTGCCGGTACCGCGACGATCGGTGTGAGAGGATTGAGCCAAGAGGCAATTAATACGGCTAAACCTGACTTCGATCAATTTGAACTTTTAAAAACATTTGCTAGTCATAAAAACCGTATGGCTAATTTTAAGGAAGCCGGTCATTTGCGTGCCTCGAAGGTGCCTTTTCTGAAGAAAAAGAAATGAAGTTATTTCGACTACTTCTTTTGCCAATATCAGGTTTCCTCCTGTTCGGAATTTTAACTGCAAGTGTCGGTGCCTTTGATCTCGATGATTTAAAAGTTTTATCGAAGGATATCGATAAAATTCGAGGCAAGGTTTCTACTTCAGATGAGATTGATATGGGCAATAAACTGCTTGCCGGACTATTAGGAGCTGCCCCGTTAGTTGATGATAAACGTTTACAGCGATATGTGAACGATGTCGGTTATTGGGTGGCCTCACATAGCGGGCGTAAAAATTTGCCCTGGCGATTCGGTGTTATGAATTCCACTGGAATAAGTGCTTTTGCTGCACCTGGAGGGCAAATCGTTATTACAGCAGGTTTGTATCAATTACTCGAAAATGAGGCTCAACTCGCAGCGGTTTTGGCGCATGAAATTGCTCATGTAAAAGGCAAGCACCACTTAAAGGCATTACAGAAAACAATGAAGCGTGATTTTTGGACAGGTATGGGGACTAAAGTAGTCGAGGATAAAGCCGCTCGCGAAAAACTGGATAAACTGGTGAATACGGGTATTAAGTTGTACTCCACCGGGCTGGATCGTAAATACGAATATCAGGCTGATCGGGACGGTGTTGTGCTGTCCGCTCGAGCTGGTTACGATCCCTATGCCTTACTCGATGTGTTGACCACCATTGATAGCATCAATCCTCGGGATGCAGATATGTCCGTGCTTTTAAAGACGCACCCACGTACTTCTGAACGGTTGAAACTGTTGAACCGGTCGATGGAGGGCAAGCTCGATAAGTATGCTGAAGGTCGTCATAACACCGAACGGTTTCGGGCAAATCCTTTGGTTAATTAAATTCAAACTCTGAGAAAAACTATAATGCATTCGGATCTTGAATCCAACCCGATGATTAGTCGATGGTTGTTTGTTTGCCTGCTGCTCATTTTCACGATGGTGATTTTAGGTGGTGTAACCCGTTTAACTGGATCAGGTCTTTCGATGGTTAACTGGCATCCAATCCATGGTGTATTGCCGCCCATTGGTGATGGCGAGTGGCAACAGGAATTTGAAAATTATCAACAGTTTCCAGAGTTCCAGAAAATTAATCGCCATTTCGACTTAAGTGAATTTAAATCCATTTTCTGGTTTGAGTATTCACACCGGATGTTAGGTCGACTGATCGGATTCGTATTCTTCATTCCGCTCGTTGTGTTCTGGATCCGGCGAAAAATTCCGGAT
>JBLIOG010000185.1:0-7994 GCA_047639625.1 Gammaproteobacteria bacterium
TCGTCGTGATGGAAATAAATAATATTAATCAGTGACTTGCGAGCCGATGCGAAAGCCTGAAAATATTTTCTGAAAAGTGAATGCCATTGCGGGGGAGCCCCGTTCGTCGAGGAAATCGAGCTACGGACAGGAATCAGACTAGAATTCAAACGCCCGGGTCAGCCAGCCAAAGAGTAAAAGATCACCAATTAAATAAATCTGTCCCGGTTATCCAGGTTCGCAAAATTTTAGGCCGCACAAGTTTTCGAATACAGGCTAAATTGCTCAATCAAGGTAATAAGCGTAATAATCTGCAGTCATGGAACAAACTGTAACTTTACCCTATTGGTTATTTATCCTGTTTCTAGTATTCAGCGCTGTACTAGCCCTCGACAGGGTTCTTTTGCCGGGTATGCGTTGGTATTTGCGAAGACGCGTCAATCGGGTCATCAAGGAAGTTAATACGCGGCTTGATATAGAAATCCGTCCATTCCAGCTCACCCGTAAGCAGGCACCCATCGATCAACTCATTTTTGACGACAAGGTTGTCGCGGCGATCAAAGCATACGCGCGTGAATATGAAACGCCTATCGAGGTTGCGCAGGCCAAAGCGTTGAAATACGCCACCGAAATTGCCCCAACTTTTAATGCCTATATTTATTTTCGATTTGGATACTGGCTGGCGAAAAAAATAGGCCGCCTGATATATCGGATCCGCGTCGGGTTTTACGACAATGACCAGTTGAAGGAAATCAACCCGGGTAGTAGCGTTGTGTTCGTAATGAACCATCGCAGTAATATGGATTATGTTCTGGTGTCATTTTTGGTCGCGGAAAAGACGGCCCTGTCCTATGCGGTAGGCGAGTGGGCACGGATCTGGCCCTTACAAACGCTGATCAAGTCGATGGGCGCTTTTTTTGTACGGCGCGATTCGCGTAATGTTCTGTACCGTCGCGTGCTCGAACGCTATGTCAATCTATCCACTCGCGCTGGAGTGTGTCAGGCGGTTTTTCTTGAAGGTGGATTGACACGTGACGGCAATTTACGTGAACCTCGTCTAGGGTTTATCGATTACATGCTGCGGGATTATCACCCACATATCGATCACGACATCGTATTCATCCCGGTCGGTATTAACTACGACCGGGTGATTGAAGACAAGAGTCTGATTCGGCGAATCGAACCCGGGGCAAAAAAACGCAGCACCTGGTTTGTTATTAAAACGTCTCTAAAGTTTTTCATGAAAACGTTAATGATGCGCCGAAATGTGCGCTGGAGTCGCTTCGGATATGCAAGCGTCAACTTTGGTAAGCCCGTTTCTGTTCAACAATACTGTATGGATGAAAATATCGATTTTAGTCAACTAGACCAGGACGCCAGGTTCGCTGGTATCAAAATACTGGCGAAAAAATTGATGCACGATATTAGGCAGGTCATTCCCATCTTACCGATCGCATTAATGGCTGAGATTATGGTCAGTAATCGGAAGACGCGCAAAAGCGCTCTGGAATTAAAAGCCGATGCGCTTTTGCGAATTCGCCAGCTTGAAATATCAGGTGCTCCTATCGATATATCCTCAGGTAGCTTCGAACCCATATTGACCGCGGCGCTTGATATGCTGGTCGGACGCGGTTTTGTCGACCTGCAGGGTGGTTTATATAGCGCTAACGAGGAATCGATCACCGTACTGGAGTATTACGCCAACTCGATACGCCACTGGCAAAAACCCTCTGGGGACGTGCTGACTTCTGATTGAAATAGTAAAACCCGACAGTATGGAAACCTTCATAAAACCGTCTTTATGAATAACAGCGAACGCTTAATAAATCCCGATAAGTAGTCCAGGTCAGTTAAAGCAATGTGTCATTTTGTTACATGGATTGGCGCGCACCAGCCAATCCATGCGGCGCTTAGAAAGAGCTCTCAATAAACATGGCTTCGACACTGTCAATGTCGTTTATCCTTCGCACACGTTGGCTATTCGAAGCCTTGCTAAAATGGCGATCGAATCAGGGCTTGAGGCATGTCATAAAAAAGGGGCAGCCTCGATCCATTTCGTCACCCATTCTTTGGGCGGTATTCTAGTGCACCAGTATACTCAGCAAACCAGCATCGAAGGTCTACAAAAAATAGTCATGTTAGGACCGCCCAATCAGGGAAGCGAGGTAGTTGACCGCCTCAAAAAACTGGCTGGCTTCAAAATTGTCAATGGACCCACCGCGGTCGAACTTGGAACTAATGAACACGACCTTCCACTGTACCTGGGCCCGGTAAACTTTGAGCTCGGTGTTATCGCGGGCACTCGCAGCGTAAACCCTATACTCTCAACGCTTATACCGGAAAGGAATGATGGAAAAGTTGCGGTCGAAAAAACAAAAATCGAAGGCATGAAAGACTTTATCGATCTACCGGTCAGTCACCCATTTATGATGCGAAACCCAGAAGTGATTCGCCAGACTATTTATATTCTGGAGCGGGGTGAATTTGGCCATGTTGATTAGAGTGTGAACAGACGAGGCATTTGTTAATCGTTGATTCAGTCGACTAAGGCGTCTCAATTTTTTTCTAAATTCAAAGCCGGTATAAAATTCAGACAACTGATTCTGCGCAATCCTGAAATCAGCGGCAACCTGCCTTCCTACTGTTTGCGAAAAAACCGCTCCAGCTGCATTTTTAATATTCTGGACCACGTCAGTATTCAAGTGAAATTACTAAGGTCGGTTACGAGATATACAGGTACATTTTTAAAAATAAACGTTAAAAAGAGCATCCCTGTTTGCGACAATATTGGAATTGGGCGCATAATCATCTTTGTAACTGTTCTAGAAACCGAGGGTCGCACAGGTAATAAGCCCGTTTGGCGCTGCCCACACTCTAACGATGAAATCGGTTATTAATGAGGAATCATAAGTATTAAAGCCCCAAGGGTAATACTTGCAAATATAATCTAAAAGGAATTGAGGTCAGGATGATAAATTTTTTATTTTTTACTGTTTTAGGATATTGGTTAATTGTTCGTAAAAATTTAGGCATTTTCTTATCGGCGACGGGACTACTAATTCTGTTGTCGGCCTGTGGAGAAACAAAAATAGAGAACGAGGATGATATCAAAAAGGCCCTGGAAAATGTAAAAGCGGCCTGTCAGGATGAGGACATTAAAACGCTTGAGGAAGTACTCGAAGTAGTTGCCAATAACGGTAATGGTTTGAGTGCCAATTGTCGTAATTCATTTGCACAAATCCCTTCACCTGAGCTCAAAGTGAAATTTGAATCCATAGAGTTAGAGATAGATCATATCCGGGTGCTTGACTGGAATAACACCACAAATTCGATCATTCTTACCGCGATGCAAAATGGTGGTGCCAGTACTCAATTAGTATCAGAAGTGGAAGCTTTCGGTGTTGACTCTTCTGGGAATGAGACGCCTCTGACTATTGATGTTGAGGATATTGAACTTAATGCTGCCGTCAGCTATATCCAGGATTATTCGGGTAGTATGACAGATACAGATATCGAAGATGCATCCCGTTACCAGGGTTATTTTGACGGAATCCTACCTGAAGGTTCTCCCAGACAGGTGATACGATTTAATCAACAGGTCGTTGACGTGACCAATGGATTTATACAATCTGAGATCGATATAGAAAATGCGCTCACTGAGGATGATACCTTTATTAGAGGAGCTACAGCCTTGTATGACAGTTGGGGGAAAGGGATTTTTGATCTGAAAGCTCGCGATGAAAATATACAAATAGTTATTCTTTCCACCGATGGTCGAGAGAATTCTTCGACCGAATTTACCCGCAGTTCTCTTTCATCTCTGATAGAAAGCTCCTCAGTATATACAATTGTTTTAGCGAGTTCTTTTGCAGACAAGAAAGATCTTAAAGATATTCTGGGTAACAAAGGTACGCTGATATACAATTATAAGATACGAGAGCTTGAACAGCAGATTCAGGAATTGACCGATTCATTCAATGATCCTGCAATCATTAACATCATCGATGATATCTCTGAATATCTGGAAATCCGTATCGTCCTGAATGATATAGAAAGTACCATTAGTTTGTAATTGATCCATCTTATTTCGGGAAGAATATATTTTTAATCGCGATTGAGTTTCTCTTCCATAGAGCAGCACAATCGTCATTATTAACTAGTCGAGTTTCGATGCTCAAACTGGAAGTGCAATGAGACTGCCAAAAGAAGGCATCGCCAATGAATGTAATAGAAGAGATCTTGCGCACTGCGTTCTCTGCGCTTCTATAATTCGGATGTCGAAGGACTGAAATTGACCGATTGCACTTTCCGGGAATAAATCGACTTTAAAGCAATGCTCAGTATGTGCTGACAGTATGTATTCTAATGAAGCTTCGCCAATGTCTGTTACGACATCGTGATTTTTCAATTTTTGGGATGTTATGGAACAATAAAAACCAATGAATGGTGCCAGGGGCGGAATCGAACCCGCTCTCCTTGGTCACTCGAAATTTATGCTTTGATTATGCAAGTTTCTTTTCAAAGAGCCAAGTAACTCGAGAGTTTTTGACGTGATCGAACCCCGTTCGAACCCGAACTCAGCCCGAATATTTCTGGATTATCGGTTTCGCCGGTGTGGCCGCCGAGTCGACCGTCTCTGCTCACGGAGGGCTCCCGATGGGGGTTGCCATGCCCTGCCCGAGAGTTTTCCGGAGGCGAAGAATCTGTCGGACTCTGGGTCGGTTCGAGGTGCAGCCGAACCTCCTCCCGAGCCCCTCAGGCGAGTGACCCCGACCAGCCGTCGAAATTGGCTAACCGGCGCCGCTGAGACCCCTATGAAACATAGGGCGGCGACGGTTTCGACGGGTGCGCCGGTTTAAACCTTCAAATTTCTCATCGCAACTCAGCGCGACGGGTGACCGTCGACAGAGCCAGTCCCAGTAATAGAAATATCGAAACCACCTGTCGGAACCGACGCATACGACGTCCGGGAAATTCCGGCAGTATCCATGGCCACACAAGTGGGTCTTTCATCCGTTGATACTCCCTGTGAAAGCCAAACTTGTGCCAGTTAACCTGATTGAACGATGAAACCATATTCACAGGGATATGACAAAGCTGCGGAAATTTACTCTATATTCCCCGACACCCGTGTTCGATATTTAATCATGGGATAGGCTTTAACAAATACAACGCCAGAAAAACTGAGCAATGCAACGAGCGATATTCTAATGCCAAAATTTCGATTTAAAAACTTCCAGAATTTTTGAGCTTTACGCAATAAATGGACTAAACAAAGCCCAAATCTCGGCAATACTAAAAGTCGCCCGCGGCACCGTACAAAAATATGTACAGTATTATGAGGCGTCAGACCTTATGTACACAGATATTTTGTTGTTAAAAAACAGTTTTAATATAAATGAAATTTATCGAAAAGAACCGGCACCTAGTCGATATTTGCCCCTGCGAGATAATCGATAAACCGACTTGTAATACCTATTCGAGGTGAATTCCCTGGCCAGACAGCATGTATTTCAAATGGATCAAGCTTCCAGTTAGGCAATAGCTCCAGTAACTTACCAGCATTTAGGTATTCATTCATCAGATAAGTAGGTGCAGTAATCAACCCTAAGCCTTCCATCGCCATACCGCACATAGCACTGCCATTATCAACAACCATGGTTGGGTTTATTTTTACTTTCTGACTTCGCCCGGATTTCGTATGTTTAAAGGTGCGATAATTTGGTGTTGATTCATGCCAGATCCAGTTCAGAGTTAACAGGTCTTTCGGGGTTTTTAAGGTCTGCAGTTTCGAAATAAACTCAGGTGAGGCCACCAGCTTGCGCTCCAGAGAAAATATCTTCCGGGACATTAGGTTGCTATCTTTCATCGCGCCACCTCGAATCGCAAGATCAATACCATTACCGATAATATCCTCGTGCAAATCGGAGTAACTGATGGACAGTTTGATATTCGGATATTGATTCGAAAAACTCGCAATTTGTCGAGTAATAAATCCTCCAGAAAAACCGGCAGGCGCGGTAATTTTCAACTCCCCCACGGGCTGTTCAATGTTTGTAGACAAGGTATCTAATTCGCTTTCAACACCTTGTATCAGTGGCTGAACTTTGTCGAAAATTCGTTTGCCATCTTGGGTTAAAGTCAGTCGTCGAGTAGACCGATAAAACAAGGCCATGCTGTATTCCTTCTCCAGGCGAGAAATGTGATAGCTCACAACCGAAGGTGAAAGGTCTAGTGCTCTCGCAGTTGCTCGGAACGAGCCTGTTTCCACTGCTTTATTAAAAATATAGATAGCGCGTAAATGATTTATCATTGTTCTATTAAATCGAATTAATATTTCTAATTATACCAACTAGTTAATTAAACAGGGAGTTTCTAGAATAGGCATGTTTGAATCCGCCGAGCATCGAAAAATATGAATACCTCTAACAACCATCAGGAATTTCCTGAAAACCTCGATCCGGCATTCTCCGGGCCCATAATTCGTCCCGGTGATGACAGCTATGAAAGCGCTCGCAGGGTTCACAATGGAATGATAGATAAACGCCCTCGAATAATTTTACAGTGTCTGTCGACCGCCGATGTTTGTGAGGCCCTTAGATACGGTATCGCTAAAGACCTTGAAATTGCGGTCCGTGGTGGCGGGCATAATGTCGCGGGTCGAGCCGTCTGCGACAATGGGCTGGTGATTGATTTAAGCTTGATGAAAGGCATGTTCACTGATACTCAGTCTCGTGTCGTTCGTGTTCAACCGGGTGTTACATGGGGTGAATTAAACAGAGAAACCGAATTGCATGGGCTGGCCACCACCGGTGGCATGATCTCTTCTACCGGAGTGGCCGGTTTGACTCTGGGTGGTGGATTGGGCGCGCTAATGCCAAAATACGGATTAACCATTGATAACCTTCGTTCCGCTCAGGTAGTAACGGTTTCTCACGGTATCTTGAATGCCAGCGAACAGGAAAATACCGACTTGTTCTGGGCTATTCGCGGTGGCGGTGGCAACTTTGGCATCGTGACCTCTTTTGAATTTAACGTGCATTCGGTCGGGCCTATCGTCCAGGGTGGATTGTCATTGTACCCAGAAGATGAAATTCATAGCCTTCTGAAATATTACCGTCAGAGAATGTCGAATGCGCCTGACGAACTATCACTATTAACAGTTATCCGGCACATCCCTGAACAGTTAGGAACGCTTTGCGCAGCACTATTCGTGTGCCATTGTGGTGACGAACAATCTTCCACTGAAGAAATTCAAAAATTGAATCAATTCGGCAATCCCATTATGAACACGCTGGGTCCCATTTCATACAGTGAGCTGAATACCCTGGTAGACAGTAGCTTTCCAAAACTCGCCCTCAACTACTGGAAATCAAGCTACATCAAGGAATTAACAAACGAAGCTATTGAATGTCTGGTCGAACGATTTAAGGTGTGCCCATCGGATATGAGCCGCATCATCATCGACCATTTCCATGGTGCAGCCATTCGACCAGCCCCGAGCTCAACTGCTTACCCCAATCGTAGTGAAGGATTTTACATTCTGATTATTTCCCAGTGGATGGACGAGAGCGATACCAAAAAGAATATTGAATGGACTCGAAAAACCTATGAAGCCTTATCACCCTACATGGACTCTGGCGTCTACAGTAACTACATGTCCGACGATGAAACGGAAGCACGGGTCCATTCCTCTTTTGGAGACAACTATCCGAGGCTTCAGAAAATTAAGGCGGAATATGATCCACAAAACAGACTGCGAGGAAACCAGAATATCACTCCGGTAATTTAATTTGGAAGTATAGGAAGAATAAATGCCCTATTTTCCTTAATTTCACCAAGACAAAGAAAGATATTAGCGACGCAGCCCAGCCTTGGAGCATCCGAAATCTTATTGATTTCCAACGACACGCCCAATATTGCGCCTTCCAGCCGGTTGATCCTGCCAAATTTTAACCACCAGGTCGAATGCTTTCGATTCAGCTTTTCTCTCCGGCAATGCAAAACCGGGACAG
>JBLIOG010000186.1:0-7989 GCA_047639625.1 Gammaproteobacteria bacterium
AAGTAAATGGAATCATCCAGGACAAAATCGCAATGGTTATAAACGTTACACCCATCGTAGTAAAAGGGTTTCCGGTTCGTTCGGCAATCCATGCACCCAGTGGCAAAGCAGGTATGATTAACCAACTGGTCAAACTAACGATTGCACCTGACGTGATGGGTGTTACTCCTTGTGCGATTAAAAATTCAGGCCCAAAACTTAACAGTAAAATAAGTGCGACATTATATAAGCTCCAGACCAATCCACACATGACAACACCGCTAAATTCATAGCCTGTCAGTTTTGACTTCGATGAATCTATTGAAGTCTTTTCCGCTTCAATAGATTGAGGTGGATTAGAGTAAATTGTAGCAACCAGAACCAGAACAGAAGCGCATAATATTGCCGGTACAAAAAAGATCATTTCAGGTCCGATCATAGACTCTAGTGGACCGATGGTCAGCAGAGCGATTGAAATCCCTAGCGGCCAACTCGTTATAAATATTCCCATTGCCACCGAAAGCCGATGTTCGGCGAACCAGTCGGTAACCATTTTTGTCATTAACACGTTGAGCAAAACTGCACCGAGCCCAGACAGTAATCGACCTAAGAACATGTGATGATAGGAATCCGCCAGTGCCAGTAACGAACCACCGATAGTCATCATTACCAGGCCAGTCACTACAACAGGTTTATCACCAAACCGTTTGCCAAGCCATCCTCCGGGGATTGCAAACAATATACCGGGTAACAGGTATATTCCAATTAGTGTTCCTAGTTCGATGTAGCTAAGGTTTGAGTTAGTGATTAACGTCGGCCCCATCACTGCAAGTGACTGAAACTGGAAGCCCATGGCCGTTCGTGCCAAAGTCAGAACCGTTAATATCCACCAAATTTTTTTCATCTCGACTATTCCTGTTTTGCTGATTTCAAGTCTGCCATGGTCTGAGTTAAACCATGCCGGCTGTTATTTTAGGAAGAGTAGAGTCTGGTCTTTGAGTGAGATATAGTTGGGTTGTATTATTTTGAGTAGTCAATTCGTATCATTTTACGGGTTGATAGATCACCAAACTCTCAGGCTGAGCATGAAATTAAAATAAACCCTCTCATTAATGACCTATCTTCCCGAGAATCGGAGATCGCGAAACTATATGCGCTAGGTCAGACCGCGAAAGAAATTTCGATGCTGCTGTGTATTTCTCAAGCAACGGTTCGGAACCATATTGCCAATATTTATCAAAAACTTGGCATAAGCAATAAGACCGAGCTTATCAATCAGTTAAGTGCATTCGACGAAATGAATTCAGTGCCTTCAATAGACGGTGAAGCAATGACATCATCAACCCCTGAGTATTCGATAACAGCCCTGGTTAGCCAACAGCGCGCTATCAATGAGGTATTGCGGGTTATTAGTTATTCACCGGGTGACCTGGAAGCAATATTTGACGTAATTCTTGATTACGCATTGGAACTCTCGCATTCACAGCTTGGTATAGTTTGGTTAACTGTTGATGACGGATTTAAGGCCACGGGTCTGAAAAATGTTCCGGCTGCTTTTCAGGATTATATCCAGGCGGAAACTTTGTATCCCGGTCCGAAAACGGGTTTGGGAAGAATGGCCAAACAACATCGAATCATACATATACATGATGTGCGGACTGAAGACCTTTATAGAAATGGTGATTCGCTTCGGGTAGCCACCGCTGACCTGGGTGGTGCAAGAAGTTTTCTCGCTATACCGATGATTCATCGTGATGTTCTCGCGGGCGCCTTTACAATTTACCGTCAGGAAGTTAATCCTTTTACCGATAGTGAATTGAGTTTACTTCAGGCATTTTCGGATCAGGCGGCCATTGCGGTGACAATCACACGACTAATTGATGACAGAGAAAAGTTGCTTGGTAAACTTGAAGATCAGGCGACGATAATTGAGTCTCTGGGTTTAAAACCTTTGATCAGCTGAGGTTACTTCATTTTGATTACTGCTGTTGCGGTGATTGTTATTTCATATGATTCAAATTCGTATGTTATCAATAAGCTTCCTTCGGCCTCGGGTTCATATAGGTTAGCTTAAATCCTCCGCCTCCTGGCCAGTTAGTGAAGTAGACTTTTCTCAATTACGAAGTAGGGCTATTCAGTCGTTAAGGATTTACAATAATTGATGAAATACGTCGTTAATTTTTGTGAAAAAACACCTTCATTTTAAAATTCAGCCGATCACAAGTGGTTCATTCGTGATACTTTAATTTCTCAAAATATTAAATAGAAACCTCGCATTGACATCTATTACCTTCGTTGAAGTTACCCCCAGAAAAGCGGCAGTTGCTTTTGCATTAGGTGCGATTTTTTTCGGTTACGCTTTTGTGCAACGCGTTTCTCCCAGTGTCATGACCGATGAACTAATGCGTGAATTCTCAGTAGGTGGTGCGGCGCTTGGGTCGTTATCAGCCTTTTATTTTTATGCTTACGCTTCAATCCAGTTACCCGTGGGAATGTTGACGGATCACTTTGGCCCGCGAAAGCTGATGAGTTTTGCAGCTGCCTTCTGCGCAATAGGTTCTGTGATGTTCGCGATGAGTGATTCGATCGCGATGGCTTCATTAGGACGGGCATTTATTGGCGCTACGGTTGCTTTTGGATTTGTTGGAACCATGGCGATTGCCGGTTACTGGTTCAAACCAGCGCAATACGCAATGCTCGCAGGACTACTACAAATGGTCGGAATGTTTGGTGGCGTGTTTGGTCAAGCACCGCTTCGGCAGGTGGTTGAAGCGGTGGGTTGGCGCGGTACAATGTTCGGACTGGGTGGATTAGCTTTGATGCTCGCTATTCTGCTTTTTCTGTTAATCCCACGGCGACAAACTGTGTTGAAAAAAACACAGGATGGTCCCAGTATTCTGGCAGGGTTAAAAAAGGTAGCCAATAATCGACAGACCTGGTTGTGTGCGACCATTGGATTTGGAATGGCCGCGACAATGCTCGCATTTGGAGGACTTTGGGGCGTGCCCTGGTTGAGTAGTATTAGGGGGTTGTCGACAACCGAAGCGGCTGCTATTACCTCAATGTTGTTCGTCGGATGGGCGGTATTTTCTCCGTTGTCCGGTTGGTATTCGGATCGGTGCGGCAGACGAAATCTTATTATGAACGTCGGCGCTATCGTTTCATTATCAGGGTTGTGCATTTTGTTTTATGCGACGCCCGATGATCGGTTTTGGTTGTCAGTGCTTATTTTTGTGGTTGGAGCAGGAGGCAGTGCGATGACGGTTTGTTTTAGTTCAGTTAAGGAATTGAACCATTCCGGTTATAACAGCACGTCACTCGGATTGATGAATATGTGTATTGTGGGTTCTGGGGCAGTGATGCAGCCGCTAATCGGGTGGTTGCTGGATTTGGACTGGGATGGCCGGATACTCGAAGGCGTGCCGGTTTACACGGCGAGTGGTTATCAAACGGCTTTCAGTAGTTTGATTGCAGTCAATCTGTTGGCGCTCGTTGCGGTGTTATTGTTGAAGGAAACACGATGTCAGCAAGTTTATTCGGCCGATTAATAATAGGTTAATGACCAATATTCCAGGATCTAGTTGGAAGCCTGAATCGCTTCAAAAAGGGGTAAAAGTTCGGCGCGAACAGCCGGTTCGTTCCAGTCACGGCCCCCGACACCTCCAAATTCAAAGTTGCCATGCCTATTGATTATCAAAGTTGCTGGTAAGGCTTTGACCTCATATTCTTCGGCAATAATTCCGGCTGGATCTAACAGGAGTGGGAAATTCAGATCGATGTTGTTGTTTGACAGGAATCGACGAATTTGATCGGCACCTTCCGACATATTGATGGCCAGTATTTCAAAAGGCCTGTCGGAAAAACTTTCCTTTAACGCCGCCATAGTGGGTAATTCTGTAACACAGGGCGTACACCAGGTCGCCCAGAAATTGATCATGACAACCTTTCCGCGCAGTGATTCGAGCGCCACAGGTTTGCCGTAAACTGAATTGAGCTCAAACAATGGAACAGCCTCGCCGGCAGCTGCGGATTGTGCCGATTGGAGAACAAACAGCGTTAAAATAAAAACAGCGATTGTCGATCTAACAAACGCTATTTTCATTAATTTTTGTAATCGAAGCTCAGGCATCGTGTGATCTATTCGGCCATGCAAGTCATGTCTGTTGCACAACACATCGGCGATTTAACCATGCCGTGACCATCGGGACATTTGGATACAAATACTTTGTCGCCATCGTCGGTGACAATATGATCATGTACCAGTTCTTTATTACAACTGCCGCAGGTCATTGACCCGACGCTCATTCCACAGACATTGCATTTATACGCTGACATGGTTACACCTTAATTTATAATAAATTGATTTAAAACTTGTCGATTATGACGACAGGGTTCTTCTAAAGACCGACGAAGTCTATCAGTAGTTCAATCAGCCAGTAACCAGAGATTGTCGAATCATGACATCGACAGCGATAATTTCAGAAGGGGTGATCATTAGCGGGTTTATATCCATTTCAATTAGACTGCTGTGCCGGCTTTGAGCAAATGATGCAATAGCAGAAATGCTGTCTAGCAACTTATCTATATCGGCGGATGGTCTACCTCGAAAACCTGTGAGTAAGGGATATATTTTTAATTCACGCAATGCGTCATCTATTTGTTCGCGGCTGGTTGGCAGTAACAAGGTTGCGGAGTCGCGTAGCAATTCGACCAAAATGCCCCCCCCCGCGATGACCAGCATTTGACCAAATTGTGAGTCAGTATTAACACCAATCATTAATTCACAAATAACATCCGATACCATTGACTCGACCAGAAAATTATTGATGTTCAGTTCTGAGTTGTATTCTTTGACGGATGACTGAATGTTAGCCATAGCGGCTTCTACCTGTTCAGCTGATTGCAAATTTACTTTAACGGCCCCGGCTTCAGACTTATGCGGCAGGTTTGCCGAGACTGCTTTGATGACTGCCGGGTAACTGATTGTGCCGGAAACTTTTTTAAAGCTCTCAATAGTGACGAGCATACCGGCTGGAATTGAAATGCCTGCCATTTTAAGTAGTTGTTTTCCTTCAAATTCGTCGAGTACTTCAGAATCTGAGTCGGTAGCCGGAACCTCTAATAAATCAAAATCTAACTCAGTATTTCGTTCCAGAATTTGTTGCCGATTTATACCGTAGTGACAGGCATTGGCTAGAGCATCTAATCCTGAATCAAGACCTTGAAGGGGTGTGATTCCATTCGCAATCATGATTTTGCGTGATTCCGCGTCAATGTTTTCGGGCAGGTCGCTACAAACCGCACCAGGAACTGACAACTCACGTACCGCTGAGGCAAACGATGCAGCATCGTTTCGGTACAGGCTATTGTCTTCGTGAATATGTTTTGGGGGGAAGTCCTGAATTACGATAGCTGCGTCGTAGTTGTCTTCAATCATTCGTTTAAAAACACCCGGCATGACTTCAGTATTGCCCCAGACCGGGGTTGTGTAATCAAGAGGATTGGATACGGTTGCGATATCGGGTAATTGTTGGGCAAGATCCCGCGCGGCCTGAGCCGAGGGCTGCGGGAGTTCCAGGCCAATCTTATTGCAATAATCGGCGAGCATGCCGGCATCACCGCCGGAGCAGGTGAAGGCAGCTATGCGCTTGCCTTTTGGTGCGCCGGAAATTGACAGGAACTTGAGGGTTTCAATCATCTCCACGGGTGATACAACTCGAATAATTCCCAATTGTTTAAACAGGGCTTCAAAAGCTTCATCGGTTCCAGCCAGTGATCCGGTATGGCTCATCGCCAATCGGGCAGCGATTGGAGAGCTACCTGCTTTCAAGACGGCGATCGGTTTGTTAATTTCGAGGGCTCGCAATGCGGCCTTCGAAAAAGCCTTGATGTCCCTAATGGCTTCGATATAAACACCAAAGCCGGTGACTCGATCATCTTCGACCAGGCGGTCGATGTAATCCTCAATCGCTAATTGAGATTGATTGCCTGCTGAGATGACATAGGTAATTGGAACAGACCGATCATTCATGGTCAGATTGGCCGGTAACATCCCGCTTTGCATGACCAGTGCAATGCCCCGCTCACATCGATTATTACCGGCACCAAAAGGCCAGAGTGTCGCGCCGTTGGTATAATTAATCAGGCCGTAACAATTTGGGCCGATCAGGGCCATGTTACCGGCTGCGGCAACCAGTTTTACTTCTTCGGCCTGACCATTGTCACCGAGCTCACCATATCCGGCGGTGTAACAGACCACGCCTCCAGCGCCGCGATCACGCAATGCCTTTATTGTACTTAGCGTTGCACTGCGGGGCGTCGCGAGAAAAACCGCGTCCGGTGCTTCGGGTAAATCATCAACGCTTGCAAAACAAGGTACTCCGCCGAGAGTATCGCGTTTTGGATTAACGCCCCAGACCGGCCCCCGGAAATGGCGGGCACATTGCTCCGCGCTAAATGCCGCGTCATTACCCCCAATAAAAGCGATATGTCGAGGGTTGAGAAGTCGGTCCAGATTTTTACTGAGTTCGTTCATCAAGACTCGTATTGGCGCAACAGTGACCGCGAAATGATGTGGCGTTGGATTTCGGAAGTACCATCCCATATCCGGTCGAGTCGGGCATCACGCCATAGGCGTTCGACCGGTAATTCTTCCATTAATCCCATGCCTCCAAAAATTTGAATGGTTGAATCTGCTGCTCTGCCGACAGCTTCGGATGCAAATAATTTTGCTTTGGCGGCATCATCAGGTTCCATAATGCCCTGATCCGCTTTGTCTGCCGCAAACATAACGAGTAGATCGGCAGCCTGAAGGTCGGTGGCAATATCAGCCAGCTTGAACGAAGTGCCCTGAAATTTCCCAATGCTCTTGCCGAATTGTTTACGCTGGCTGGCATATTCGGTCGCCAAATGGAGCAATCGTTCCATCTTTCCGCAGGCGCCTGCAGCCACCCAGACTCGGCCCATCTTTAGCCATTTATCGGCCAGATCAAAACCTTCGCCTTCTTTGCCGAGAATTTGACTCTCGTGCACTCGACACTGCTGATATGATAATTGCCAGGTATGGTAGGCGCGTTGAGATGCGCATCGAGGGCCTCGTTCAATGTTAAATCCAGGTGTGTCTTTATCGATGAGAAATGCCGTGACGAGTTTGCGTTCGCCTCTTTTGGTCTGGGCTGTACCGGTCCAGGCAAACAGAATAGCAAAATCAGGAATCACCGGGCTTGATATAAAATGCTTGGAACCATTAATGACGAAATGTTCTCCTTCGCGAACGCCTTTGGTTGCCATCGCCAGGATATCGGACCCCGCTCCGGGTTCAGTCAGTGCGAATACTTCTTTTTTCTCACCTGTAACGCAAGGCATGAGGTATTTTTCAATCTGCTCACCTTCACAGGCCATGAGTATTTCTGAAGGGCGATGAATATAGCCGTGTAGGCCGTAACTGGTTTTACCTAATTCTCGTTCAAATAATGCGAGAGTTTTGTAATCAAGCCCACCGCCACCAATTGATTCGGGTAGATTTGGGGCGTAAAAGCCCATCTCAAGTGCCTTAGATTTGATGCGTTGACCGAGTTCTTCCGATACCTCCCCGAGCCGATCAACCTCGGCTTCATGGGGTTCCAGTTCCTGTTCACGAAAGGCGCTCAGTGAGCGAATTATCATGTCCTGTTCAGCAGTTAGGTTGTAATTCATAGTGTTAACATTTGATTCAATATTCGATGGTAACCTTATACCAATTTGGCTTCTATTTTACTACACTGTCGCCACCAAAATTTAATGTTACGGAGAGGTAAATATGATCCCAGGTGATGATGAAGTTCAGGTAGCCATCGATGGTAATATAATGGTGATTACTCTAAATCGACCCAAGGCAAATGCAATAGATTTACCGACCAGTCGAAAGCTCGGCGAAGCCTTTGTTTATTTCCGTGATAACCCCGATTTGAAAGTGGCAATAATTACCGGGGCAGGGGAAAAAATATTTTGTGCCGGATGGGATCTAAAAGC
>JBLIOG010000187.1:0-7987 GCA_047639625.1 Gammaproteobacteria bacterium
TGGTCGCTATCAAACTCGATAATCGGAAATGTCAGGATCTATTTGGTGACTATGCGGGAAAATTGAGCGAGTTCCAGCAGCAACAAAAGTCAATTGATAACGAAATTCGCGAAATCGAAGCCCGACCAGATTCAAATATTGACGTTAGGTTTCAACGATTTCGTGATGAGCTCGTGGGGGCACTAGAACTTGATTCTGAGCAGTGCGTGTTCATCGGAGAATTAATTGATGTTTTAGATCAGGAAAAAGCCTGGCAGGGTGCCATCGAACGTGCCTTGGGTGGATTGCGAACTACTTTAGCGGTTCCCGAATCTAGTTTTTCTATGGTGACTGGATGGTTGAACCGTCGGCATACTGGTTTGCATATTCGAGTTCAGGCCATTCGTGATATTCAATCAAAAAAAGGTGCGGAATTTAAACCTGAAGGGTTTTTACGAAAGCTAGGTTGGCGTCAGCATCCTTATCGCGAATGGCTTAAACGGCATTTGACCAGGTTCGACCTGCAATGTGTGCCTTCAACCGAAATGCTTGATAAGACGCCATATTCCATGACCCAACAAGGCTTGGAGAATAAAGACAAAGGCCGGGTTGAGAAAAAAGATCAGAATAAAATTGATGATCGGAGGCACTGGTATCTGGGTTTTTCGAATAAATCGAGATTGGGCATTTTAAGGAATGATCGCAACGAGTTAGTCATTAAGCTCGAACAGCATTCGACATTGCTTGAGCAAAGCCGTGAGCAACTGGATGGTGTAAAACAACGCGAAGCCCTTTGGCAAAAAATGAAAGAATATCGATGGGAAGAAATTAATGCGCCTTATTGGCAGTCGAAAAGCGAAGCCTTATTGAAAGAACTTCAATCACTCGAAATTTCAGGTAGTGATCTTGATATCGCCCGGCAACGATGGCAAGAGGCCAAGCAGGCGCTGAGTGAGATTCGCATTGTCATTGAAAGTTTGCATAAGAAAGAAGGAGAGCTTTCGAAGTCGTTAGCCGATGCAGAAATCAAATTAGATGAATCTGCGAATCTTGCTTCAATCGAAGTTGCAGAATCGATTCGTGTACAATTAATGTCGCGAGTCGGCCAGGTGAGCATAAAGGATCTAGATCAGATAAGCGCCCGCACGATGCAGCTTTCGCATGAGATCGAACGCGAGCTTGAAGTTTGCCGTGACAAGAAAAATAGTGCCGAAAGATCGGCAATAAGTATCATGTCGGCTTTTCGCGCGCACGAAAAATGGTCGGTTATCGCACTGGACTGGCGGGCTGATATTTCCAGTCTCGATGAATATGTCGAGCATTTACATCAAATAGAAGCAGATGGATTACCACAACTGGTCGAACAATTTGTTGAGCGATTAAACAATCATGCCACTCAGTCGCTAGCCCGAATCAGACAGAAACTTGAGTCTGAACGTGAAGAGATTCTAGAACGAATCGAAACCATCAATCGCGTTTTAAAGCGAACCGAATTTCGCCCCGGATCTCATCTCAAATTGGGCGCAAAGATCGAAAATTATCCTCATGTTGTCGAGTTCAAAAAACAGGTTACAGCCGTATTATCACAGATAACCAGTAAGGATCATGAAGCCCGTTTTCATCAATTGGCGAAGGTTGTAGATATTCTCGACAAGGCCAGTAATACAACGACCTATACAACACTTGAGAGTTTACGATTACTCGATCCGCGCCATCAAATGTCATTTTATGCGGAAGAACTAGATTCAATTAGCGCTGAAGTACGTGACGTCCTTGAATCTTCGAGCGGTAAGTCGGGTGGAGAAAAAGAATCATTTGCTGGCACCATCGTCGCTGCCAGTCTGGCCTATGTGTTAACGCCTGATGGTTTTGATCGCCCGGTCTATTGCACGGTCTTTCTCGATGAGGCTTTTTCAAACACGGCAGAAGCAGTCAGTCGGCGCGTATTGCGGGTTTTTAAAGAACTTCATATCCATGTCAATCTGATCACGCCGTTTAAAAATTTAAATCTCGCCCGCGAATCAGCACGCTCGTTGCTGATCGCCGAGCGAAATCAGGAACAACATGAAAGCCATTTATGTGAAGTGACCTGGGAAGAAGTCGATCGAAAATTAGCTGAGCAACGTCAACAACAGATTGCTCGCGATGCTTCAATGTTGGGTGTCGAAATAGACCGGCAACATGCCTGATGTTGTGAGCAAGCCGGATTGGGGATTATTGCCCGATGCTGTTGATAAAATAATTCGCAAACGGGAATGGGAAAACCCGTCAAATCTCAAAGCTCTGCTCCTCGGTAAACGTGTTTTTCCGATTAAGGTTAGCTTGAAGCCGCCTGCCGGTCGAACCGCTATTTCAAATGTTGATCACTTTCGACGGTTTATCGCGAGTTGGCAAACCTACCCTGAACAAAAATTAATTGAATGGGAAAGTCGATCTTATCGCGATTTCTCGAAACAGAATGTTCCTCGCAATCTGGTTATTAAGAACATACAAACCTTGATCGATTATCTAGGTGGCAGTGCGAGGCAAAAAAGCCAAATTTGGCAACGAAACATGGCACCGCTACTAAGCTTGCGAGGCGACGGAATTTATTCGGTGCTGATAAAATATCTGGTTATCGTAGAATCAATGTCAGAATATGAATGTAACTTGCTCAGAGATTTATGTTTGCAACTGTCACCCGAAATGGGCGTGAACAAATATTTAAGAGCATTGCCCCTGGTCGGAGTTGATACCAAGTTTCTAGAGATTAATCGGTCGATCGTCAGTGATTTGCTGGATGTAATGTATAACGGTGAACTGACGAAAGCCGGAGGTTTACACCACTGGCTGGGTTGCCTCGAAAACCCTAAAGGCTGGTTATTTGTTCGACCACTTTGTTCAATGGCTAAATCAAAACTGGGTGGATTTCCGATATTGCGACTTTCCAATGATGGTTTGATGCAACATGAGTTACCAGCTAGTAATGTCCTTATTGTTGAAAATGTTCAGTCAGGATTGGCCTTGCCTGATCTTGAAGATACTGTCGCGGTTTTTGGAGGCGGTAGAAATATTAAATGGATGGATTCAGACTGGTTAAAAACCAAAAAAGTCGCCTATTGGGGTGATATTGATAGCTGGGGCTTAACTATTCTCAGTGAAGCTCGTTCAAAACTGCCGCATTTGACCGCTTTAATGATGGATGAAAAAACACTTCAAAAATTTGAAAACAGGATGGTCAATGAAAACGAGTCTATACAACAGTGTCCCCCATTATTAAATGGAGTCGAGCAGTTGATTTTTTACGGATTAAAATCGGGCGAATACAAATTCTCACGATTGGAGCAGGAGAGAATTTCGTCTGATTATATTGCCCGCTCGTTTGCTGCCTGGCTTTCTAGCTGACAGAAATGAGTTTCACTTTAAATTTTCTCTTCTAAAGAGTAATCAAAGACGTGGTATTTTGCATACCCGGGTGTATGACATGCAATGTCGAAAAGTAATTGCCAAATCGACAGTTTTAATTTATTGCGCTTTAGAAACTCGCGATCTAGCCCATGCTGAAATAAATTCTGAAATGACAACTAAAAACACAATGGACAGAAGGATGGCGGCCGTTCTTTCAGTTTCAATTTGCATGATGTTGCGTTTAAGATACCAACCCATACCTCCAGCGCCTACAAAACCAACAACGGTCGCAGCTCTGAAAGCGACATCCCATGTGTAGATAGCTATACCCGTGAAGGCGACACGAACCTGAGGGAAAACACCGAAAACAAATACTTGTAAATGAGTACCGCCCATGGCGCGGATAGCTTCGACTTCACCCATGTCGATGGATTCGATTTCTTCGGCAAATAATTTGCCGGCAAACCCAATTGAAAACATCGTTAGCGCGAGAACCCCCGGTAATAATCCAAACCCCAGAATAGTTACAAATAGAATTGCCCAGATCATTTCGTGAACCGAACGACAACCCATTGCAACTAATCGCGCAGCCGGATAAATAAATTTCCTTGACGGGCTGACATTGTAGGCAGCAAACCAGCCCAGCACTATAGCCAACATTAATCCGAACAGAGCACCGAGGTAGGCCATTTGAATGGTTTCGATAACTGCATCGAAATACCCCTTATCAACTATATAATCGAGATCAGGAGGGTAATAACGATTGGCCAGGACATCGCCGAGTCGACCAAACATACCTAAAATTCTTTCTAGTGGAATATTGAGGTAGTGAACGGAGTAGCTGAAAAACATTAAAAGGGAAACCAGAATTGCGTAGCTAATCAAGGACTGGGGATACTTGAATCGACTCCATTCACGATGAATATTATCAGTTTGCAGTGACCTGATGCTGGGTTTGTCAGACATCAGATCATGGCCTTTCTAGCATAATGGGAAACCACTTCACCGATCAAAATCAGAGCTAGAATAGCGAGAATGACGGTCGTGACTCCGGGATAATTAAACGTATTCATTTGACGAAAGAATACCAGTCCAAGTCCTCCCGCGCCGACCAGGCCTAATATCGACGATCGCCGAATATTAATTTCCCATTCAAATATAACAATTCCCAGAATAACCGGTAAAACCTGCGGCAATATCGCGTAAAGCATGACCTGAAGGTTATTACCACCCATGGCGCGGATCGCTTCAACGGGTTTGGGATCAATGTTTTCAATCGCTTCAGCTGACATTTTGGCAATGAAGCCTAGAGATCTTGCGGCGATCGCCAGGATTCCGGCAAATGCACCGAGACCAACCGCAGAAACAAAGATTAATGCCCAGACAATTTCGTGAATAGACCGGCTAAGTGTCATAGCGATTCTAGCCAGCGGATAGGTGATTGGTTTAAAGGGTGTGACGTTAAGCGCTCCAAACCAGATAACCGGAATACAGATAACCAGCCCGATTAATGTGCCTATGCAGGCGATCATGAATGTTTCAATCGTGGGCTCCAGCAGGCTTGGGATTAGTCCGAAATCAATACCTATAAAATGGGCAACAGATTCACCAATTTCCGAAAGTGTGCCAATTCTTTCCCAGTCCGTATCATCGATTATGGTGGCCTGAATGCTCCATAAAACCAATCCAAGGAGACCTAGAACGAATGCGAGCTGAACGCGCTGTTTTTTGCGGCGAAGACGGATTACGTCTTCCAGATTTAAAGCTTTAGTTTGATTTTCCATCTCTTTTATTAATCAGCTCAGAGAACTTCCATTGCGTATATTTCTTCCAGGCTGCTCTGGTCGAGAGATTCTGTCGGGCCGTCGAACATCTTAATTCCATCTTGAAGGCCAATAATTTTATTACAAAATTCTTTTGCCAGTTGGACATCGTGAATATTACACAGGACTGGAACTTTGAGTTCGATGGCCATATTTCGAATCAACTCCATGACTTCTCTTGAAATTTTAGGGTCAAGCGCCGAGGTCGGCTCATCCAGCAACAGCAAAGTTGGTTCCTGCATTAATGCCCGTGCGATACCGACGCGTTGACGTTGGCCGCCGGAAAGTTGGTCAGCACGTTTATCGATGTGATCCTGAAGGCCAACCCGCTCCAGTAGCTCCAGTGCACGTTGAATATCTCGGTTGCTGAATACCCTGAAGATGCTTCGAAGTGCACCTACGTAACCCAGTCGACCCGATAGAACATTATCCATCACTGACATTCGATTAATAAGGTTAAATTCCTGAAAAATCATTCCGATATGTCGTCGCATATGACGTAATGATCTGGAATTCAGCGACAACATATCCGTCCCATAGAGTCTGATGTCCCCAGAGGTTGGTTCGACAAGTCTATTAATGCATCTAATCAGAGTTGATTTTCCGGCGCCACTGGGTCCAATGATTGCGAAAAAGTCATCTTCCTCAACCTCAAAACTGATGCCCCTGAGAATTTCAGGTCCATTCGAGGTGTATTTCGATCGTAGATTTTCGACTTCTAGAATTGCCATTGCGTGTACGCCTTGTGATTAAGCGAGAAGACATTTTGTATTCGATTTAACGAGTGCCTGAGAAGTTACACTGCAAACAATTTGCTGCATGCAGTGCAACTCATGAGCAAACCTTAGTTTGAAGCCTTTTTGGCATCCTTTGCTTTCTTTAGATCACGAATTACGTCGTAATCTGAAGAGGTCATAGCCACGAAGGTATTTGATTTTACGTTATTAAGAAACGCCTGTGCGTTTGGATCATCTTTCAGGCCCAGGAATGTTTCCCTGATATTAGCTTTAATATCTTCACAAAGAGGGCTTCTGTATACAAATGGATCCTGTGGGATTGGAGGAGAAGACCAGAGGATATTGAAGTCTTCCAGTTTGACGTCACCCTTGGCGACAACATTATCAAAACGATGGGAGGCAACAAATGCGGCATCTACTTTTCCTTTATGAACCGCCACCGTGGATAGTTCATGGGAACCCGTGTACACCGCTCTTTTGAAAAATTTATCAATGTCCATTCCAATAACTTGTGAGAAAACGACTCGTGGGACCAGGTTTCCGGAGGTGCTGCCGGGATCAGTCAATCCGATCAATTTACCCTTGAGACTATCAATGGTGGTGAGGCCCGAGCCTTTCTTAGAAATTAGAACTCCTCTGTACCCCGGGCCTTCTTCCTGGAGGTATCCGGGCTTTTTGGCATAGGTTGCAAAAACCTCTACGTCAGAATCTTTACTATTGGCAATGACATAAGAGTAGGGCCCTAGTACGGCAACATCGACAAATTTACTCAGCATACCTTCAACGACAGAAGCGTAAGAGGTCGGCATAAAAAACTCGATTTTTTTACCGGTTAATTTTTCCATCCGGTCAGTGATAGGTTGGTAAAGTTGAAGTTCTGCAACTGTTTCTTCTGTGGGAATCATTGCGAATGTGAGGCTATCCGGGTTTTCGCACTCTGCGGCTATAGCACCTGTGCTGGTTATGGCGCCAAGGCCTATTGTTACTGCTAATGCAGTAAAGCCCAGAGCCATGTTTTTGCTCAATGCCGAGACTGACAATGATAGTTTTGAGATGGTTTTTTGCATCGTTACACTCCTCAGTTTACCTTTGGTTAAAAAACACCACTCTTTTTCGGTGGTATTGGAAAAACGCTATACTTCTATATTGAAAAATTCTCCATAACTCGCTTATGGGTGCCTATGAAATTCAATCCACGTTCACCTGCGAGCGCGGCAGTTAAAAGTGCCTTCCATTCATCGGCCTGAACGCCATAGCTCGATGCACGGGTAGAAACGTCAAGACTGTTAATAAATCGATCCAGTTCCTCCGCGGCCTCATTTAGATCGTTACCGAATATTCTTTTTAGATTGGTGTCGCAGGTATTGTCCTCACCGATAACGCTGGCCAGCACCATGGGTAAACTGAACGAACAGGCCAATCCGTGTGGAACATGATACTTAAGAGTGATCGGGTACGAAACTGAATGGGCTAGCGCAGTTCTAGTATTTGAAAATGCCAGTCCAGCAAATAAACTAGCTCTGGCAACCCGCGACCGTAATTCAAGATTGCCGAGTTCATCGATTAATTTTGGCAGGGCATCAATAACCTCATTAGCCGCAAAAATCGCATGGTTTGCAGAAACCGGATTGCTGTTCCGATTCCAGATACTTTCTAGCGCATGAGACAGGGCGTCTAATCCAGTGCTGATTGTGAGTGCTTTAGGTAACCCGAGCATTAACTCGGGGTCAACAATCGCATGTGATGGATATAAATTCTGTCGGGACAGTGAATATTTTTTCTGAGACTCGGTATCCCATACGGTTGCCCATTTTGTGACTTCACTTCCCGTGCCAGCAGTCGTCGGTATGGCAATAATCGGATACTTGCCCAATTGATCTTCGCCCTCACCAGTTTCAAGATAATGACGAACGGGAGCGAATCCATTATTACTGGAGGCAAGAACCTTAGCCGCATCGATGACGGAACCACCACCGAGTGCAATAATGACCATTCCATCCTCGGCCGTATCAGAAAACTGTGCGCAAGATTCAGTAAGGGTGATGAAATTGGGATTTGGCG
>JBLIOG010000188.1:0-7973 GCA_047639625.1 Gammaproteobacteria bacterium
GGTCCCTGGTATAATTCAAGAAGTGAGCTAATCGCAAGCGATCTAGACCAGTTGCACATCAGCCCTAATTTGGTTAAACGCACCGCGCTTGATGAAAACGGAAACAGTATTAAGGGACGTGGTGATAAGCCGAATGAACACGACATTTTGACGGGTTCCAAAAATGATGGTACGGCTTATTTCCCCTGGGAAACAGGTGATCATACTTGCAGTAACTGGACCAGCTCAGCCGATGGCGATGGTAGCGCCCAGGTCGGACATCATGACCGCCATGGCGGTGGTAATACATCGTGGAATTCTGCACATGGTTCGGGCGGCTGTAGTCAGAAAAATCTGAAGGGTACAGGTGGTGCTGGATTTTTGTATTGTTTTGCGGCTGACTAAACCCTGTTTAATTTACTGCGCAGTGGCTTAGCGGCCACTGCGCAGCATTCCCTTTGATTTTTAAACGATCCTTCCCTCCTCGGATCAATTTCAATTATAGTAGAGGCTGAACTATCTAACTCTATTCTGAATGTGAGCATGCCAGTGAAAGTCATAGTTGCGTTACTCTTGTTTTTCAACTCGCAGGTATTGTTGGCCGAACAAATGGTTCCTGGGCGTTGGTATAGCTATGACCTGGTAAAACAGGGTTCAGTCGTCTTTACTAACCATTGCGCGGGATGCCACGGAAAAGCTGCAGAAGGAATCGCCGCCGACTGGAAGAGAACACTCGCTGACGGTACTTACCCGCCGCCGCCTCTCAATGGATCGGCACACGCCTGGCACCATCCAATGTCCATCCTGCTGGGTACCATTAACAAAGGTGGTGCGCCACTGGGCGGTAAAATGCCGCCCTTTAAAAACATACTGGGTAAGCGTGAAAAATACGCTGCGATCGCGTATTTCCAGAACTGGTGGCCTAATGATATCTACAATGGCTGGATAGAAAGAGGCGGATTGTCCAACTAGGGATGAACTAGTCCGTATATCAAACTATTTATCTGAATTGAATGCCGCCTAAAAGACCACAATAATCGCTTATTCCATCATTACTTACAGCGATTGCCATAGACCGAACTAACACCTGCGATATAGCCACTCTGCTTCCCAAATTCTTCCCAGTTTTCTTTATCTGCAAACTTGACCTAACGGTCGACTGCCCTGGATATTTCATTTACTAGAGCGATACAATAACCAACCAGAAGCTTCCGCGCTTCCTTTTTGGTATCAATATCAGCCTGCCCGGAACTCGCAATTAGAAATAAAATAATTAACAGCTATTTATTTATTTATTTTTATTTTCAATATTTTATTAATTTTTACACCGTTTCAAAATATCTATGCCCAAGCTCACGGCAGAACGAACGTTGTGAGTCATTCCGATGAATCTCATTGTTAGGCAAAGTATTCACACAATTAGATTAATTCTTGAGCAACTAATTTCTGAATGGCTTCAAATACTCCATCGGCAATCACCTCGTCGCCCTTACTCTGTGCCAAAAGGTACTCTTTAGTTACCCATCCTATTTTTTGTAAATGATCATGTTTGTGTTGGTTCATATAATTTTGTTTAACAGCTAGCTCATTAAAAGAATCAATTGTGAGCGAAAAAGTCTCTGAACCTTTCCTGCAAGACTGCACAACATTTTCTAGATGGGCCCTGTAAATTTCTTTTTCATCAACATCGCTAGAGTAATGAGAAGTGTGAATTTTTGGCCAGGTTGTTATTTCTTCTGATTCAGGCATTGTTGTTGAAAGCACAATATTCCCATCCGATAAGAAACTCTCAAACTCAATAAAACCATCACCCAGAACAGAAATATAATAAAATGCAGCTAGCGTTTCAGACTGTGGGTTGCGCATAGTTCGAATGAGCGCTCTAATCCCACCTTGCTCACTAATAGTCTTATCCTCAATATCTAAAAGCAGTACAAATCCCAGTACCTCCAGCTTAGCTTGTAGACTATCATAAAAATCGATATCCAAATCCCTGAAACTCTCAGATTTAACCTCTGCGAAATCATGATCAGAAAGAAAATTACCTTTAATTGACTGCAAAACGTCTTGCGCAAAGGCCATATACTCTATCGACTCGGGAAATTCACTTTGTTCTTTTTCAGCTTCAATAATTATCTCTCTTGTTTGCTCGACTAGTTTATTCAATTCTTCTGGAGGATCTCCTCCATAGGATATCACAGCTCCAAAATCTTTTGCCAAAGCACAGCTAGCAATCATGACAGCCGCACAGTCTTTCATGCTGACACCCCAACGCATGCTAATACAATAATCATTACCTCCAATGATTATCTTAAATTCTTCATCTCCATCATGAATATCTTCCGAAGGTTCATAATAAATCTCGAAACCCACATCATCATCTGCACTATCCCACACACACGGCGAATAACCTTCGTCCTCGAAAGGCTCTAGTTCAGGGTCTATCTGAACACGAATGTTGAAATTTAGATTATCAATCGACTTTTGCCACGCCTCCCTCCCTGGCACTTTCACTTTTTTAATGAATGCGAATTGCGTGTTGGACATACTATTTCCTTTTGATTTCTAGTGCTGATGTTACCCTCGAAAAAGTTAACACCAACTTAAGCGTACCTTGGTTCAGAACCCATTATTTTCTAATATACTACAACACATAGTATATCGTCGAAGGCTCTTCAATCCGAGGTCACCCCAGTTGAGCCAGACGAGCCTGGCGTTTTTACATCAGTTCAATGTTGCCTTTAAAAACCATCTCGGCCAGGCACACGTTCCTGATTCAATGCCGACCGAATATCATGGTCTTGTTTATCCTCGAGATGGTTCTGAAATAACGCATACAGGCCATTAGTCAGTGGATACGCAAAAAGCCCCTAACCATGAATATTAGGGGCCGCCTTTTTAAAATCGACAAAAAAATTAAGGTCAAAAATCAACTCATCGTATCATCAATCACTGACTGATTAACCGTTGCTTACTTCTTCAAAATCGACATCAATTATATCTCCGTCTTTAGCATCATCATTAGCAACCTCACTTTGATGCATCCCTTCTTTTTGTTTCAATTGTCCGGCTTGCATTATTTTACGTAAGCTTCTTGCAATGCATTTTGTCACATTTCAACCCCTGCCGTTAACAGTCATTTTTAGTTGCTCAATGTGTGCTTTAAGCTTCGTTTGCCGATCTTCGGCTAAACCCGTTAATGACGTTTATACAGTATGATTTAATTGACCTGTCCTGTCGGTTAAAGGAGCCAGTTCTGCAATCAAGCGCTGTCGAACTTCACCGCAACAAATCGCTGCATGCCGTTTTGTTGCACCATTAGCAATACCGAGGATTTTTTCTCCGTGACCGCCTGCTTCACCCGGGAGAGTACGTCTTGCGGCGACTTCACCGTTTCCTGTCCTACCATGTTGATGACCTGACCCGCCTCGATACCTGCTTTGGCAGCCGGGCTGCCCAGCTCAACGCGGGCAACTAGCACGCCTTCGACATCCTCACCAATGCGGTAACGCTGACGGGCTTCGGGTGTCAGCTCGGAGAGATAAACGCCCAGCTTCGAGGTATCGTTGCTTGCGTCATCATCGGCCAGCGCAACTTTCGTATCGGCGTCCGGCATGTTGCCGATATCGACATTCAGTTGGCGCGTCTCACCTTGCCGTTCGACTTGAAACGTCGATTCGCTGCCCGCCCTGGCCCTGGCAACCAACTTTGACAGGTCTTTGAACTCATCGATCTTCTCGCCATTCATCCCGACAATGACGTCGCCAGGCTTGATGCCACCATGTGCCGCCGGACTACCCGGCTCGACGCTGGCCACCAGCGCACCATGCGTTTCCTTCAGTCCCAGGCTCTCCGCTATCTCGTCGGTCAGCTGCTGGATTTGTACGCCCAACCAACCGCGGGTGACTTTACCGTCGGTTTTGAGCTCGGCAACGACCTCCCTTACCAGGTTCGATGGAATAGCAAAACCTATGCCTACGCTACCGCCTGTTGGCGAGTAGATTGCAGCGTTGACACCGATTACCTGGCCGCGGCTATTGAACAGGGGGCCACCCGAGTTGCCGCGATTGATTGGCGCATCGATCTGTAAATAGTCATCGTACGGGCCGGAATTAATATCGCGCCCACGTGCCGAAAGGATGCCCGCAGTCACGGTTCCACCGAGCCCGAAAGGATTACCGACCGCAACCACCCATTCACCGACCCTGGCGCTATCCGAATCACCCAGTTCTACGAAAGGTAGCGGCGCGTCAGTATTTACCTTCAGCAGCGCCAGGTCCGTTTTTGGGTCACGGCCTTTTATCCTGGCCTCATAGCGAGTGCCGTCCAGCAGAACGACTCCGATCTCAGTCGCATGTTCGACTACGTGATTGTTAGTGACGACATAACCGTCCGCAGAAATAATGAAACCTGAACCCACCCCCTGGAAATCACGCTGGGCGCTATTGTCGCCTCCTGGCATGCCGGGTACGCGGTTGCGAAATTGCTCGAAGAATTCACCAAAGGGGCTACCTTTGGGGAATTGCGGGAATTGCCGTTCCTGACCTTTGCTTCCCGCCGCAACGTCAGTCTTGCCGGTAACAGTAATACTGACGACGGCCGGTTCGACGCGTTCGGCCAGATCGGCAAAACTCGGTGGACCATATTGAACACCAGTACCAGCGGCGCTGGCGGGCGTAGAAATGGCGAGGGCGTTTTGCGATAGGCCGAACATTGCCGCGCTCGCAAGGACGCTTGTCACGGTCGCGACAAGCGCTACTCGTTTGAATCGGGATATTGGTCGGGTTTTCATGGTAACTCTCCGGTTGGGTTTCACTATTCATACCGGACATGAACCCGGATAGATTTTTTAACACGCCAACTATAGGGCCAGGTCAATTGCCGCAGCCTTGCTGAAACATTAAATTTCCGTAATGTTGTGGATTGGCCTGTTGTCAGAAGATCGAAAGTACTATGGTGAAGGTCATAAAAATCATCCCGGACTGAACATCGATGCATGTACTCGTAGTCGAAGACGATTCCCAGGTCGCCGCCTACCTCGTGAAAGGGCTGAAAGAACAGGGTCACAACGTCGACCATGCTGCGGACGGCAAGAACGGACTGTTTTTGGCCAGCAGCGAGGACTACGACGCCATGATCATCGACCGGATGTTGCCCGAACTCGACGGACTGGTCATCGTTAAAAGCGTCCGCGCTGCGGGCAAAACCACCCCGATGTTGATACTCAGTGCACTGGACGACGTGGACGCGCGCGTTGAAGGTTTGCGCGCCGGCGGCGACGACTATCTCACCAAACCATTCGCCTTCAGTGAGTTGCTTGCACGACTGGATGCGCTGATACGTCGCGCGCGGCAAACCCCCGCCGTGGAAACCGCCCTGTACGTTGCAGATCTCGAGCTCGACCAACTAACACGGACCGTCAAACGCGACAGTAATATTATTGCCCTGCAGCCGCGCGAGTACCGACTGCTCGAATATCTGATGCACAACGCTGGGCGCGTCGTCACCCGTACCATGCTGCTGGAACAGTTATGGGATTATCATTTCGATCCGCAGACCAACGTCATCGACGTCCACATCAGCAGGCTGCGCAGCAAAATTGACAAAAACTTCGACAAGCCGCTGCTGCAGACCGTGCGCGGCGCCGGGTATATGATTCGTGAACCCGAATAGCCTGCTGCACACCTCGACATTTCGACTGGCATTGGTATACATGGTGCTGTTCGCAGGGTCGGTATTGATACTGCTGGGGTTTATCTACTGGTCGACGGTCGCCTATATGTCCGAGCAAACCGACGCCACCATCCGCGCCGAAATCACCGGGCTCTCTGAGCAATATCGCCAACGCGGGCTAAGCGGACTGGAAAAGACGATTTCCGAGCGGATGGAACGAGACCCAGACGGCTCATCGGTTTACCTGTTTGCATATCCCAACCGATCGCCACTGGCCGGTAACCTGTCAGCCTGGCCGGACGCAACGCCCGCAGTCGATGGCTGGCTTGATTTCGAATTCCAGGATCCGCGTGCCGGCGGGCGCGTGTTTCAGGCCCGGGCCCGAGCCTTCGTATTGCAGGACGGATTGAATCTACTGGTCGGACGTGACACCCGCGAATTGAAGGCGACGCAAAGCCTGATTACCCGTGCGCTACTTTGGGGAATTGCCATTACGCTGGCGCTGGCTTTGCTCGGCGGCGTTATCATGAGCCGCGGCATGTTGCGCCGCGTCGAGCTCATTAACCATACCAGCCGCAACATCATGGCCGGCGACCTGTCGCAACGCATCCCCATTCGTGGTAGCGGTGACGAACTCGATCAACTGGCCAGCAACCTGAACAGTATGATCAATGAAATCGAACGTCTTATGGATGGCATCCGCCACGTGTCCGACAACATCGCCCACGACTTGCGCACGCCGTTGACGCGTTTGCGCAACGGTCTTGAGCAGCTACAGATCGATCTCGAAGAAGGCAGCCCTCACCGGGAACAGGTTGAACAGGGCATTATTGACGCCGATCAACTACTGGCCACTTTCGCGGCACTATTGCGCATTGCACGTATTGAAGCAGGCGGCCATACCTCGAAATTCAAAACCGTCGACCTGGCCACACTGGTGCAAGATGCGGCGGAACTTTACGAGGCCCTCGCCGAGGAAAAATGTCTGCGCTTTTCGATGCAGATCGAAGCCAGTATTTCCCTGCACGGGGACCGTGATTTAATATTCCAGGCGCTAACCAATCTACTCGACAACGCGATCAAGTACACACCTGAAGGTGGTGACGTATTGCTCGAATTAAATCGCTCAGAAAATACAGCCGACATTGCAGTCAGCGATACCGGTGCCGGTATCGCTGATACCGAACGCGACAAAGTCGGTCAACGCTTTTATCGCCTGGAAAGCAGCCGCAGCACCCCAGGCAGCGGCCTGGGCCTCAGCCTGGTCAAGGCCGTTGCAAAACTACACCATGCGGAATTATTGCTCGACGATAACGCACCAGGCCTGAAAGCCACCCTGCGTTTACCGATCGTCCTGAACTAGCGGGTCTGCCCTTCAACTTATCCCGAAGCACGATCCCAGGAGTTACATTGGCTCGGCCAAAGTGGATGGGACGCATTCTGATTCAGTGCGACGGGGGCACCAGGCCGCCCATTCGCTGGATCAACATTACCACACCCGTGTAGGCTGTATTTTTCGATTAACCTGCCTTCTTGACCCGATGAATAGAGATGAAACGGTAAGCGATAACTTTTGGCTACCTCTAAAAATAGTGATTTGATACGGAGATATAGTTCGTCATTAGCTGACGCTGATCAATAGCAGCTATGTATTTAGAGGCATCGTTAAAGTCTTCATTCTCGATTTCAATTCTAAAATTAGGTATCCATTAATTTCTTATTTTTATCAGATAATGAATGCAAATAAGCGTATAACTAATTGCAGCACAATCACTGTTTCGCAGTTCAGACTGACAAAACGCTCTGCGCTTCGCAATCCGTGTGCAAGGCGTAATATTCAAAAACTATCTATTGAGGAATTAACATGAACGAAGCCAAAAAGGCATCAGATACACCTTATGCAGTTGAAGTAGAAACTGGGAAATCATATTACTGGTGCGCATGTGGCGAAAGTAAATTACAACCATTTTGCGATGGTTCTCATAAAGGTACAGATTTCACGCCAGTAAAGTATGAGGCAGAAGGTTCCAAAAAGGTTTTCTTTTGTGGTTGTAAAAAAACGGCCTCACAACCAATGTGTGATGGTAGTCATAAAAAAGCATAACAAAAAAGGATAGGTCGCGCGCTGCCGCGACTTAATCCAGTGTTGGACAAGCCCGGTGGTGAGGCTTTATATATAGTAAATAGCTCGTAGGTTTTTCGGATTTTCAAGGGAGGGGTAGTGGCAATCACTTTATAGGGCTCGAGTGAACCCATCGGCATCAATCGTAGTGATTTGCCGTGGTATTAAATTAGATGATCATCTGTTGTTTGTCTACTCC
>JBLIOG010000189.1:0-7972 GCA_047639625.1 Gammaproteobacteria bacterium
CTCCGGTTCTCCGAAATCGGCTAGCACATCAACCATACTCGTGCCACGTTTCGGTACAACCTGTTTGCTATTCGTTTCAGAATGTCCCGGTATGGCCAGGTTCTGCGCATTCACTGGGAAAGACACATTGAAAAAAATGGCTACTGTTAAAGAAATATAAAGTTGCTTAATGTCGTATTTTCCGGACAACATCGCGTATTCCCTGATCATCAAATATGGTTCCAACTATAGCATGATGATGACAGGAGGCAACTGTCTGCCGGGATACAATTGTCCGTTTGTACGCAGTGGTGAGTGAACCATTTTCGTGGTTTAATCGCGCCTATGAATCTCCCATTTGAACTCTATGTCGGGCTCCGCTATACGCGGGCAAAACGGCGAAATCACTTTATATCATTTATCTCGCTCATTTCTATGCTGGGAATTGCATTGGGTGTAATGGCGTTGATTGTTGTGATGTCCGTAATGAATGGATTTGAAAAGGAGTTACGTGAGCGAATTCTGGGTATGGTGTCGCATGTGACTATTACCAGCCTGGCGGGCCCACTGCAGGAATGGCGGGGTTTACAGGATGAGGTACGAAAAGAATCCGAAGTCTCAGGTGCCGCACCGTTTGTCGAAGCTGAAGCCATGCTATCTAATCGTTCTTCAGTCAGTGGAACCATTATTCGGGGTATCGTGCCTGAGCTTGAAAAACAGGTTTCAGATATCCACGAGCATATGGTTGAGGGCCAATTAAGTGATCTGGTTGCAGGTGATTTTGGAATCGTTCTAGGCAGCGGTTTAGCTAATACGCTCGATGTCGTGACCGGTGACCGTATCACCATGATTACACCCCAGGCAAATTCATCACCTTTAGGGTTTTTACCGCGGTTGAGGCGTTTTAAGGTCGTCGGTATTTTTGAAATTGGTGTCTATGAATACGATCGCAGTAGTGCAGTTATTCACGCTGAAGATGCTAGTCGACTTTTCAGGCTGGACGATGGCGTTAGTGGGTTACGCCTGAAATTGCACGATATGGACAAGGCTCCATTTGTGCGAGAAAACCTGAAGAGCCTGGTCGGCCATGACTACTGGGTTAATGACTGGACTCGTAGACATGCGAATTACTTCAAAGCAGTCAGAACTGAAAAAACCGTCATGTTTATAATTTTGTCGCTAATTGTTGCGGTTGCGGCTTTTAATATTGTCTCGACACTGGTTATGGTTGTGACGGACAAACAATCTGATATTGCTATTTTACGAACCCTTGGAGCAAGCCCATCTTCGATTATGCTGATCTTTATGGTTCAGGGAACGGTAATAGGGATTATAGGAACCCTGTTCGGATTGCTCAGCGGTATCTGGCTGGCCTCGTATATCGATGTGATTATTCCTGCGCTTGAGCAATTCTTCCAGACGCAGTTTTTGCCACGCGGTGTATATCCTATTACCGAATTACCGTCGGACATGCGCCAGTCTGATGTTATCAAAATTGGATTATTGTCATTTGTAGTTTCTTTAATAGCGACAATTTATCCTGCTTTTCGAGCGGCCCGGGTTCGACCAGTAGAGGCTTTAAGTTATGAATAGTAGGGTAAACGACACGATAATTATTGAGGCATCCGATGTTTTCAGGACTTATAGTCAGGGTATTCTCAAAGTAGAAGTTTTAAAAGGTATCAATTTCAAGGTTGAAACCGGAACAACGCATGCAATAGTCGGTGCATCTGGAGCGGGTAAAAGTACCTTAATGCACCTTCTTGGGGGACTGGATCGTTGCAGCCAGGGGAAGGTGTGCGTGGCAGGTCAGGATCTCGAAAAAATTTCGGAAGCTAAACTCGGTAATTTACGGAACAAACACCTGGGTTTTATCTATCAGTTTCATCATTTATTACCCGAGTTTACGGCTCTGGAAAATATTGCGATGCCATTAGTAATTAGAGGCGAATCAATCTCCAAAGCTAAGAAAGCAGGCCGAGACTGGTTGGAGAATGTGAAGTTGACGTCCCGGGCCGATCATAAACCGGGCGAGTTATCGGGTGGCGAACGCCAGCGAATTGCCCTGGCCAGAGCACTGGTAACACAACCAGATTGTCTTCTGGCGGACGAACCTACCGGAAATCTCGATACTCGTACGGCTCTGGACATGCTCGACTTGATGATGGAGCTCAATCGGTCAGTTTCGACAGCTCTGGTGATTGTCACTCATGATCTCGATATAGCTTCGCGAATGGAGCACATCTGGAAGATGGACGATGGTCATCTAAACGCCTAGCTATGTGGTTATGACCGAATTAGAAGCCCTCAGATTTCAAATTAAAGGTACTTCAAGGGTTATTTTTTTTCGACAAAAATTTGAGCTTCCGACTTTGACGAATCTTCAAATGACTCCAGATGTGGTATCGCCACATCACACGAACAAGCACAAATCCCAGAAATGAACTCACGACAGAGGCTACCAGACAACCGAGTAAAAAGGGCTGCCAAATAGCACCGAGGCCGTTAGCAAGCCATTGCCAGGACAGTTCAAAGTGAAATTCCCCGACCTCAATTTGTAGTATTTCAGCACCTAACCGATAACAGAAGTAAAATATCACGGGCATGGTAATCGGGTTGCTTATCCAGACGACTGGAACGGCAATCAGAATATTCACTTTAAAAATTATGGCTGCAACTGCCGCGAGTAGCATTTGAAAAGGCATCGGGACAAAAGCAAAGAATAAACCGACGGCTAATCCTCCAGCGCAGGATCGTCTATTAATATGCCAAAGTGATGGCTCCTGCAATCGTGGACCGAGTTTTTTAATCCAACGGTTTCCGGTTATGACATCGCTGTGGGGAATATATTTCTTGAACAGTTTTTTTGACATCGCGATGTTATTATTAGTGCCACTCTTAAATTAATTTTCAGGATAAGGATTAATCGGAACAGGGAAGTCCATGATTACAATCTCTATTGCCGCGCTGACCGGAACAGCAATAGCGCTTTATTCAACAGAAGCGCCGGATGTTTTCTGGTTCAGTTTATTGCCGATTACGCTGACAGGATGCTGGGTATTACCTGCCTACAGGTTTGCTTTGATTGCAGTCAGTGTATATTTCTTGACCGGTATTCAACTCCATCTGATCGATCAAGACAATCAAGTATTTCAGACGAGACACCTTTCTATAAAGGTAGAGGGAATAATAGCGGATATACCTAGGTTTAATCGACATCAAATCAAATTTTTATTTAAACCCGAGACTTCAATCCCAAAATTTGATCACTATCCTGAATTAATCCAGCTCGCATGGTACCGAACAACGGAAAAACCCAAAGCAGGTGAACGATGGCAATTGACGCTTAAATTAAAGCCACCTGGGGGCTTTCAAAATCCAGGCACTTTTGACTATGCTCAATGGCTTTATGCAAAGGGAGTAGGTGCAACCGGATATGTACTAACCAAAGGTGACAATCGAAAAATCGATGATGCAACCATCGCATTTATTCAGCGATGGCGTCAGTCAATTAGCACCAGGCTCGATCAAATTTGCCCTGATTGTCAGAATATAGGTCTGTTAAAGGCGTTAATCATCGGATACAGAGGTGATATACCACACCAGATGCAGCGTCGACTTCAAGATTCTAATACGGCCCATTTACTCGCTATTTCAGGTTTACATGTAGGTTTGATCAGCGGTTTGTTTTACTGGGCCGCTGGTATTAACTGGCGAAAATGGGGATATCGCGTCTGGCCAAATCAATTGGAGTTTGCAGCAACAGCAGGACTGGTTTCTGCGATCGGCTATGCTGCTTTAGCCGGATTTAGTCTTCCGACACAACGAGCTTTGATAATGCTTGTTTTTCTCTATCTCTCTTTGATCCTTCGAAATCGGCTTAATTTACTCGACAATCTAGCACTTGCCGTCACTGTCATTCTTATCCTGAGTCCCACCAGTTTGTTATCGATATCCTTCTGGATGAGTTTTTTAGCAGTATTAGTGATCGGTTTTTCAATATTTCTGTCGAAACCTGTTAAATCCCAATTTAAACAATTATTGCTGCTCCAGCTGCTGTTTACCGTTTTATTACTACCCGTTAATATTTTATTTTTTGGCCAGGTAGGTCCGGCCAGCTTTTTAGCTAATATTGTAGCCATTCCTATAATCAGTCTTATCGTTCTGCCGGGATCGATATTAGCAATCAGCTGCTTGCTGATTAATGATGTCCTGGCGAATGCTGTCTTTCAAACGATTGATCAGGTGTTGGAAGGTCTAATTTATTTTCTTGGATTCTTACTTGATTCAGGATTGTCGGCGATTAAATTGACGGCTCCGCCAGTTTTGATATTGGGATTGATGTCGGCAGGGCTGCTTGTCCTGTCATTGCCCATCGGCTTAAGGCGCATTTATCTTAGCTTGTTGCTGATTGCTCCCGTTATTTTGTGGAATCCAGACAAACTACAACATGGGTCTTTTCGAATGGATGTCCTTGATGTTGGGATGGGAACAGCGCTGGTAGTTCAAACCGAAAATCATAGTCTTGTTTACGATTTCGGACCCGGAAAATCAACGGGCTATAACTCGGGTGCTCGCATTGTCAGACCCTTTTTGAACGCACAGGGAATTGACCAGCCTGACCTGTTGATTATTAGTCATGTGGATCAGGATCATAGCGGTGGATTTTATGCTTTTCAAAAGAAAGCTATGCCTGGTGCTATAGTGACAGGCACGCCGGAACAGGTGAGAAAAACCTTCGGATTGCTAAATTTACCGAGATCTTGCCACCGGATGAATGGATGGATTTGGGACGGAATTGCGTTTGAATTTCTAACTAGTAATCAATTTAGCGAACGAAGTTCTACTAATGATAGATCCTGTGTACTTAAAATTTCAGGGGCCCATCAGGTTTTAATCACCGGTGATATTGAGTCAAAACAGGAATCAGCATTAATTGGCCGTTATGGTAGTCAACTCGCTGCGAAAATATTATTGGCACCACATCACGGTAGTTTGACTTCGTCGAGTCTCGAATTTATAGAGGTAGTAGATCCCCTGCATACTATATTCACAGCCGGGCTTTATAATCGTTGGAATTTCCCAAAACCCGAAATTCTGATGCGCTATCAAAATAGGGGTAGCGAGATATATAGGACTGACCAGGACGGAAGTATTCAAATCACCAGCCGTTCGGACGATTTGGTTTTCGCTCGATATCGAGATAAAAAGCGACAAAGATGGCATCGAGCATATCGAGTTAAGCCGTAAAAAAGTTCTCAATAACCAGACGATTAAAGTATCATGCTCACTCTTGTGTAAGAGGATCTCTCTGTGTTCGAACTGGTTCAGGCCGGCGGCTGGTTAATGTTTCCTATTTTGCTTTGTTCAGTCATTGCGGCTGCCATTATTGTTGAACGAAGCTGGACCTTGCGACGTAAATCGGTGATACCCAATAAATTGCTAACAGGAATCTGGAATCTTCTTAATAGTGATGCTCTTACCGAGAAACATATACAGCAGATTGAGCGTGGATCACCACTCGGTCGGGTGCTGGCCTCAGGGTTAATTAACCGACATAAACCCCGTGATCAGATTCGTCAGGGTATCGAAGAATCAGGCAGATTTGTCGTTCATGAAATGGAGAGGTTTATGAATACTCTGGGGACAATTTCGACCATCACGCCTTTACTCGGTTTGCTGGGGACTGTTATTGGTATGATTAAAGTATTTACTGCGATAACAACGGTTGGTGTCGGTGACCCAGGTCAACTTGCGGGCGGTATTTCAGAAGCCCTGATTACGACTGCGGCAGGATTAACGGTGGCAATTCCCAGTCTAATTTTTCACAGACACCTTAAACGAAAAATAGACGATCTGGTGGTAGCGATGGAGCAGGAAGCCATGAAACTCGTTGAAGTCCTGAATGGCGATCGCAAATCTTTAAGTTGAAGTCCCGATACTTATGAAATTCCAATCTGGCCAAACGGTTGAATCTATCGACATTAATCTGACACCATTAATTGATGTCGTGTTTTTATTGTTGATATTTTTTATGGTATCAACAACGTTTGATACAACCTCTCAATTGAAAATAAGATTGCCAGAAGCTAGTCCGGCTGAAACGCGAGTGGAATCCAGTGAATTGACGATCATGATCGATTCTAAGGGACGTTTCTTTTTGAACTCGAGGGCGCTCAGTAGTCAAAAGTCGGCAGCTTTATCGCTAGCGATACAGCAGTTTATGGAGGGGAGGAATTTACCGGTTACCATTCAATCTGATGCGGAATCGCCTGTTCAGTCTCTTGTCACAGCCATGGATGTAGTGGGTCAGCTTGGTCTGGTCGAAGTCTCAATCGCAACGACGCGACCCATAGAATAATAACGATACCCAAGCGAATGAAAACGATTGAAGGAAACCCAACAGGAGTTCAGGCCTATCGCGAGCTATTATCGTTAGCTTTCCAGCATAAGGTTTATTTTGGGCTTGCTGTAACCGGCATGGTTATTTTTGCAGCTTCTGATGCCGCCTTTGCCTATTTGATGAAACCGATGCTGGATGACGGTTTTATAGATGGTGATCCCTTCATCATAAAAATGATTCCAGTGGCTATTATTCTGATTTTTATGGTACGAATGGTTGCCGTTTTCATGCGTTCCTATTGCATGGATTACATCGGTCGTAATGTAATCAATACATTACGCCTTATGATGTTTGAAAAATTGATGACACTCAGTAGCGAGGAATATGACCAGTCATCGACTGGCGCGATTGTCACCCGATTTACCTATGATGTTGAGCGTATTTCAAAATCAGTATCCAGTGCCCTGACTGTTTTTATACAGGACAGCCTGAGAATTATTGTGCTGTTACTTTATATGTTCTGGCTTAATTGGCAGCTCACATTGATATTTTTACTGGCAGGTCCAATCGTTTTTATAATTGTTGTAAAAGTGTCAGGTCGTTTTCGAAAAATCAGTAAAAATATTCAGACCTCTATGGGCGACGTATCGCACATTGTTCAGGAAGTTATAGATTCTAATCGAGTGGTGAAGATATTTGGTGGTGCTGATTTCGAACGAAAGCGATTTGGAGATTTCAATGACAATAATTTGAAACTACATTTGAAAATGTCAGTCGCGCAGTCGGTCACCATGCCATTAATTCAATTGATCGTTGCTATTGCGTTCGCAGCTATCATTGCTTTCGCGACTTCAGAATCGATGCGAAACGTCGTGTCTACAGGAGACTTTGTTTCTTTCATTTTTGCCATGACTATGTTGTTGGCACCGATGCGGGTTTTATCATCAATTAATGCAAGTATTCAACAGGGCATAGCCGCGGGAGAAAGTGTATTTGCATTTACCTCGTTAAAAAGTGAGACCAATGAAGGTTTGCTCGACTTAAAGCGATCTAAAGGCGAGCTGACATTTGATTGTGTGAGTCTCTTTTATCATAACAGTGATTCTTCGGCTTTGGCCGATATCAGTTTTAAGGTAAAAACTAATCAAACTATTGCCATAGTCGGTCGTTCAGGTAGCGGTAAATCCAGTCTGGTTAATCTGGTACCCCGATTATATGAAATAGATCGAGGTCAGGTACTGCTCGATGGCACCCCTATCCAGTCCTATCGACTTGATGCATTACGTCGACAGATCTCCTATGTCGGTCAGGATGTACGATTATTCAATGACAGTATTCGAAATAATATTGCCTACGGTAGTGGAGGATCAGTCACTGACGAGGAAATTCTGGAAGCAGCTAAAAAAGCCTATGCCTGGGAATTCATTAAGGAGTTACCCGACTTACTGGACACGGAAATAGGGGAACGAGGCGTTTTGTTATCGGGCGGACAACGCCAGCGAATTGCGATTGCGCGGGCATTACTGAAAAACGCTCCCATACTGATTCTTGACGAGGCAACCTCAGCACTCGACACCGAGTCTGAGCGCTACATACAGCAGGCACTGGATACTTTAATGGATAATAGGACCACGTTGGTTATCGCCCATC
>JBLIOG010000190.1:0-7865 GCA_047639625.1 Gammaproteobacteria bacterium
CCAAACGGCTTTTTAGTTCCTCCCGCCCCAGTACGGTGTCGAATTGGTGGGTTTTATAAAAATTACCTTTGCCACCAAAACGCAGCGATGCGCCTCCGAGGTAGGCTAGCGTATAACCATTCTCTTTTAATATATCGCCGAGACAATAAGCATTTGGCATGAATGTACCAGGGTTATTGACGTTCGGAACAGGCGTTAATGGCAATCCGCACTGTGACGCTACCATTCCCGCAATCGTCCATGACGTGCCATACACTTCATGAATATTGGTAAAAGAGATTGCCGATTTCTCAAGGCGGTTTAAATTTGGGGCCAAATTTGGGAATAGTGACTGATCAAGAAAAGTTCTTTCAAACCCTTCAAGATATAAATAGATAAAATTGGATTTATTTTGCAATTTGACTGGTTTGGCCAACGTCAGGGGCATATCTATGCTGGGTAGGTTTGACGGCGAAAATAACCCCTGAGAACTGGTTAAGTAAACATAACTAACCGGTTGAATAAATAGTATCAAAAAGATTGCCAAATTGATGAACACAGACTTTCTCAAGGATTTTAAAAAACTGAGTAAAATACCCGCCTTAATACAGAAATATAACGCGAGTAATAGTAGTGCGAAGCTTGACCCTATTAGGTAGGTATAACCACTTAGGCCGACACCATCGACGCCGGTGTTTAGCAGATAAATAGATGATTCATCAAACCCCCGACCGGTAAAACTATCGCTAATCATATAGAGCGCGAGCAGGAATACGTGCAGGAAGCATAAAATTGAAAAAATAAACCGGGTTATGCGCTCTAAAATTAAAGGTTTATTCAAAAGATGGCTACTGAGAGATGAGTTTAGCCGTCAGTATAAGTCTTTGAGTTTACGTGTCAGAGTATTTCTTCCCCAACCGAGGCGCTTTGCTGCCTGATGTTTTCTCCCATGGGTGGATTTTAAAGCGGCTTCCAGCATGATCCGTTCAAATACCGGAACTGCTGAAGCCATAAGATCGTCTTTTTGATCCAGCAAAGCCTGTTCAGCCCAGTGGCTCAGGTGAATTTGCCAGTTGTTATCGAGTGTTTCGAGATCACTGGTAATTTCTGTGTTACTAGTTAAATAAACAAGATTCTCACGATTAATAATGTGATCAGTTGAGAGCAGTTGCAATGCTTCGCAGTAGGACTTTAGTTCATGAAGATTACCCGGCCAATCTTGATTGGTCAGATATATGATTCCATCTTCGCTGATTTGACAGGGCGTTTGGTTATGTCTGTTAGCAGATTGAGCCAGAAAATAGTGTGCGAAAAGTGGAATGTCTTCGCGTCTTTTTCGAAGCGGTGGTAGGTTTATTTGCATTCCTTTTAGTTGCGCATATAGCCAGGGGTTTAAATTTGAGGAGATTTTTTTCGCTGGCAATTCACAGGTTGTAATGAGACGAAAATTCTCTGACTCATTTCGCGATGACAAAAGGGATGCCAATTTTTTTTGGTCGACCTGACTTAATTGATCAACATCGGTCAGAAAAAAGGTTTGCCCATGTTCTGAATTCACTTCCGGTCGAGGAATAAGTTGCTTCATTTGATCAAATGATTCGGCTGTTACTGGTCGCAAATTTGAATCGTCAAATTTAGCAAGTCTATGAAGATTTTGGGCCAGAACGGTTTTCCCCGTTCCATATTCACCCGTTAGCAAAACATTGATATTAGATTTTGCAATTTTGGCAACCATTTTGATTGCTTTTTGCATGTGTGGATTTCTGGACTCAATATCCGAGATTGAATTAACTTTTGGAAGTAGCTTTGTTTCACTGTTCTTAATAGCAGTTTGTGCAATTTTAATGGCATCATCGATGTCAAATGGTTTAGCGAGATATTCAAATGCTCCCTGTTGATAGGCGTTTACAGTGGTGTCCAGATCCGAATAGGCGGTCATGACGATGATCGGTAAATTGGAATCAATGTGTCTAATCTGCTTGACTAGTTCGAATCCACTAATTCCGGGCATTCGAACATCGGTGAAAATAAGATCAGGAAGTTCTGGTTTTGTCGAACGCTTAAACTGAGTCAGCGCTGAAGATGCAGTTTCGAAGCACTGTACTTTGAAGTTTTCATTATTCAAAGTTCGCTGCAAAACCCAGCGAATTGACTGGTCGTCATCGATTACCCACACGCTAGGTTCTTTGGTCATCTGTCGAGCTCCAGTGGAAGAAAGACGCTAAATAAAGTTTTGTTATTAAGTCGTTCAAATCGAATGGTCCCACCATGGCCTGAAATTATTTCCTGGGCAATAGGTAGTCCAAGCCCTGAGCCTTCCTGTTTGTCGGTAACCATGGGCATAAAAATAGTATCGGTTAAGTGTTCAGAAACACCGGGGCCATCATCGATAATGTCGATTCTGACTACAAGGGGGTGCAGTTTTTTGTCAAAAGTTACCTGACGCTCGATTCTGGTTTTGAATACTATGACTCCTTTATTATTGATTGCCTGAACGGAGTTTTGAACAATATTCAAAAAAGTCTGAATGAGTTGGTCCTTCACAGCTTTTATTTCTGGTATACTGGGGTCATAGTCGCGTTGAATTGTGATGTTTACGGGTTCAGCTGTAAGCGTTAGATGTCTAACGTACTCCAGTACTTCCAGTATGTTAATGGGTTGTGGGTCAAATTTCTGACCGGGCCCGAGCATGTTGTCAATTAACGCTTGGAGGCGGTCAACCTCACTAATAATAACGTCGGTATATTCTTTTAGTGCAGGTGAATTCACTTCTCTTTCCAGTAGTTGAGCAGCCCCACGGATGCCGCCTAATGGGTTTTTAATTTCATGTGCTAGGCCGCGCGCAAGTTGCTGACTGGTTAGAAGCTGTAAATGTGTTTGTTCTTCACGCGCCATTTCAGCTTGCCGCTGTAACGGCCGAACTTCCACCAGTTGAGTATGATTACCAGATTCTTCGTTGAAGGGGTAAAATGTAAAGTCGACGGCAAGCGAAGATCCATTGTGTAAGGTTATTGTAGCGCCGTGTTCCGTAAACAAGCCTTGATTAGGTTTTGGAGACTGCAGGTGGGCAAGAATCGAACTTTTTTCTATACGACTAAAAAGCGATTTAAACGGTTTTCCAACCAGCGTATTTGAACTAGATTCAAAAATAGACTCAGCTGTTGAATTGGCGCTTTCAATCAAGCCATTGTGATCAAGCTTGAGGATGGCACAGTTGAGTGTATCCAGTATTGATTGATCGGTCATAGTTGGCGTTAAAAAATATCTATGAACGTAATTGGATGATTTACCGGGAAAAGGCTCCTGATTCAGGAGCCTTTTAACTTAAGTTTCCCGAGCGGCCTATACGCTGTAATACATGTCGAATTCTACTGGGTTGGTAGCGAGTCGGAGTCGCGAGACATCTTCATTCTTTAGTGAAATATACGAGTCGATGACATCATCGGTAAATACACCACCCGCCTTCAGAAAGTCACGGTCTTCATTGAGTGCATCCAGAGCCTGATCGAGTGAAAAAGCAACCTGCGGGATTTGAGCTTCTTCTTCGGGTGGTAAATCGTATAGATCTTTATCCATGGCTTCGCCGGGATGAATTTTATTCTTGATACCATCCAGTCCAGCCATCAATAAAGCGGCAAATGCCAGATACGGATTAGAAGTTGAGTCTGGAAAGCGCACCTCAATTCGACGACCTTTAGGGTTGCCAACATAAGGAATACGCACGGAAGCTGATCGATTGCGTGCTGAATAAGCCAGCATTACCGGTGCTTCAAAACCGGGCACCAATCGTTTGTAACTATTGGTTGAAGCGTTTGCGAAAGCGTTAATGGCTTTGGCATGCTTGATGACGCCACCAATGTAGTAAAGTGCAGTATCGGATAAGCCGCCATAACCGTCTCCGGAAAAGAGGTTAACTCCATCTTTTGCCAGTGACATATGAACATGCATACCGCTACCGTTGTCTCCGACTAATGGTTTGGGCATAAAAGTCGCAGTTTTGCCGTAGCTATGCGCGACGTTATGAGTGCAGTATTTAAAAACCTGAACTTCATCCGCTTTACGCACCAGAGTGTTGAACTCAACACCAATTTCACACTGTCCAGCTGTAGCAACTTCGTGGTGGTGAACTTCAACTTTCAGGTTCATTTCTTCCATCGCAAGACACATCGCAGTGCGTATGTCATGTAATGAATCAACCGGTGGCACCGGAAAGTATCCTCCTTTCACACCGGGTCTATGTCCGATATTACCGTCTTCATATGATTTACCGCTGTTCCACTCTGCTTCTTCGGAATCAATTTTGTATGAGCAATGACCCATTTCGGTCGTCCATTGAACATCATCAAAAACGAAAAACTCGTTTTCGGGGCCAAAATAAGCAGTATCGGCAATTCCAGAGGCTTTCAAAAATGATTCTGCCCTATTCGCGATAGAGCGTGGGTCTCTTTCATAGCCTTCACCTGTGGAAGGCTCGACAACATTACAGGTAATGATGACCGTTGGTTCGTCGGTAAAAGGATCTGCGACTGCCGTGGTTGGGTCAGGCATTAAGATCATGTCGGATTCATTAATGCCTTTCCATCCCGCGATTGAGGACCCATCAAACATTTGCCCTTCTGTGAAACTATCTTCATTAAGACGACGCGCAGGAATCGTGACATGATGTTCCTTGCCTCGGGTATCGGTAAAACGGAAATCAACAAATTTGATACCGTGCTCATTAATCAGTTCTAGTACGTCGCTGGGGGACATGGTTGGTCTCCAATAGGTTAGGCCATTAAATTACGCCGAAGAGTTTACATATAAATCATTGGCGGCCAAATATGGGCTTGATTTGCGCTAATTTGAGTCGTTATTTTAGCAGGGGCGCACTAAAATAGTGCGTAAATAAGGTAATGTGGGTTTTAGATTTAGGCTTCCAGTCTGAACGACACACTGACATCACCAATATAATCGGTGTTTTGAGTTTTTGTTACCATATTTAAAATGTCCTTGCGGCATTCTGTTGCTGCCAGGCTTACGGGCAAAACAATTTCGACTTCAATTCTATCTTCGAGATAATGTAATCGGATATTTAGAATGTGTGAGAAATAAGGATTGGTTTGTAATCGTCTCTGTAATTCTTCAACGATTTCGGGTCGGTGGGGCAGATTGCTGACTGCCTCGTGGTCGGACTCTTTAAGCGGATCAACGTGTATTTGAATATCAACAATGCTAGAAAAACTACTTTTGATCGTTAGTTCCAGATCAAAGGCAATATAATGAGCTTCTGAAACGGTGAGTCTTGGGTCGACCAGTATTTCTGCATCAACATATCCAAGCCCGCCCATAGAGCGTGATCTTAAGCTATGCAACCCTTTGACACCGTCGGTACTGACAATGTGATCGGTTATTTGCTCAATCAATTCCGGTTCGAGCGCGGTATCAATTAACTCGTCGATCGCTTTAAGAGCCAGCTTTATACCCATGAAGCCAATCATTAATGCAACAACAGTGGCTGCCAGAGCGTCCATATGGGGCAGGCCTAGCAATTGAGCAGAAATCCCGATCAGTACAACCAATGATGATAATGCGTCTGAGCGATGATGCCATGCATTCGATTCAAGAAGGCTGGAATGGATTTTACGGGCCATGATCGAGGTATAGTGATAGAGGCCCTCCTTGCAAATTATTGCCAGTAAGGCAAACCCTATGGTGATTACTTCGGGGTTCGTATCGGATGGATTAAATATACTTAGAATTCCTTTGTATCCAATTCCGAGACCGACCAGCAGCAATAAGCCTCCGAGTAGAACACTGGCCAGGGTCTCAATTCGGCCGTGACCATAAGGATGATTATCGTCAGCATCAATGGCTGCTTTGCCGACTGCTACTAAAATGATGAAATCACTGGCGAGGTCAGAGAGGGTGTGAATTCCATCTGCGAGTAGTGCCTGTGAGTGACCTAGCACCCCCGCCAATATTTGACTGGTAGCGAGAAGTGAATTTACCAGAGCGCCAATAAGCGTTACTCGGCGAGTTATCCTGTGTCGCTGCTCAATCACCGGAAATTGACTTTTCGACAATCAAGCAGTACTCGTACTGCTCTTCGTCGGTAACAGTGCTGATGGTGGTATGGCCGTTAATTCGACACCAGGTTGGAATGTCGTGCAAAACGCCAGGATCGGTACAGGTTATTTCTACTCGTTGTCCGGGTTGCATTTCTGCGATGCTGTTTTGTAACCGGATGACCGGCATTGGGCATAATAATCGTCGAGCATCTACCTGGAGTAACTCGGTCATAGCAGATACCAGGATCGGGGTATCTCGTCGACTTCCAAAGGTTTGACGTGTACTGATTGGCTATCCTTGCCTTTATCGCTGTAGAGAACTTCAACTTTATCGGCGTCTCGACCTTTACTGTATCGCGCGGTTATCGCGCAGGCTTGTTGAATTTGTGGGGGCGTTAAGTTCTTACCATCAATGATCGCCAATGGGCCTGAGTGACTGACGATTTTAATGGTTTGAAACTGATTTCGATAGCCGCTCATGAACCGTTTTTCTCCTTCTTCACGGGCTATGATAACTTTATAAGATGCCTCTGGACGAATGTGTCGCCCCACTTTAAGGAGCATTATATCGTCCAGTTGGTATTTTTTGTCACCGCGATTAGTCCATAGATCTTGTAATTTGACTGAATAGTTTTCATCAGTCAGAAAGCAGCATCCTCCGGCGGGTTGGGCATAATCCTCGAATCCAAATTGTTCAGCAAGTTCCATTTGCGGCTTTCTTGACCGTCCGCTGAAACCCATCAACCCATCTCGATTAATCCAGCCTTCAATTTCGGGCCTGGTTTCGGGAAGGTTTAAAGCGCATAGCGGCCTCAGTAACAAATCTTCGGCACCCGATTCGATGGAAATAATCGGCATTGTATATTTTCTTTGTGACATTGGCCGTTGACCTATGACTTCGCCGGTGATGATAAAGTCGAAATTATGTTGCAGTATCCATTCATGCGCCTTTTGCACCATAAAGATTTTACAGTCCAGGCAAGGGTTTAAATTTGCGCCATAGCCATGTTTTGGATTAATTACGACGTCTTTGTATTCTTCCACGATATCGATAATATGCAATTTGATGCCGAGTTGTTCGGCTACCCAAAGCGCATTATTTCGCTTAGGTTTATCGTTATCTTTTTTACGAACAGCATGCGTGTGGCCTTCTACGCAGAAACCAGTGAAGAAATTGATGCCTTCTACGTGAATACCCTGCTCCTGAATGACACGGGCTGCCAGAAGGGAGTCGAGCCCGCCCGAAATCAGGGCAACTGCTTTTCTGGTCATAAAAGTATGATTGAATAAATTAAGGAAGCCAATGATTATATCAGAACCTGTTAACTTCCTTTGCGGTGATATTCGTGGAAGAAGGCAAGTTGACCGACCTTTTAATGCCCGCCTGGATCATAGCTGCATATAATGGCTCGATAAAAGAGCCAAATCGAGTTCAAACTCGATTAAAATTATGTCGATGAGAATGAAAGATACCGTTTGTCAGGCTTTAATTCGCTCTTATCTTTTATAACAAACAGTGACTTTATTTTGATAGTAGGATTCGAGATATGAAAAATTCAGGTTTCTCAATGTTTGAATTGTTGATCACGGTGACAATCATCGGGGTTGTGATGGGCATCGCCATTCCTTCGATGACTGAGTTCATCAAAAATGATCGCCTTTCAACCCAGATTAACACAATGGTGGGGCATCTGGCCTTTGCCCGAAGTGCTGCCGTTACGCGCCATCAACAAGTTGTGCTTTGTGCGAGCGATAACTACACGTCCTGCTCCGGCAGTGATTGGGCAGATGGGTGGATACTATTTATCGATAGTGACAGCGATGAAGGTTATTCTG
>JBLIOG010000191.1:0-7788 GCA_047639625.1 Gammaproteobacteria bacterium
GTGACTAATGGGGGTAGCGAAATCGCTAACTTCCATTCGACGTTGCAATTCTTTAGGCAATTGAGCGCCGATTAGTTCTACATAAACGATATTATTTTCGCGCCATATATCAGAGCTAATGGAGGCACTGGTTAAATTTAGGATAATGCGGCCTTCACCGTTATTACCACGTCGAAAGTCAATATTGGTGACACCTTTCGAGGGACCGACGGGTGTATCCGTGAAAGAGGCATTATTCAAAGATGACTCTGAATCGTCTGTTTGCTCTGTTGAACCACCCAACACGGTTAGAGTGACCTGGTTGCCACTGACTTCGCTATTGAATTCAGCTTTTTGTGAGAGATTTAAAACAATTCGAGTTCGGTTTTTTGAAGCCGCTGAGATTATGCTCTGAATATTACCGATTCCCACCTGAAAGTTACGCTGCTTTAACTTATTAGTTGTGTCGCTAAAATCGAGGGCGATACGTGCGGGTTCATCTATCGTGAAAGTGCGCGGTTCTATGGCAGGTTCATTAAAAGTGAAGACGACCTGGACGGCGTTCCCAGTCATTACGGAGTAATCAAGACCGATTAGATCCCTCGCGTAGCTATTGCCTAGTCCGGATGCTAATAAGGCTGTTCCGGCAAGCGCAAATTTGATGATTTTTTTAATCATTGGCTTTTGGTCGACTAATTTCATGGGTGATTCCTCTCGCTACTCGATCAACGCGATGGCTGATGAGCGTTCGATATAATTTCCAAGTCCGTCCGGAACAATTTCGGTTAACTCGATTATTTCGTCGTCTACGCTAATTATTCGGCCATGATTCTGGCCAATATAGTTACCTTCAATCACTCGATGAATCGTGTTATCGGGTGCGAAAAGCAGCCCCCACTTGATACCATCTTTGGTAACAGTCCCTTTGAGACGGAGTGTATCCAATGGGAAGTTTTCCAGCGTTTCTCTTATTCGGTCCGAATCAGGACGGGGACCTGTTCCTGTTGTTGAAATTGCTTCCTGGTTTTCATCAGGACGTCGAAAATCGACTAATTTGAAAGGATCTCGCAAATCATGCGAGGAATATTCAAAATTTTGATAAGGCTGAAATTCTGGTATCGGCTCAATACGACCGGGAGGTTGGCCTTTTATTTGCTGCACATAGGTTCGTAGGTCACTAATGCCCTGATCACAGCCAGCGAGTAATAGAGCCACAACGGTAAAAGTAGTGATTTTAAAAGAGATTTTGCATTGGCCCATCATTGTTCGTTCTCCTGAAGATAACGATAGGTTTTAGCAGTTGCGATCATTTTTAGTTTACCTGAGCTGGAGTCTTCTCTTTCTTTCTCGTTGAAAGGCTCAAGTTTTAAGTCGCTGATGGTGACGATGCGGGGTAGAGCGGCGATTCCACTGATGAACGTCGCCAATTGGTGAAAGGATCCTGATACTTCGAGCGCGATGGGTAATTCAGCATAAAAGCCTTTTTTCTCTTCGCTGCTGGGTCTGAATTTTTTCACTTCGAGTCCGGAGGCAAGTCCGGTCTGTGATACGTCAACAAGCAGTGATTCCACATCGGTTTTTTCAGGAAGCTGACGCAGCAACGCGCCGAAAGATGCCCTCATTTCAGCGAGTTGTTCTTTGTATAGATCAAGTTTAGCGGCCTGGTTCGCTTTTATTTTGAATTCATCCTTAAGTGCGAATTCCTTTTTCTCATGGCGTTCGATTAGTTTTAGTTGATCCTGGGTATCAAACCAAAGGCCCGCGATTATCAAACCTGCGAATAAAATAAGGCAAACACTTACTTTAATCGAAGTAGGGGCATTCCCAATATTGTCGGGTTCAAGGTGATGCTGGATATCATCAAAGTTCATTATTGAAGACCTCCGCTATCCTCGTTTTCCTGCTCGGTGGCATTTGGCGAGGTTTGTTTAACAGTCAAGGTGAAAGTACTTATCCGATTTACCTTCTTATCTTCGATTTCGATAACGGTTAGATTTGGGTCTTTTAACCATTCAGAATTACTGAGATTACGCATATAGGTGGAAACTCGGGCGTTAGATTCGGCTTCTCCGTTCATTAATAGATTCCCGCCCGTTTGAGACAAAGATTCCAGATAAACGCCATTTGGAACGGTTGCTACAATCTCTGTAAACAGGTGAACAATCGAAGGTCGACTACCCTGTAAATCCTGGATGACTTCCATTCGTTCGAGAAGACTACGTCGCACTTTCTGTAAATCGCTAATTTCAACAATCTCTTCATTCACTTTCTTGATTTCGTTTTCCATAAATCGGTTTCGCGATAACTGGTAATCGATTTTTGAAGCCATCTGAAAATGAATCAAACCAACAATGCCAACGGCTAGAAAAAACGTCAACATAAGATAAACAACAAATTGTTTTTTACGTTCCTGGCGAAGTTCTTCTCTCCATGGAAGTAGATTGATGCGTGTCATAGATGTTCCACTCCTCTAATAGCCAATCCTGCGGCAATGAGGAAAGACGGCGCATCCGATTCCAGGTTAGCTTTATTGACGCGGCTCGACGATGACATTTCGGCAAAAGGGTTGGCGATAGTAGTTGGTACGCCAATATGTGACTCGGTCAATTCAGCAAGATTTGGCAGGCAAGACGTTCCACCAGCCAGCATCAAAAAATCGACATCACCGACGGTGCCACCGGCCGAATAGAAAAACTGTAGAAATCGACTAACTTGCTGGGCTGTGGTTTCTTTAAAGGGTTCTAGTACTTCAGGTTCATAATTATCCGGCAATCCACCCTGACGTTTCGCAAGCCCCGCTTCTTCATACGAGAGACCATAACGACGCATGATTTCTTCGGTGAGTTGTTTCCCCCCAAAGTTTTGTTCACGGGTGTAAATAAGTTCTCGATTATGGATAATACTCAAACTGGTCATAGTTGCACCTATATCGACAACTGCAATGGTTTTGTCCATGCCTTCGTCAGGTAGCTGCGAGGCCATAACGGTAAATGCCGTTTCGATCGTGTAGGCTTCAATATCGACTATTTTTGGAGTAAGACCCGCCAACTCGACAGCCGCAACCCGAGCGTCCACATTTTCGCTTCGGCACGCGGACAGTAATATATCGACAGTGTCTGGATTATCGGCAGATTCCCCAAGAATCTGGAAATCAAGATTAACTTCTTCCAGCGGATAAGGGATATATTGGTCGGCTTCAAGTAGAATCTGGCCCTCCATCTCTTCTTCAGAGAGGTTAGCCGGCATCGTGATTTTTTTGGTAATAACAGACGAGCCTGAAACGGCAATAGCGACATTTCTGGATTTAATTTTTGACTTGGCGAGCGCACGCTTTACACTCTCGCCTACCGACTCGATCTCGACGACGTTTTTTTCTACCACTGCATTGGCGGGTAAGGGTTCAACACCGATCCCTTCGATTCGGTAGCTGGTCCCGGTTTTGCTAAGTTCCATCAACTTAACTGATGTAGAACTGATGTCTAACCCGATAAGCGGCGGTTTTTTACGTGATAAAAACACCGGTATCCCTCGTCATGTGACTAATTGTTGGAGATCTTATATGATAAACTACATTAAGACCTAGTCGTAAGTTGTTAAAATGTTAAATTATTCTAATAAACAAAAAATATTCTAGTGCAAGAAACTTCACTTGTCGATACTTTTCATGTAATTCTTTATGTATACAAGCTAACTTTATGAAAAACCTGATAAAAATGGTCTGCTGGGCTAGCTCTAGTAGCATCACGGCAGTGCTTTTTGGAATGTTGTACGTTTATTCCGTTTTGATTCCTCAATTACCCTCAATTGAGCATCTGGAAGAGACGAAATTGAAGGTGCCGCTTAGAATTTATGATCGAAATGAATTGCTGCTTGCTGAATTTGGTGAGTATCGTCGCATTCCGGTTAGTTTCGAATCTATCCCGGAGCATGTTGTCAATGCATTCGTGACTGCAGAAGACGACCAGTTCTGGTCACATTTTGGTGTCGACCCCTCAGCGCTCGCCGCCGCTGTTTATGAGGTTGTTACGACCGGTAACAAAACGCGAGGTGGCAGCACCATTACGATGCAGCTGGCGAGGAATTTTTTTCTGAGCTCTGAACAGACTTATAGCAGGAAAATAAATGAGATACTGCTGGCCCTGAAGATAGAGAAGGAGCTTAGTAAAGAAAAGATAATCGAATTATATGTTAATAAAATATACCTGGGACATCGTTCATATGGTATTGAAGCTGCCTCGCAGGTCTATTATAACAAACCGCTTGGTGAACTCAGTATTGCCCAGGCAGCTATGATTGCTGGGCTACCTAAGGCACCCTCTAAGTACAATCCCATTATTAACCCTGAACGGGCTTTATCTCGGCGTAACCATATTCTTCGCCGAATGCACAGCCTGGGTTATATCGATGATGAACCTTATGATATGGCCCGAACTGAAGCAGTTACTGCCGAATTACATGCGTCGCAACGTGTAGCCGATGCTACTTTCGTTGCCGAAATGGTTCGATCTCAGTTATTCGAGCAATACGGTGACGAAGTTTACGAGAACGGTTTGAATGTCTACACGACGATTGACGGTAGGCTCCAGAATGTAGCCAACGACGCTATGCGTCATGCCTTAATGGATTATACCCGCAGGCATGGCTATCGCGGCCCAATTGGGTCTTTAGACCTGGAAGCGATTGACGGTGACCCATTTGATGCAGAAAAAGTAACAGATCAACGAGTAGGGGGATTACGCAAAGGCGTCGTAACCGCTATTAATGAATCGTCAGTAAACGTGCTCATCTCGGACTATGAAAATATTGAAGTACCATTCAAGGATGGAATAGATTGGGCTGCGGAGCAGTTGAAAGGACGTAAGCCCGGCAAAAAACCTGAATCTGTTTCCGACGTCCTGGCTATTGGAAATGTGATTTGGCTGGAAAATCGCAGTAATGGGTGGATGCTGGCAGATATTCCTCAGGTTGAGGGGGCACTGGTTTCCATTGATTCCAATGATGGTGCCATACGTTCCTTAGTGGGTGGATTCGACTACTTCAGAAACAAGTTTAATCGTGTTACTCAAGCTAGAAGGCAACCCGGGTCAAACTTCAAACCCTTTATATATTCTGCGGCGTTGGAAAAAGGGTTCACCGCGGCCAGTATCATAAATGACGCGCCTGTTGTTTTTGATGACGACTCGCTGGAATCGACCTGGAGACCTGAAAACTATTCCGGTCGTGTATATGGGCCAACTCGATTTCGTGAGGCGTTGGTTAAATCTCGGAATCTGGTCTCAATTCGAGTGCTTCAGTCTACTGGGCTTCGTTACGCAACTGATTATGTCCAACGATTTGGATTCAAGAAGGAGAATATTCCCTATGATCTCTCTTTGTCATTGGGGAGTGGAACTTTCGCACCCATGGAAATTGTTCGGGGCTACGCTGTTTTTTCAAATGGCGGGTATCTGGTTGATCCTTATTTTATTAGTCGAATCGAGACCGGAGAAGGCGAAGTCATCTATCAGCATCAGGCGCTCTCTGTTTGTCAGAGTTGCGAAGAAGATGCCAAAGCAGTGCAGGTTTCTGAAAGTGCCGACTCATCTGAAACAGGATCAGAGCAGGAACAGATCAGAGAGATTGCCTATGCCCCCAGGGTCATTTCGGCTCAGAATGCCTATATTATGCGGTCTATTATGCGCGAGGTTGTGCAGCGCGGAACCGCCGTCAAAGCTAAGGCGCTTGGACGCAAAGATATAGGCGGAAAAACAGGAACGACAAACGACCAAATTGATGCCTGGTTTAGTGGGTTTAATGATCATGTGGTTACGACGGCCTGGGTTGGAAATGACAATCAAACGACGCTAGGTTCGAGAGAAACTGGAGGAAAGGCTGCATTGCCAATGTGGGTCGAGTACATGAAGGCAGCTTTGGAAGGTAGCCCCGAAAATATTGAGAGTCAGCCCGAAGGATTGGTTACGGTTAGGATTGATGCCGAAACGGGAAAACGAGCGACGTTAGGTTCAGGGAAAACAATATTTGAGATATTCCGAGAAGAATATGCCCCTGAAGAATTAAAAGTTGTAAAAACCGGGAGCAAAGGTTCTGCCAATAACTCGATAGTTCAACCAGAAACAGAAGAGGAAATTGTAGAGGATATTTTTTGAGGTAAGGGCACCTCTGATCGATTCATGAATCAGCATCTTGAGTTCAAAATAAACAATGTCGGCGTTATGAAGCTGAGCAATAGCCCTGTTATTACTTGCGTTCCATGCCTTGCCCTCGCTTATGTTGAACCTCAATCTGACATATCCAGAATTAATCAGAGGTACCTTAGTTTAACGGTGGAAAATTATTTTCGAAGTTCTCGACCAATTTCGTGCACGCTATCAATTAATATACCGAGGTGGTCTGGATTAACAGTTGGGTGTATGCCGTGTCCTAGATTGAAAACGTGGCCAGGTTCTCCATTAAATTGCTCAAGGATATCTCGAGCAGAGGATTTAATGACATCGGGTGACGCATATAGCACACTGGGGTCGAGATTTCCCTGTAATGCAACTTTGTCCCCAATTCTTGCCTTTGCTTCGCCAAGGTCAATCGTCCAATCCAGACCAACACCGTTACAACCAGTCTCCGCTATTAATTCAATCCATTGTCCTCCGCCTTTGGTGAACAAGGTAACAGGTATAGTTTGATCGTCGTAGGTTCGATGCAGTCTATCGACGATTTGTTGCATGTAGTTTAATGAGAACTCTTGATAACAAGATTTTGATAACACACCACCCCAGGTATCAAATATCATAACGGCCTGTGCCCCAGCTTCAATTTGGGCATTTAGATACACACTGACAGATTCTGCTAATACGCTAAGAATACGGTGTAATTCAGCTGGGCTATCAAACATTAATGCCTTGATATGTCTGTAGTCTTTTGAGCTTCCGCCTTCAATCATATAGGTGGATAATGTCCATGGGCTTCCGCTGAATCCAATTAACGGTACCTTTCCATCCAGCTCGCGTCGAACCAGGTTAACAGCATCAGGGACATAACGAAGTTTGTCAGACGGGTCGGGAACAAACAATCGATCAATCCCGGCCTTATCTCGAATCGGATGTTCGAACTTCGGGCCTTCGCCTTCGGAAAAGTATAAACCGAGTCCCATAGCATCAGGAATAGTGAGGATATCGGAGAAAAGAATGGCTGCGTCGAGATCAAATCGACGTAATGGCTGTAGCGTAACTTCGCAAGCCAGTTCGGTATTTTTACAGAGATCAAGGAAACTACCCGCCTGTTTACGAACTTCTCTGTATTCAGGCAAATATCGGCCCGCCTGGCGCATTATCCAGACTGGAGTAGTATCAGTTTGTTCGCGTAACAGCGCTTTAATCAGCCGATCATTTTTTAATTTTGGTAGTGCCATTGAAATTAAACGTCCAGATAATCGAGGATGCCTTCAGCAGCCTGACGGCCCTCATAAATTGCAGTGACAACGAGATCAGAGCCTCGAACCATATCTCCACCGGCAAAGACCTTTTCATTGCTAGTTTGAAATGGATATTCACTATTTTCGGGAGCTACAACTTTACCACCGCTGTCGATGTCAATACCATGAGTGGCTAACCAGTCAGAAGGGTTTGGTTTGAATCCGAATGCAATCACTATCGCATCTGCGTTAAGGATTTTATCGGAGCCATCAATTATTTCAGGTTTACGTCTACCCTGTTGGTCGGGTTCACCGAGCCGGGTGCTAACCATCTTGATTCCAGTGGCGTGGGCATCACCGACAATTTCAACGGGCTGGCGGTTGAATAAAAATTGGATGCCTTC
>JBLIOG010000192.1:0-7766 GCA_047639625.1 Gammaproteobacteria bacterium
ATTCGATTCGCGAATCATCATAGGATAATAGTTGGGGTTCTATCCGAGTTTCAGTGTCGCTATCCTCGCCATCAAAGGGCTGGGTATGTTCGGCTATTAAGGTGTCATAGGTTGATTTATCGCCACTAAAGTCGATCAATGATTCAACACTAAAATCATCCACCGGGACCTTAATTTCAGTTTCATCGAGGGAAGAACTTTCAAGTTGATCATGATCTAAATGGGTGCTATCAATCGTCAGATCTGGGTCAGACTTAAACCCTGCGCTAATGTCTGCACGAACAACGGCTTCATCAGTCGACCTCGCAACCGCCTCATCTTTTTTGGCTTTTTGTTCAGCCGCTTTTTTCAGCGCATCTAAGAGTAAGCTCATCAGTCTTTCCGGGGATAATTATTCGGACAACCCTTGAGGCTCTAGAAATCGTTTGAAATCCTGCAAACTGGTTTCAAGATTTGCATTATCAATAATGCGCGGACGAAGGAAAATCACCAGTTCGGTTTTATCCAATGCCCGTTTTTTCGTGCCAAACAAAAATCCCACGCCCCTGGTGTCATGCAACCCCGGCAGGCCGGAATCATCCTTTTCGGCTGAGTCCTGCATCAAGCCACCGATGACTGCAGTATTTCCGTCACCGACGCGAAGCACCGACTCCATTTCCCGAACCTGAATTTCCGGCACAGGATTACTTATTCCGGCAGCAGCCAGAGCAGGATTAGGCGTATCCACAAATCTTAGAATTCGGGATATAGTTGGACGAATATTGAGTATGACTTCGCGATTATCGGTAATGTAGGGCGTTACGTTCATGACAAAACCTACCGGCACCGTACGAATAGTCGTCGTAAAGGTTGTTTCAGCCGCAGAATTGTCAGTGGCCTCCTTTTCTTCTACTTCCGTGGTAAAATAGACTCGGTTATCAACGACTTTCAAAATTGAAGTCTGGTTATTCAAAGCCATGATTTTAGGTGACGATTTGACCGACACATCACCAAAGGAATCCAGCGCTTTAATAGCAGCACTAATATTGCGGTCATTATTATTGTTGGTATAGGTTGCTGACTGGAAAGGTGTTGTACCCAGCGTTCCACCTAAAAGACTTTGCTGCACACTCCAGCCATTCCCATTTGCAATCCGCGACCAGTCAACACCTGACTGAAAATCATCATTCAGGGTCACTTCGACAACGGTTGCTTCGATCAAAACCTGTCTACGTGCCGAATTCATAACCTGGTCGAGAAATTTTTGAACATCATCATGCGCGGCTGAAGTTGTACGCACCGACATAGTGCCGGTTTCTCTATTAGAAATGACAACGCCATCAATCCCACCTTGAGTCGCAATCAATCCGATATTACCTTCCAGACTCTGCCAAAAGGTATTCGAGGACTCGTTGTTGACGACAGTGGAAGAATTACTACCACTACCACCACTTTCGCCACCCGCACTCCCGGTTGATGCAATTTGCGTCGCCACCTGCACATTAGAAACAGTGGTTCGCGACATATTCAAATAATCAACTCGATAGACGCGGGTGAACGGAAGATCCTTTTGAACAACCAGATTAGGCCCGTCGACAAAATAACGTAAGGCTATCTGGCGTGAAATACGCTTTAAAATTTGAGGTAAGGTTTGCTCGATCGCATTAATACTGACATGGTCTTTAATGGACGGATCAATGTCGAGGTTTAATCGTGCGTCACGGGCCAATGCAAAGAGAAGCTCATTAGCGGGTAAATCTGTTGCGACAACAGTGAAGGTCTGCAAGGGTTCAGCGGGCTCAGGTGCCGCTATAACAGGTAACTGGGTGACAATCTGCGGAATATCAGGCGTAGTTTGAATTAATTTTGGAGCAGGCTCATCGACGTGACCGGAAGACACCATCCGCTCATTCTTCTGCATCAGACTTTGACAACCTGCTAATGCAAAGATCGAAACCAACAAGACAATTTTTTTCATTGTTTTTTCCAGTAATTTTCCGGGCATTAAAGCAACGCTTTTTGCATTCGATAAACCGAATTTAAATAAGGTGAATTCACTTTGACCGAATGCGGTAGTTGCTCTATTCCGCTTTTCCCTTGAGCTAGCGATTCAAATTCACTATAAAACACACGATAAATACTTCCGTTACCGCTCTTTACTTCATACAGATACGTCATTTCCAGATCCAATGGCCAATCAGTCGTCAAATACTGCACCAGGTCTTGCGCTGCTGATTTATTCCTCATCATAACCTGGATCGAAACATTGCCCCGTTCTGCAGTCGCCAACCACTGCATACTTGCCTCTAATTTAGCATTAAGCCATTGATTATAATCAGTGGTCAAGATAACTGCAGGACCATTTTCAGCTAACGGCTCAGCTTCCAATGATCCGATTCCAGCCTGAACATTTTCGCTCGAGCCGGTATCCACTGATACCGCAAAGGTTTGAGCTTTCTGAGCTTTACCCTCATCAACGTAGGCATTCAATTGAACCGGCTCAATTTCAGCACTATTAACCGCTCCAGACGTTATTTGAGCTTGCTCACTCAATTCAATCGAGGGCCCGTCCTTCACACTGCCTTCCACTATTATAGCCGCGTTCGAAGACAACGTAACATCTGTGATAAATTCGTCAATTTGGGCGATATCCAGACCAAAGCTACTAAAATTAAAATTCGATATGTCTGTCCAGTGCGGCCTGCTGACAAAAAGGACTAGCGCTACCAACACAATAACCGATGAACCTTTCAACCAGGTTGAAATAAGCCAGGAAGATTCTTTGCTATTGAAGTTACTATCTTCGACGGCTGCCATAACATGTTTGGAGTTTAGACTATGCGTTCCTTCAGCAAAGGCTGACAACAAAATTTTATCCGCAATGATATTAATACGTCGCAAAAGACCATTCGAATACTTTTCCACACGTTTGGCGATTGCCTGATCAATCAATTCCGGCCCGGTGTAGCCGACTTCACGCATTCTGAAATTTAAATATTTGTGGATTTCTTCGGAGGTTAATGGACTCAAATTGAAATGATGTGTAATTCGCTCGCGAAGCTGCCTTATCGAAGTCTCGGCCAGATTATCGTCAAGCTCGGGCTGTCCAAACAGGATAATTTGCAGCAGTTTGTTTTGATCCGTTTCGAGATTTGACAATAATCGGATTTCTTCCAGAGTCTCCAGCGGCATACCCTGGGCTTCCTCCACAAAAAGAACAACCTGCTTATCTTCCATGTGCCTCTGAAGCAGATAATCCTGCAATAAATGCATGACTTCATGTTTCGATGCATTTTTAGTAACGGGCAATTCCAGCTCGTGAGCGATCACAAAAAGAATATCTTCGGGAGACACACTTGGGTTTGCGATGTATACGATTTCGACCGTATTGGGTAACTTGATTTGCAACATTCGACACAGCATTGTTTTACCACTGCCGACTTCACCCACCACTTTGATAATGCCTTCGCCTCGATACACGGCATATACAAGTGCCGCAAGAATATCTCCGCGTTTTCCGCCCTCATAAAAAAGGCTGGTATCGGGGGTGATTTTAAAAGGAGGTCGTTTAAGGCCGAAATATTCTTCGTACATATCAGCTTCTCTCCTCATATCGATCCATTCGACCGTATAAGGTCGTTCGGTTGATACCCAGCATATCCGCAGCCTTGCTGACGTTCCCATCATGTTTGCGCATTGCCAGATCTATCGCCTCTTTTTCTACCCTGCGCAATAGCTCGTCAAGCTGAAAATCAGAGGCTTCCAACGCACTTCCTATCCAGTTCTGACTGGTCGAGTCATTGCTTTGACGTTGCAGTCCGGACATTTCCTGCTTTAACACTTCGCTTTTGATTGTCTGGCCGGGATATTTCGCTGACAACCTGATTATTATGTTTCGTAATTCTCGCACATTCCCTGGAAAAGTATAATTATTCCAAAGATCCCGGGCACTTTCATCGAGTAAAAAAGTCGCAACCTGCTCGCTCACCTGGTGCTTGAAAAATTCGAGCAATTCGAGCTTATCCCCGCTGCGTTCATGTAGCGAAGGCACGTGGATAGAGAGCACACTGAGCCGATGATAAAGATCTTCTCGAAACTTACCTTCATTAATCGCCAGAGAGATATCTTTATTGGTCGCCGATAACACTCTGGCTGACGAATGGCGAGGCTGAGTTTCACCCAGTCGGTAATACTCACCATTTTCGAGCACGCGCAAAAGCTTGGCCTGCAGGTCCAATGGCAGATCAGCGACTTCATCGAGCAGCAAAGTGCCTGAACCAGCCTCTTCAAAAAAACCTTTTTTGGTATCGGTTGCACCCGTGAACGCCCCTCTAACATGTCCGAACAATTGCGACTCTAGCAACTCTCCGTTGAAAGCTGCACAATTTAAGGTTAGGAAAGGAAGTTGTTTGCGGTTACTACATAGATGTAGATTTTTAGCTGTAACCTCCTTACCACTGCCCGATTCACCTTCAATCAGCACAGGATACGGAGAATCAGCGAGTTGTCGGATTTGCATTCGAAGCAACTCTATCGACTCACTACTCCCAATGATCCCTTCTACATCAACCTTCTCAGAATCCAAACGGCCACTATCTCGCATCTGTTTTTGTAACCGAACCTTGATTTCAGCAATGTCGCAGGGTTTCGATATAAAATCAGCTGCACCGTCCTCTCGTGCCTGAAATACCTGATTTTTATTATCCTGACCCGACAGGACCAGAATTCGCGTTGCTGGAAACAGCTGAGCAATTTTACGAACAACGGCCAGACCTTCGTCCGGTTTATGGGTATCCGGCGGTAAACCGAGATCGACCAGCGCTAGATCGGGGGAAGCGCTCATTTGACTTAAAAGCTCAAAGCTGGACTGTCGGTCAAAGGCCCGCTCAATGGTATAGTCGTCACTCAACATATACTCAAGGCTATCCGCAATGATCGCATCATCATCGACGAGCAACAGCGTGGGCTTTACAGATTCCGCAATGGGCATTGACAAACCATTCAGGATAGATGATTACAGTATAGTGTCAGATTCTCAACAACTCAATTAATACTTTAATTAATCACTGAAAGCTACTGAATTATAAAGAAATACAGCCTATATATTTATGGAGGATCTTCCGAAACCGTCGCCTGTAAACTGCGAGATACATAATCCAGACTTCCGAAAGTACCTACCGATGCAGTAGAGGTTATTTGAAAGATTGTGATATTATTGGCTAGAATTGCGCGATTACCTTCAATGTGTAAAGTTGAAATACAACTAACACTGATATTAAAGCTTGAAATCGAAGTGGCCCCACTTGGTGCGCTGAATACATCATTGCAATCTCCCCCATTAATAGCCGTATAAATACCCCATTCAAGCCCACTCCTGGCCGCTGAAACGGCCCGTGCCCCCTGAATGCTATATACCAGAGTCTGTTGCTGAACTGCCCTGATATTAATCATAAATACAACCAGCCCTGCCACAACCACCAGCAAAAAAATGGCCGTTATCAGGGAAAAACCCGATTGCCGTTTTATGCTCATGGCACATTTACCACATGAACCTGGTGCATCAGGCTGATTGCCTCACCACTATCCTGGATCGTCATTTCCAGCGTTACCAAACCACTTCGCTGCGAGGCGCCGGGGTTGTAATCTATTAAACAGTTTGTCACATTTGAAACCAGTAATGATTCCGTCGCATTAATTCCAGTAGGTGCCGTCATTAACGCTCGAACAGTTTCCTGATTTACTTGATAGTTGTAGTTGCTGTATCGAAATATTTCCCCGGTACCGAGATCACAAATATAACTAATAGAACCATTCACCAAAAACAAACGCTGACCCGGTGACTGTTGAGAAAACTCAAAGGCCGGATCCATTTCAATATGATACTCGGCGTCATCAGTATCCGGGAGGATCGGTGAGTTCAAGGTTAAAGTCAGGGTTGTTGTTGACGGCGTAATAATGCCAGGGGAAGTATCATTGGCAGCATGCTGATAAATGACATCCGGTGTAATGCTATAAATAACAATTCGTACATCATCAAGATCAACTGGCGGATCCGTCGCAACGATCTCAACAGTATTTAAATGCCCAAGTAAATTAAAATGAGCATCTGCAACCTTGAAATCCAGAACATCATCGTCATCAACAAAGTCACCACCAATCTCATCCCGATATCTCGCTCCATCGACCGTGTTAATCATTTCTGTGGCAAACCCAGTCCCCGTATTCAGTGCCCTTATACTATTGGGAAGTGCTCGACGAATATCCCTGGCGATTTGGCCTAGCGCCCGCTCGCCCTGATCAACCAGTCGCTGCCGGCGCTCGATATCCGTATAGGCCTGAATCGGTTTTACAATGAGTAACCCTGCCGCACTGCCAAGAATCCCCAACAACACAATAACCACGATGACTTCGAGAAGCGTAAAACCTGATTTTTTTCGGCTAGGCGTAAACATTAGTAGTTCGTTCGATATCCATGCAAAACAGTAGGATCTATCGCTGAATGCGTTACAGTAATCGTGATTAGCATAGCGTTTCCTGACGCGTTTAAAATGTCGTTAAGCGCAGAAACGACAACATTTACCGAAACACTGAAATCTGCCAATAATACTATTTCATCGCCATTTTGGTCTCTGACATCATCGGGGTTCGGCAAACCATTATAATCGTCAATATCGTCGTAGGTTGCTCTAACTTCACCGACTTCGGTACCATCCGGGTCGGCATAGCTTTTTAACAGGATCTCTTCGAGGTAGGCTTCAGCAATGGTGGTTGCCTGCTGTTGAATCATCGGATCTGCACTGCCCTTAACCATATGACTAAAAACACTGAGTAAGGCAGTGGCAGCAATGCCGACTACGACAATTGTCGTAATAATTTCGATTAAGGTAAAACCAGAATTTGTTCGTCTAGTTGGCATCCACCAACCCCGTTCCACCATAGACTGTAAAGCTGTAGGATTGAGTCCCATTGGTTACCGTGTAGGTAAAATCATTCCCAGAGACCAATACACCTTGCGCATCAAACACTACGTTTGTATTAGGTGACAAACTAAACCCTGCGGGGATATCAAAATTCGAAAAATTCTGCGACCGATTAGCAGGATTTGCTACGAGCCTGGTGTAGCTTCCTGTACTACAACCACCGGCCTGCTGGAAAAGCTGATATCCAGTATTGCCAGCCGTATTGCTGACGGTCACCTGCACCGAACAGCCGCTACTGATCGCCAATTTTTGGGCGAAACGCATAGCGGACGCCATATTATCGGTAAATCCACGCGCTAAAATATTATTTTGCCCCGACAGGTTGCCGAATGCGAAAACAGCAACTATGCTCAGTAATACAATAACGACAACAAGCTCTATCATGGAAAAGCCGTTATTTTGATAATTTTTTATTACTGGCATGTGAGCTGAGTCATGAATATGCTAATAAATCACTTACTTATAGAACTATTTAAGTATATTACATTAACTTTAAAGCAACATTATTACCAACTATTTTAACAACATTACCTTAAATAAAGGGGTTTATTATGATCCAAAAATCACAAAACGGCTTCACTCTCATTGAATTAGTTGTTGTCATCGTTCTTCTGGGCATTCTCGGTGTAACAGCCTTAGGAAAATTTCAGGATTTAAGTAGCAATGCCGAAGACGCAGCCGTTGCTGGTATAGCATCTGAACTTTCAGCATCATCGTCTATTAACTACGCCAATTCACTGGTCGGAAACACCCCTGAAGCGCCCATTACCCATACCACAGCCCCCGACACTGCAACCGCCTGTGGAG
>JBLIOG010000193.1:0-7744 GCA_047639625.1 Gammaproteobacteria bacterium
AAAAAAGTGGGTGGTTTTATCGATGCGAAAGCTTTACCGAATAAAGCTGGAGTGGTGGTTTTCGCAAAAAATACCTGGGCAGCATTTCAGGCCCGTAATGCGATTCTCTCCGAATGGGATTTCTCCAGTGCAGAGTCGCGCAGTAGCAAAGACATGGTAACGAGCCAACGCGAATCGTTGAATAACCCCCAATACGATGCTAGGCCTGTTGGCCGAACCGAGGCTCAAGCTGCGATCGATACAGCGACTCAAAAGATTGAAGCTGAATTCGTATTTCCATTCCTGTCGCAGGCTCCAATGGAGCCGCTAAATTGTATAATTGAACCGACTGAAAACGGTGTTAGATTTCACGATGGTTGTCAGGCCACCAGCGGCGTGCAGTTTGTAGTAAGTAAAGTGCTTGGCTTGCAGCCTGAACAGGTCGAGATCAAAACGGTTTATGCCGGTGGCTCGTTCGGGCGCCGTGCAACACCGACGGCCGACTACCAGGTGGAAGCCGCGTTAGCGTTTGCACTGCTCGGCAAGACAATACCTATCAAACTGGTTTGGGATCGAGAAGATGATATTCGAGGCGGCTACTACCGTCCGTTGACGGTGCATAAGGCAACTATCGGTCTTGATGGCGCTGGCAAAGTACTGGGCTGGGATCACCGTATTGCGACCCAGTCGATTATGAAAGGGACTGCCTACGAGAGCTTTAAAGTACATAACGGAGTTGACCACACCTCTATAGAGGGCTGTGCTGATACGCTTTATCAACTACCCAATATGTTTGTTGGCCTGAGTGATTTTGAATCAGCTATTCCAGTGCTGTGGTGGCGTTCTGTGGGTCATAGTCACACTGCCTATGCGATGGAAAGCTTGCTGGATATGCTGGCCCACAAAACGCAACAAGACCCGATCGAGATGCGTCTCGGCTTGCTCGACCGCGATGACGACAAGCAACGCCGCATGGCGGGTGTGATTGAAGCTGCGCGCGATATGTCCGGATGGCAAAAGGGTAACAAGCGCGGGTTTGCGGCACATTTCTCTTTTAATACCTGGGTCGCTGTAGTTGCCGATGTCAGTGTCAATGGAGACCAAGTGCATGTCGATAAATTATACATCTCGGTCGACTGCGGCATAGCAATAAACCCAGACGTGATCCGCGCGCAAATGGAAGGTGGTGCTGGCTATGGCCTTGGCGCAGTAATGCGCAATGAAATAACATTTTCCAACGGCGAAGTGGTGCAGTCTAACTTTCCTGATTACGAGCCACTGCGCATATCCGATATGCCTGACATAGAGGTTGTCATTGTGAGCTCTGCCGAGGCACCGAGTGGCGTTGGTGAACCTGCGGTACCGCCCACTGGCCCGGCGGTCGCTAATGCCATTTTTGCTATCACCGGAAAACGCATCACACAATTACCGATGTCTAAATCGGGCTTGCAATTTGTCTGAAGATGCTGACCTCATGAGCAACCAACTGACAGCTCTGCTGGGTGCCTGGCAAAAAGGCAGGAATGACACTGACTGGGTCCTGGGCACGGTATACAAAACCGAGGGTTCGGCCTATCGCAAAGCCGGTGCAATGATGCTGATCAACGGTTTTGGTCAGCAATTTGGTCTGCTGAGCGGCGGCTGTCTCGAGGCGGATATCCTGCGTAATGCAGGTAAGGTCATTCAAACCCGGCAGGTTTTGCTGCTGGAATACGATGGCAATGACGAGGATGACTGGTCGTTCCAGCTCGGTATTGGTTGTGGCGGCAAGGTTTATATCATGCTGCAGCCAATCAGCCAGGAAAACGATCTCGGCCTTGGTGACATGGCAGCGGCGCTCGACAGCCGTAACACAGGTGTTTACCACCAGCATATCGGTAATACCTCGGCGTATTTTGAAACCCAAGATAGCGCCAGTTCAAAGCGCAGTATTATCGATCATCGCACGGATGGGAAATGGTTGGTGACGTCGATAAACCCGGCGCCTCATTTGCTCATCGTGGGGGGCGGCATCGATGCGCGCCCGGTGGTCAATATCGCGGCCGAACTGGGCTGGCGCATTACGTTGGTTGACCCGCGTCCGGCCAACTCGCGTGCCGCGTATTTCCCTAACGCCGACAGGGTCCTGCATCAGCTGGATGAAAGTCTGTCACGATATATTCAGACGGAAAGGGTTCACGCGGCGGTGATCATGTCGCATAACATCGATATCGATGCCGATGGACTGCAATATTGTCAGGGAACCGGTCTGGACTATGTCGCATTGCTGGGCCCAAGACATCGATATCAGCAGGTGCTGGAACGAGCAGGTCTTCTTGAAGAGCAGTTGACCTGTCCGGTCTCCGCACCGGCAGGTCTGGATATAGGTGGCCAATTACCGGAAAGCATTGCACTGTCGATCCTGGCCGAGTGCCACGCAGTGCTCAATCTGAGCAAAAGTCTTCCAGCGTTGCGACTGGCGGCAATCTGATGCGACTTGCCAGTTTGCTGCTGGCTGCAGCTGCAGGTACTCGTTGCCGTCTCGATCGCTATAAGCAGTCCTTTCCCAGCACGAAGATGAACTACTGGTAAGGCACGCTCTGGAAGCGCGGGTATCGGTGTTTGACGAGCAGGTTTATATCGTGACCGGATCCGCATCACGAAGACGTTTGGTCAGTTTCGAAGACTTTGCCGGGCAGTTCCTGATCATCACAGACCAACGGGGCCCGTTCGAACAGTTCAGCTATTTCATCATTCTATCCGCTACCGAAATTCACAATCGTGGTGACCATTTATTGCTTAAGTCCCTTATCAATTAATCTGACTTCCCTTATGTTTATGAACCCGCTATTGATATGGATGGTGTTCTGAGTCTTTATATGATCACTCAGGGAGTGAAGAAAAATTTTGCGGTGAAGAAATAACAGGAGATTAATTCACAGACCTGAAGATTGTCGATAAAATCCCAGTATGTCAGATTCCCGTCCATTAGATCTTCCAAAGGAAGTTATTCGTCAATTATCGACGCGCTCGGATTTTAAAGGGATGCTTCAATTGCTATCCCATCTATTTCTGCTATTTTTAACGACCGTCTGGATTTCAGGTTCCTTTGATAGCATTTTTGTTTATCCAGCGTTGTTGGTTCATGGAATCGTTCTGATTTTTCTGTTTTGCCCGCTTCACGAAACCATTCATTTTACGGCGTTTAAAAATAAACAACTTAATAATGAGGTTGCAGCTATTCTAGGTTTTTTACTGCTTTTACCTTATCAGCACTTTCGTGCCTTTCACACCGCGCATCATCGGTTTACACAAGATCCTGAGCGCGATCCTGAACTAGCGGGCCCCAGACCTGAAAATCGCAAAGCGTATTTTTTGGCGATGACCGGATATGCGGTCTGGAAGGGTTGTACTCTGGGTTTGTGGAAGCATGCGATGGGCGACGTCGATGCAGCGTTCATTGAAGAAAGAAAACATGCACTGATTGTTCTGGAAGCACGCTGTTATGTTGGGCTTTACGGATTGTTAGTTTTAGGCAGTATTTTGACTGCTAATTCTACGATCTGGTGGTACTGGGTTTTACCTGCTTTACTCGGGCAACCCGTTTTACGGCTATTTTTAATCGCCGAACATTTTGGCTGTGACGAATCGACTAATATGCTGAAGAATTCCAGAACAACCTACACCGGTCCGGTGGTTAATTTTTTATCCTGGAATATGGCTTATCATGCTGAGCATCACTATCTCGCGTCGATTCCATTTCATGCTTTACCGGCTTTGCATGCTTATACGGGATCGCAGGTAAAACATCGTGATGATGGCTATTTGAATGTGAACAGGAAAATACTCGATCAACTCGAATAGAGTCGGATGAAGTCAGCCGTTTCACGTAGGGATTGCTGCGCTTCGGGTAATTGCGGGTAAAATTCGAAAACGTGCCAGAGGTCTTCCCAAATCCGAAGATCACAAACGCCTCCAGCTTTGCGAATGGCGCAAGCCAGTTTTAATGAATCACTCAATAGCAATTCCCGAGATCCGCTGGAAACGATAAGGGGTGGTAAACCATTGAGATCGGCAAACAGAGGAGAAATGCCTGGATCTTCCAGTGCGGAATTCGCGACAAATAATTTAGCGGCATGATTTACCCAGGCATTGCTCAGTGTCGGATCACGCCCATCGTTTGTTACGTGACTGTCACCTTGATGCGTCAGATCAAGCCAGGGAGAAAAAAGTGCGACACAGCGTGGTAGATCTAAACCCGCATCGCGCGCGCGAACAAGTAGATTTAACGCCAGATTTCCACCCGCTGATTCGCCGGCGACAACGAGGCGGTCAGACCCGTAGATGGTCAGAAGTTCCGGGTAAACCGCCATGAAATCGTTAACCTGAGCCGGGTAGGGATATTCGGGTGCAAGTCGATAATCGACAATAATAATTCTGGCTTTGAGGAAGTGGGCGAGTGGCAGAGTAATAATTAAATCCTCAAAGGGACTGCCACAAACAAAACCACCCCCGAATCCGTATTGAAGACAGAGGCCGGATTCTTCAGACCAACCGGCACTCGTAACTTGTTGGCAGGGGATGTTGTTAATTCTAATGTCTTCAATATCAGCAGGATATTTATCAAGCGACCAATCAACCGATGGTTTAAATGATTCAAGTGTACCTTTACGGAGTTGGTCGATATTTTCAAGAGTCGGCGTATCCAGTTCTGAACCTTCTGCCTGCTCTATCAATAACCGCGCTTCGCGACTAGGGCCTCGATTATTCATATCTACAATACCTGTTCCAAATCGGCGATAAGATCGTCACTATTTTCGAGTCCAACCGAAAATCTGAAGATACCCTCACCAGCACTATTTTTATATTGATCAAGATCTTCTCCTTCGAGTCGATACGACGATCCGACTAAATCATCAGTTTGCATCAGATATATCAAACTACGATGGTGCCCGAGGGATACGGCATAGTGAATAATCTCGAGCCTCCCCATCATTCTGGCGGCAACTTCTTTGGGGTTGGCAGTACGAAAAGAAATCATTCCTGAAAAACACTCCATTTGCTGGCAGGCCAGTTCATGTTGGGGATGCGAGGGTAGTCCGGGGTAAATAACCTTTTCTACCTTTTCATTTGATTCAAGAAATTGGGCCAGTTTGAGCGCGTTTTCAGCATGACAGCGCATTCGAATTGGAAGGGTTGCCGCGCCTCGCATGATAAGCCATGCGTTAAACGGACTGATGACGCCCCCGTAGTGAACGAGTGATTCAGCGCGTAAAGCTGATATTTGATCATGGCTGCCCGAAACCGACCCTCCCATTGCATCGCCATGTCCGCCTATATATTTGGTCAGCGAATGTATTACCAGATCAGCACCCAGGGTTAGTGGGCGGGTTGCAATGGGTGAGGCAAAGGTCGAATCTACGACTAGTAAGGCTTTTTGAGGGCTGCTGATTTCAGATATTGCCTCGATATCGGCTAATCGGAGTAGCGGATTAGACGGAGATTCAATCCAGATCATTCGTGTATTAGCGCGGATGGCGGTTCTTACATTATCCGGATTGGTTGTGTCAACTGGACTCACCTCGACACCAAGTCGGGTCAAAGTATTTCGGGCAAACTCGGCGGTTCCTGGATAGTTTGTGCTGCTGATAATTAAGTGGTCGCCCTGGCTCAAATGAGTCAGCATGACGGCAGCTGAAGCAGCCATACCGGAGGCGAAAGCAATGCTGGCCTGAGCTTCTTCGAGCGCCGATAGCTTAGTTTCGAGCTGCCGGGTCGTTGGATTGTCCCATCGTGTATAGACAAAGGGTGTGTCTGCGCTGAGATTGTTTGCTGAAAAACTCACTTCTTCATCAACAACAAAGGTACTCGACATCACCAGATTAGGTGTCGATGCACCAGTTGCAGGGTCAGATGGCTCACCGGCATGTATCGCGGTGGTTTGAATTCCGCATGGAGCTTTTGTTGAATCACGCATAATGGCGGCCTGAAAATAAATAGCCATTAAACCGATAGATTCCTGTTGTTGTCAATCAAAGTCCAGTGAATGCTGAATACGGAAATAACAGGCCAGGATGGATTGGTTCGCTGTATGTCATTATTAATTCGCTTTCGCCTGGCTGCCTTAGCCATTGGCATATTGCTCTGGGGCTGGAAGCAACGACACCAGGAATCTGATTTTGCGTTGGTGATTCAAGCTGTTGGACTATTGTATCTGCGCATATTTGCAGGACTCAGTCTGTATCAGATTATTCCTTCTTTTCTTGCCTAATGATGAAAATCAGTCAGGCGGGGACAACGGGTAATATTAGTCGCGGTGTTTCATGTTTTGACTATGCTGTTTTATCCAGTGATTAAACTGTTTATCATCGAGCGGGTGCGAAATAAAATAACCCTGGCCAGACTGACAGCCATGATCTTCAAGGAAAACCCAGGCTGTTTGGGTTTCGATACCTTCGGCGACAATTTGTAAATCAAAAGAATGACCAAGGCCGAGGATAGCCTCAACAATTTTCCCATCGACACTTTGAGTGGACAGTTCGGTAACAAATTCTCGGTCGATTTTGATTTCATCAATCGGGAAAATTTTTAAATACTTCAATGATGAGTAGCCTGTGCCAAAATCGTCAATTGACAATCTAATGCCGGCTTCGGACAGGGTATTTAACGATTTCAAAGCGAGTTCTGGTGATTGCATTACTAATGAATAGCCGATTGAAATTCCAATATTAACCAGTCGATCGTCGATATTGAAAGGTTGGGCAATACTTTTTATTATTTTCGATAACAGAAATGGCATCACTGTCTGAAAATATAGACATTAAAATGGCAGCAAATTCATTCCCACCGAGTCGAGCTACGGTATCTGACTCGCGCATTGACTGGGAAAGTCGAGCAGACACCTGTTTTAAAATCTGATCGCCGGCTTCATGACCAAAACTGTCGTTTACATCTTTGAAGAGATCAAGATCCATCATCAGAACGGCAAATGGTAATCCCTGTCTCTCGGTCTTATATATGGATTGCTCAAGTCGATCGAGAAAGAGTTGCCGATTCGGCAGTTCAGTCAACGAATCAAAAAAACTGAGTTTCTGATGTGCCTGGTCACGGTTCTCCAGTTGGCGTTGAAGTGATGATTTTTCACGCGCCGATTCGATGAGTTTTGTCAAATTCCACGGAGTAATCTCTGATTTACTTAAATATTCCTGAGCTCCAATCTGAATGCTTTGCGCTGCTATTCCTTCATTACCAATTCCTGTCAGTAAAATTATTGCAGGCCTCTTGGAGCAGGATTCTTTCAAAAGTTTGCTAAACACTTCGAAGGCATTCCCTTCGGGAAAAAAATAATCCAACAATATGCAGTCATATGTTTCAGCATTGATAAGAGATTTTGCTGCAGTGACGTTGGCCGCCCATGTGGAGTCGAAATGAAGATCTGATTGACTCAGATTCCTCAATATTATGCGGGCGTCGACTCCATCGTCTTCGATGAGTAACAGTTTGATGGGGCCAGGATTATCCATTCCTTTTTTTCGATATTTCCGAATATTTCCATAAATCATAATCAGACAACAGGGGAACCCCGAAGTCTAATCAATTATCTAATATGGAGTGTAAGTCAGATTCTGCCAGTCAGCATACTACAACCCCGCAGGTTGTAGTATTTACCGGGCATGCAAGCTGGTTTTATGTTTGGAACCAGGCTAGCTCACTTCAAATTCGTGTATTACCGAACGAGGGTCAAATATATCTTTAGCTGCGGGCTTGAATTCACGATGCTGGTATC
>JBLIOG010000194.1:0-7692 GCA_047639625.1 Gammaproteobacteria bacterium
AGTTAAGGCTCATGTATAGCGGAGAGCGAGGGATTCGAACCCTTGAGCTCAATTTCTAAGTATTTGTAAATGAAGAATTTAGCATTTTCAAAACGGTAATCGAACCCAATTACCTCTAAAAAGGGAAAAACAGCATTGGTTTATTATTTAGAACAAATGCCGGGCGAGGGGGTTTGGACCTCTCGGGCGTATTTTAGGCATTTATTGCAGCCGACAAAAATGAAGGCAGCCTCTAAAGAACAATGCACCCCGGCAAAGCCACTGCGCAGCTCGATGAAATCGAGAAGAATCCAGGCCAACATCAAAATCCCCCGCCCTTCTCAATAGATTCAATTAACAATTTGAGGATCGCAATTGTTTTTTCTTCTATCAATGGATCACCCTGGAAGTAGTGATCACTTCTTGCAGCGACCAGGCTCAAACTATTGGGTACGACAATATCAGCCAGTAATGTTAATCCGTCATTGGGGCCTTGATCAGCTAGGTAGGGGTATTTGTATCGCGCATGCTGGCTTAGGTCACCCGTTAACGACAGGCCGATATAGTTAATAACTTTAAGGTGAGCGGGTAATGTCAGTTGTGGCACTCGTTTTCGGGATTGTTCTGCCGACATGGTCAGAATTTCATCCCGATCCCAGCCTCTTAAAAAAGATACAGTATTAAATACTAGTTTTTGGGGCCACTCTTGAAAGTAATCTATTAACGGGCTTCCATGAATGATGCCGCCAAGATTTATCCAGGCAACGACTGAATCCAGTTGCTCAGCAGCCATTTCATGACCCAGGGTATAGTGAATCGACGGTGCCGCTGAACTCGCTCCGACAATTATTATCTTTCGGTGATTTTTAGAAAACTTTTCAATTGCCTGGCGGATGATCGGTACGCTCTGGTGCAGGCCTCGGGTAGCCGGTACATTAACCAGATAGTTGTCGACCCCTAGTCGACTAATGTATTCACGGGGTACTTCGAGATCAGATCCGGTAATTTTGCCATTATTTAGATAATTCCAACCAGGCACCATGAGAACACTATATTGTTCATAACCTTCGGGTGGCTCGAAAAGCTCTTTTTCGGATAAATTAAGATTTTTGTTAAAGGCCCGCTCTAAACGACTGTTTTCAGGCTCTGCATATAGCCGGTCTGCAAAATACAGGGCCGCGAAATCATTAGAATATTGTTGGGCGATCAATAAAAGATCATTTCTATCAGGTACTGATTTGGTATTATTGGAATAAAGTCGGGTGATTTTCCGATCTAGCTCAGGTTCTTTTCTATTGCCCTGAAGATATTCGTTTAGATAATACTGAGCCGCGGGCGAATCCACTGTGGTCTCGATTCTTTCACCGAGAAAATCAGCTGCTACCGGATATTCAGGAAAGCTGGTACAGGCCATCTGACAAAATGTCAGAAAAGCCATGAGTATGAAACGCAAAGATAAAGCCCTGTTTATTATTCTAGAGGGAACTTAACGAGAAAACTCGAAAGGATCAAGCTGTGAAGAAAAAACGGGTGCTGAGGGCTTTAGAAAGTAGGTACTTAAGCCAGACTAATCGATTATAACGAGATCATTCAACAATACGTTGTCAAACAACTCAATGACATCCTCGTTTTTCATACGGATGCATCCTTTGGACACTGGTTGGCCCAGGCGTTTTTCATCAGAGGTACCGTGAATATAGATATACCTTGAATAGGTATCAACATCCCCACCTTTATTAACGCCATCTTCTAGTCCATCGAGCCACAATATCCGTGAGGTAATTTCATCGGTCTCAGTATTATTACGCGTTCGCATGAGTTGGCCGGTTGGTTCCCGCGCCTTGAAGACCGATCCGAGTCGTTCTCCTCCGCCAATTTTCTGTCGTATGCGATGAATGCCAAAAGGTGTCTTAAAGCTGTCCTGCCGATTCCCTATTCCATTGTCGGCAGTTGATATTTTGTATCGGGCGATTTCACCTTCCTCACAATCAATCACAAGCAATTGCTGTGATTTTGACTGCACTACCATAATCGGACGTTCATCAGCTAAAGCTGAATTACCTCCAAGCTTTGGAGCGATGCTCCGGCTAATATCTTGCCATTTCATTAGACGTTATTGTGCAATTCCATTCCAGCCACATTGACTAGATCATCATTAGTTGGGTTTTTTGCCTGATCGCTACGACTATCACTGATTCTTTTCAGGTAGTCCTGATCGATCGTACTCGTGACATACTGACCATTGAAACAGGAACAATCAAACTCTTTGATTGAACGGTTGCCTTTTTGTACTGCGTCAATAAGGTCTGCCAAATCTTGATATACCAGCCAGTCCGCGCCAATATGGACGCCAATCTCGTCTTCTGTTTTATTATGAGCAACGAGTTCATCGGCGGAAGGCATATCGATACCGTAAACATTCGGATACCTGACCGGTGGTGCTGCAGATGCCAAATATACTTTTCGGGCACCCGCTTCACGAGCCATTTGTATGATCTGCTGGGAAGTTGTTCCACGGACAATCGAATCATCAACCAACAACACGTTTTTACCTTTAAATTCGATATCGATCGGGTTTAATTTTCGACGGACAGACGCTTTGCGTTGTACTTGCCCCGGCATAATAAAGGTTCTACCAATGTATCTATTTTTGATAAAACCTTCCCGAAATTTAACACCAAGGTGGTAGGCCAGTTCTATGGCGGCCGGTCGACTAGATTCAGGAATGGGGATAACAACATCGATATCATGTTCAGGAAAACGTTTGAGGATCTTCCTTGCTAACTTGACCCCCATACGCAGTCTTGCTTTATAAACATATATATCATCGATAATTGAGTCAGGACGGGCAAGATAGACATATTCAAAAATACAGGGATTGAGTTGTCCATTTTCAACGCATTGGCGTAATTCAACGTTGCCTTCAAGATCAATATAAATGGCTTCGCCAGGTTTCAAGTCAGCGATGAGTTCATAACCCGATGCCTGCAGGGCCACACTCTCGGAGGCAATCATATAGTCGGTGCCATTATCGGTGACCCGCTTGCCATATACGATTGGCCGTATTCCGTTTGGATCTCGAAAACCAAGGATACCTTTACCAGTAAACATAGCTACGACTGCATAAGCCCCTTCCAGACGCCGGTGAGTCTCGGTGACAGCTCGAAATATATCGTCGGCCTGTAACTGTAATTTTCCAGACTTCTGGAGCTCATGGGCGAGAATATTAAGCAGGACTTCTGAATCTGACTCGGTATTAATATGCCGTAAATCAGATTCATAAAGCTCATCTTTGAGTTTATCTGCGTTGGTTAAATTACCGTTGTGCGCCAGGGTGATACCATAAGGAGAGTTGACGTAAAACGGTTGGGCCTCTGCTGATGAAGAGCATCCTGCAGTGGGATATCGAACATGTCCTATGCCCATATTACCCTTCAATGTAAGCATATGGCGAGTATGGAAAACATCACTAACCTGTCCGTTATCCTTCCGAAGATTCAGTTTGAATCCATCGCTAACAACAATCCCGGCCGAATCCTGGCCTCGATGTTGCAAAACCAGCAAAGCATCATAAATGCTTTGAGCTACCTGACTTTTACTGATTATTCCTACTATGCCACACATCGACTTTTCCGCTGAAATTAATCTGGCTGTTTACTTAGAAGTGCAAACCCTTGGAGAGTAAACCCTTAGAGTGCAAATCGTCCTGCCACATCTTGTGGCAATACTTCTTTGAGCCAGGTTGCCAGTGTTCCAAAGTGCTCAACCGTCGCTGATTCTTTCCACCACTCTTCGGCCGGCATGGGCGTCAAGCTCGCGAGCAGGACCACCATCGTAACAATAAGAACACCCCGTGCCGCGCCAAAAACAACACCCAGGCTTTTATCAGTGCCACTTAAACCCGTTTTAGTGACAAGCTGGCTGGCCATATAATTGACAATTGCGCCGACGATAAGCGTACAGATAAACAATATCGCAAATCCAGCCGCATTTTGTATTGTTGGGCTTTCAACCCACGCTGATAACATGTCAGCCATTGCTGAAAAATATCGTAGTGCGATAACACCGGCTAATATCCAGCTTACCAGTGAAATCGATTCTTTAACAAAACCTCGAACGAGGCTGATTAAGGCAGACAACCCAATCACGCCGAGGATTACAAGATCAAGCCAGCTCATTGTTTCAGCTCTTTACTAAAAGACATATTAGTTTATTCCTAAATATAAAGTCATGTAACTGTGCAATTAACGACCAACCAGAAACAAGGCGCTATTAACGCTCATATTTCATGACAAGGCCATCAATATCATGCTTGGCCTTAACCTTGTTCTGAGCAACTTTTACTTCAGATTTAGATAAAAATGGGCCTAGGCGGACACGATAACTGGTTTTACCTTTTATATCGAACGCTTCGATAAATACCGCCGAAATTTTTGATCGCCGTAGTTTATCGCGTTGCACTAACGCCTTTTTTTCATCCGTAAAACTGGCAACCTGTAGTACCCAGCTTTCTCCACCATTTTTCAATTCCGGTGGACTCGAGGATAACTTCGTGGCGGTCTCTGTGGGCTTTTTTTCGGTTCGTTTTATTGTCGCCGTAGAATTCTCATCGACGTACCGAGGCTGGATATCGGGTATTGCATCAGCCTCAATTTTTAATTCGGATATTTGTTCGCTAAAATCAACATTTCCAGATACAACCGGTTGCGCTGGGATTGACACTTCAATCTGATGATTTTTAACACCAGAACCATCTAGAATCATGGGCAAGAATATAACGGCCAATGCGAAAATGACTGCAATTCCTACCAGACGTTGTTTAATCGATTGATCCATTATGGCTGAATATCTAAAGGCCTATCCATCGTTTGGGGAAATGGCATAGCTGACAGAAATAGTTCGATGGTGAGGAATGAACCGGTAACCAATAGTATATCCTCATTGGTTAAATTTGACAGCGCATAGCGCCTTAACTCGTCGAGATCATTCAAAGCAACACTCACCTGAATATTATTTCCAACCCGCAACGTGAGTTCAGCGGCGGATAGACCACGATCTCCACCAAGGGTAATTAGCCACCATTCATCAACAACAGACTGAAGTTTCTGGACAAATTCCTCGGGGTTTTTGTCTTCAAGCATTCCAAGCAGCACGATCACCCTATTTGCACTCTTCTTAAGAGTGGCCAGGTTGTGAGCCAGAACTTTGGCCGCGTCCCGGTTATGGCCAACATCGATCCAGGTTTTCGCAGGCAATCCCGCATCAACAGATTCAAAACGTCCGGCTAGATAAGTGCCTTCGAACCTTCGGTTCATTTCAATTGAGTCGATTTTTGACAGATCAAACCATTGCGCGAGACCCGCCACTACGGCAGCCAGGTTTTGTATTTGATGGTCACCCGCCAATGGAGAGACTAAATCAAAATCGAGATCTTCACAGGTCCACTTGAACCCACCTGTTTTGTCAGTCACTTTTTCGACTGAAAAGTCTTTTTCAAACTGCGCGAGGAAACAATGTTTCGCCTTGATTTCTGACTGGACGGATCGTGGCAAATCTGAATCATTTGCAATCACCGGGATTCCATTGCGCAATACACCTGCCTTTTCAAAGCCAATTAATTCACGTGTATCACCCAACCAGGACTGATGATCTATGCCGATATTGGTTAGATGAACCATATCGGCATCAATAATATTGACGGCATCAAGCCGACCACCCAGACCGACTTCAAGCAGGGCAAAATCCGGTTTTTCAAGTTGTATTAACCAAAGCGCAGCGAGCGTGCCAAATTCGAAATAAGTAAGGGCTACTTCGCCCCGTGCAGTATCAATTGCATCAAACGCCAGGCACAGATCCCAGTCAGATACCTCACAACGATTTATTCTGATTCGTTCGTTGTACTTTAAAAGATGGGGTGATGTATAACTACCTACCCGAAAACCGGCGTTAACCAGCCAGGATTCATAGGCCGCGACAGTAGAACCTTTGCCGTTTGTCCCAGCGATGATAATAACTTTATCGGCAATCTGATTGATCGATAAATTTTGCGCGACCTGCTGGACACGATCCAGTCCAAGATCAATGGCTTTATGGTGCAATGACATTTGCCATTGCAACCAGTCGTCGAGGTTTTCAAAACGCATGGGAGGATCGCTTGGAGAAGTTCTACGGGAGACTAATGATTATTGCCGGCCTGAAGCATGCTACATAGATTGGTTATCTTATCGCGCATTTGGCGTCTATCGACAATCATATCGATCGCACCATGTTCGAGCAAAAACTCACTTCGCTGAAAACCTTCGGGTAGCGTTTCGCGGACAGTTTGCTCGATAACTCTAGGACCTGCAAAACCGATCAAAGCACCTGGTTCTGCAATATGAACATCGCCTAGCATGGCGAGACTTGCCGAAACCCCACCCATAGTAGGATCGGTTAATACACAAATATAGGGAATGCCTCGTTTACCCAATCGAGTCAGAGCTGCACTGGTTTTAGCCATTTGCAACAATGAAAACAGGGCTTCCTGCATACGGGCACCGCCACTGGCAGTAAAACAAACTAAAGGACAGTTTCTCTCAAGACAGACATTAACGGCTCTGACAAATTTTTCGCCGACAACCGATCCCATCGAACCCGCCATAAATTTGAATTCAAAGGCCGCCGCGACCATTTCCTGTCCTTTAACAGATCCACGCATGGCAATCAGCGCATCTTTTTCACCCGTTTGTTTCTGAGCCTGGTTGATTCGATCGCGATACTTTTTATCATCGCGGAATTTCAACACATCATCCGCTTCCAAATTTTCGGCAATTTCTTCCCGGTCATCAGGATCAAAGAAATGTTCGAGACGTTTTCGAGCCGAAATTCGCATGTGATGATCACACTTGTTACAAACTTCCTGATTCCGTTCTAGTTCAGCTCGGTAAATGATTGCATCACAACCATTGCACTTCGCCCATAAACCTTCAGGTACATTTTTTTTATCGTTTATACCCGTCGTACGGATTTTGGACGGTAATAACTTTTCAAACCAGTTCATCCAGTTGTCCTCGTCACTTGATCCATCTGGCTACGCATATCTGACAGAAGGTGGCTAATACCTCGGCAACTTTTTTCAAAGTCATCGGGTGTTTCTTCAATCTGCTTAACCAGCGCTGACCCTACTACCACAGCCTCAGCTACTTGCGCCACTCTGCCAGCAGTTTCTCCATCCTTGATTCCAAAGCCAACGCCAATAGGTAATTCAGTAATAGATTTAATTTCTTTTAACTTATTTGATACCGATTCGACATCAAGCGAACTCGAACCTGTCACGCCTTTTAATGATACATAATAAAGGTATCCTGAGGCTTGATCGGCAATCAATTTTATTCGCTCCGGACTAGTAGTCGGTGAGATCAAATAGATGACATCGATATCTAACGCTCTCGCCAATGGGGTAAATTGCTCTGATTCTTCCGGAGGCATATCCACAATCAAAACACCATCGATCCCAGCCTGCGATGCCTTTTCAGTAAATTTGACGTAACCGAGCATTTCAATCGGATTTAAATACCCCATCAATACAACCGGTGTTTTATTATCCGCAGTGCGAAATTCGCCGACCATATCGATAACATCTTTCAAACTCACATTATGGGCAAGAGCACGTTCATCAGCCGCCTGAATGACCGGCCCATCGGCCATGGGATCCGAAAAGGGGATTCCCAGCTC
>JBLIOG010000195.1:0-7526 GCA_047639625.1 Gammaproteobacteria bacterium
CTCTCAGACAATAAAAAAAGGGTAATAGGAAATCTATTACCCTTCACTTAAGAGCTAAGTAGATTTAACTCGTTGTTATGAGAACCACCAGCGTTCTGCTGCTTTGTATCCGTCGTAGTCAAAATTACCAGCCAGTTTGTCGAACTGAACACTTTTATCAACGGCCATAATAAAGTTGGCAAACATAGGTACCAAAGCACCGCCGTCGTCATTCACGATTGACTGACATTCGTAGTAGAGTTCCCGGCGTTTTTTAGTATCGAGCTCAGCGCGAGCCAGTTTGACCAGTTTGTTAAAACGGTCGGCAGCGGGGCCTGTTTCCCAGGCCGTATCGTTCCATTTACCGCCAGCGGTGTAAGCGGCAGAAAACATCCAGTCTTCCGTCGGGCGACCACTCCAGTAACAGGCGCTCCAGGGCTTTTTATTCCAGACATTCGACCAGTAGCCGTCGCTCGGTTCACGCACTACGTTGATGTCAATGCCAACTTTTGACGCTGAATCTTTCATCAGCAGTGCGGCATCAACCGCGCCTGCAAATGCTGCTTCTGATGTACTCAAATCAAGTGTGATGCCTTCCATACCAGCCTTCTTGAGATGAAAACGGGCCTGGTCGGGATCATAAGCTCGTTGAGGTAGATTGCCATTGTGATAGGGGTTAGCCGTCGAGATCGGATGATCATTACCAAGTGCGCCATGGTCGAGCAAGATCTTTTTAACAAGCTGCTCCCGATCAACCGATAGTTTGACCGCCATTCGTAAATCGTAATTGTCGAAAGGTGCCACATTAACTCTCATTGGAAAGGTGTAGTGCAAAGTACCGGTTGCTTCGACAATTTTTAATTTACTGACCCGGCGCATCAAATGTACCGTTTTTGGATCAACCCGGCTAATCGCATGAACCGCGCTATTCATAATGGCGTTTTGTCGGGAAGTGGTGTCGAGCAATGAAATCATTTCAATTTCATCAAAATGTGCGCGCCCTGATTTAAAATAATTAGGGTTACGCTTGAACGTAGCTCGAACACCCGGTTCGAAACTTTCGAGGGTGTATCCTCCCGTCCCAATATAAGACTGCCAGTCCAGCACGCCGTCTTTGGCGGGCACGATCGGAAATTGACCACTACTGACAATCGACGGGAAATCGGCATTGCCCTCTTTGAGTTTAAATTCAATTTCGTATTTGCCTTTTTTGGTGATACTGATCACAGACTCGAGAAACGCCTTCCCGGCAGATTGTGTGTCTTCGCCGCGATGATGATTGAAGGATGGAATGACATCGTCCACAGTCATGGTTTTACCGTTATGAAATTCTACGCCTTTACGTAATTTAAAAATCCAGGTCGTAGCGTCAGCGTTGGCTTCATAACTTTCAGCCAATTCCGGTATGGTTCTTCCTTCGTTATCAATTTCGGTCAACTGATTCTGGAATGCATAGGATGCGGTACTTAAGAAACCATTTTCATTCGCGCCGGGAATAAATGAATCAGTGGTTGAACCATATCCCAGACCCATGACAAATTTGCCACCCTTCTTAGGCATTGCGGCGAATGCAGACTGTGACAGCAGACTGGTAGCAAAAGGTGCTGCAACACCCAGTGCGACTGCTCGTTTGACAAATTCACGCCGGTCTAGAGAACCCTGGCGGATCTGTTTTTCGAGATCATCAAGCCCTGTTTGCTGCAGTGAAAGAATATTGCTGTTGTCGTTTTTCATTTTGGTAGCCTCCAATTGGAATGTCCCGGTTTTAACTGACACCCGGTTATTCGGGTGTTAACGTCAAAAAAGTTGCTGAAAAAACAGTGATTGACGTCAGCTAAATCTGGTTTTAATGTTAAAACTCATGAGTAATTCTGTGCCGGATATGACCACATGATCACGTCCACCATGTGACAATCCAATTTCTGGTTGCTTCTGGTTTTTAGTCCCTGCCAAAATCTAAAGTAATACTGATAGTTGAGTCTCTTTGAAATGAAAAAGACCATGGAGTGATTATTCATCGAGCTCGATCCAGTAAGGTCTGTGGTCGGATCCAACCGCTTTGTTATCTACCCAACAGTGGTTTATCTTTGAGGCCAGTGGTGAACTGATAAAGCAGTAATCAAGTCGCAGCGGTTTCCCGGGTAATCGATCTGGTGGATCAGGCCACCAGGATTCCGGATCACCAGTTGTCTGACGTGCGGCTAGCCAGCTATCGACCAGGCTATCGCTATGGACCCCATATCCAAAGATAGGATCGGGCTCGTCAACAAACCGATTGAATTCACGGCTTTCTGGAGTACAGTTGAAATCCCCGAGAAATACAGTATGAGCAGGAATCGGCAAAGCTGGCTCGCCATTATTCCAATCAAGCCCATTGATATGTTCTGATTCGGCCGGGTTACTATGATTACCTTCTGCCATTATGACTCTACCGCAATGTTCAATAGCTCTGTTCGTTTCGAGAAGTGCGTCAATCTGCAACAGTCGTTCACGGGGAGAGAGCGCAGAAAGATGAAGTGAGTATACGCGCAATGGGCCTAGCGGTGTATCAATGACACACTCGATAGCTCCGGTGGCCATACTGATGAGATTATTGGCCGGAAATTGAGGAAGTGCCAAAGATCGACTGGAAAGAATGGGCCAGCGCGAAAGCACCATTGGCCCGAATTGCCGACGTCGATTAGTAACACTACCGTTCGCATTTTCTGAACTTGCATTGACGTCAAATGCGGGGCAATACGCCCAGTAATAACTTTTAAACAGTTCGCCGATTCGTTGAGGTTGATCGACCATGCCACTGCGACGCCAGAAACGTTCGACTTCCTGAAGACCGATGATATCGGCGCCGTCAATTTCGGCGGCGATACGCTCCAGGTCGTATCGATGATCAAGTCCTAATCCAAAGCGAATGTTATAGGTGACAATTTTCATGGCTTACTACCGGATTTCTGAATTGGTTAAAGTGAGACAGAGACTGTAAGAAGCAGGTTATAAAAATATTAGGCTGGCATAAAGATCCATTTTGAACAAAAATGGCTAGCCCAATGTTTGCTGATGATTCAATAATGCTACCGAGTACGACCGTACAGCTCAGTCGGATTAAGATTCAAAAAGGTGCAGAGGGCACCATTGTTCTGCAGCTAAGTCGGCAGATCCGTGAATTGATTCTGTCCGGAAAGCTAGCTATAGGTACTCGCCTGCCTTCCACCCGCGTGCTTTCAAAAGAACTGCGAGTATCACGTACTACAATTCGGGATAGTTACGAGCAGCTCGTCGCGGAAAGTTATTTGAATTCTTCGGTCGGGAAAGGCACTTTCGTCATTGACAATCCTGTGGTGCTGGCAACCTCGAGAGAAAGCCATTTTTTACGGGGACGAATTGAACACTCCGATACTCGTCAGCTTCGAGATCAGCCGCCTTTATCAAAACGAGGCAAACAATATCTCAATGGCTCGAACAATTACGCGTCACCACTTTTGGTGCCTTTTAATCCTGCTCTACCGGATTTTAGATTATTTCCGTTTTCGAAATGGACGCGAATCCTAAAAAAGACGCTGATCAATTCACATTCGGCCGCGATGAATTATGGTGATGCCTCGGGTTATCCACCATTAAAGCAAGCCATAGCCGAAAATCTGCGGTTAACCCGAGGACTTAATTGTGAACCTGATCAGGTGATTATCGTTGCCAGTTCGGAACAGGCCATTCACCGAATAGTCACTCTGGTATTAAATCGTGAAGAGTCTGTCTGGTTTGGTGAACCTGGAATAGTCAGTCGGAGAAATGCGTTTGTGTCACAAGGAATTAAAACTTTGACCGTGCCAATTGATGATGAAGGCGTTGTCGTTGAACGAGCTTATGAACTCAAAGGAAAAGTAAAACTTGCCTATGTATTACCGTCACGCCACTACCCATTCGGGAATTTAATGTCGCTTCCACGGAGGCTCGAATTGCTTAACTGGGCTTCGTCGAGAAACGCCTGGATACTAGAAGATGACTATTGTTGTGAATTCAATCAATCGGGTCAGGCACCGCCACCCATCCAGACTCTGGATCATGATCAGCGGGTTATTTATATGGGTGGCTTTAGCACTACTTTGTTTCCTTCATTGCGACTTGCCTACATAGTTGTTCCTGGTTCATTGATCGAGGCCGCTAGTAAAATGGCGCAGGCAGAATCGTCAGTGGCAACCGTTCACCAACCGGCGTTGGCCGAATTTATTAGCCAGGGGCATTACATGAGCCATGTTCGAAAAATGGGAAAGACCTATCAAAAGCGCGAATCACTTCTCGCCGAATTTCTGCAAAAGCACATTGGAGACACAGCAACAATAAGCAGTAATGGTGGGGGCCTGAACTTTATCCTGAATCTTCCATCTGAAATTCACGCCGGTAAACTGAGCGAGAAATTAAGGGAGAAAGGTATTATTGCCCATCCCTTATCGGATTATTATTTGCATAAAAAGTCTAATCAGAGCCCTCATTTAAATGGATTGGCTATGGGATTTGCTTGTGCTTCGACCTTTGATCTTGAAAAATCAGCTAGTCTTCTGGTTGAGGAGATTAAGCGATATGACACTGTTAGATAACAGGGTCATACTGAGGGCTGATCAACTTTCTCACTGGTCGCTATAACCCGAGCATTTATCCAGGCTACTCCTGCGAGTATTAAAACTCCACCAACGACTAATACAACGGTAAGCTGATCACCGAGAAAAACCACACCACCTATGACCGCAAAAATCGCTGATAACAGCGAATATGATGACACCAGTCCGACAGGATAACGTTGTAGTAAATAGTAAAGTCCGGAATGGCCAAGCACTGAGCTCATAACCGCGGTATACACCAGCGATGTCCATCCAGTAAGGCTGGCCTCGGTAATGACCTGCCGATGCCCGGTCTCAAAAATAAACGAGGTTGATAATAAAACAGGAGCGCCAACTAGTGAAACCCAGGCGGTAATAGTTAATGGGTGCACTTTGCCCAATTGACGAACCAGGATCATCACATAGGCCCCGAAACCACATGAAATTGCCATCCAGAATAGCGCGGAGAGGTCGTTAACGGCGGATGGATCGAAACTGATTAATAAGGCACCGGACAAAGCGATAGTAATCCCTGCGATTCGTTTGGGACCTATGGTTTCTTTTAATAATATGACGCCCAGCATTAGTGCAAAAGGAAGTTCCAGTTTGCTGAAAATAGCAATCGAGGAAATGTTTTCGGCAACGGCTATTGATAAATAAAGCGTCAAATACATGCCAACACCCATAACCAGACCAATTTTCAACAAGGGTTGGATCAAGTGACGGGGTACTTTGATAAACCGAATCAGTATTATGCTCAGAAGTGCGAATCGAATGCCGGTAAACAAGATGGGTGGGAATTCTTCAAGACCGATTGAGGCTGCTATATACATCGACCCCCAGATCAAATTGATAAAAACAGCAATTAAAGTATGAAAAGGAGTCAAAGGAATGTTAAATCAGGGAATGGCTGCAGACTAACTGAGGGACAGGAATGTTGCTAGTTGCATATCACTCGGGTGAGTTTGGACTGCGTAACAGGTCGGATTGACCTTCTAGTCGATCGGTAGTAGCTCGTTCTGTCAAACGATACTTATGAATAGACATTTCCAAAATATTTAATATCTCTGGAAAGTAGCTGGGGATTTAAAAATTGGTCGGAACAGACGTTCCGACCAATTAAGTACTTCTTGTAATTCAAATCAAATCTATTAGAAGACTCTGATTAACTCAACACGTCGGTTTTTGCTGCGACCTTCCCTGGTGTCGTTGGTTGTCAGCGGTTGATCAGGTCCATAACCTTTGGCTGTTAGACGTTCTGATGCAATACCGTTGTCTATGAGAAATTGACGAACTGCCTGTGCTCTACTTTCCGAAAGTTTAACGTTTTTTGCATAATTACCGGCACTATCAGTATGGCCTGCAATCTCGAAAGAGAGATGTTTGTTATCTTTCAATACGCCTATGACCCGTTCGAGATTGCTTTGACTGCTACCTGCAATATTGGCAGTTCCAGAGCTGAAAAGAACACTTTCCAGGCTGATACTCGAGGTCAGTTTACAGCCGCTACTATTAACAACGGCTCCTGATGCTGATCCGGGGCAACTATCTGAAGAATCTGCAATTCCATCGCTGTCAGAATCTAGTTCACAACCCTTACTATCGACAGATATTCCTGCAGGAGATGAAGGACATTGATCGCTATTGTTGGCTATACCATCGTTATCAGAATCATTATCACAACCGGAAGCATTAACTGTAACGCCCTGTGCCGTTGCTGGGCATTGATCCTTGCCATCAGAGACACCGTCGTTGTCTGAATCTTTGTCACAGCCTAAGGTATTAACCATAACGCCCTGTCCCGTTGTTGGGCATTGGTCCTTGTCATCTGTGACGCCGTCGTTGTCTGAATCTTTAGCACAACCTAAGGCATTAACCATAATTCCTGCTGGTGTAGCGGGGCATTGATCGGCCTGATCGGTGATACCGTCATTATCAGCATCTTTGGCACATCCCACGCTATTAACCGCAGTACCAGGGACAGAGGCAAGACATTTATCGAGATAATTAGCGACGCCGTCATTGTCTGAATCTATGGCGCATCCATTTGAATTCACGCGCACATTTACAGGTGTGGCAAGACATTTGTCTGAACTATCCGAAACACCATCGTTGTCAGTATCTTTAGGACAACCCTGATTGTTTACCATGACACCCGCAGCTGTACCCAGGCATTGATCAGCATTATCATTTATTCCGTCATTATCGGAATCTAGTGGCTGAGGCGCTTTTACAATGCCTTCGCAGTGATCGATGCTATTGTCTTCATTCCAATAGGTGATTCGAATACAGTCACCTCTACTATCGAAAACGAGTTTATCAGCATTGTCATGCAGGTAACCGGTATGTTTTTGATTGTGACCATGAGCCAGGGTCATTATTGACCCCAGCATCAAGATGGTTAGGAGTGTTTTACCCAAAATGTGCATGTTTTCCTCTAGTTTTTTATTTAGTCTTAATTTATCGTGCGATGGACTTTAATGAGAGGGTTTAGAAACGTCCAGTAATTTTTTGAAACTTGCAACTTTTATGCCTTTATAGTTTAAAACGACCTGGTAATTTAATGAATTATGGATAGTTCTAGTGTTGGTGGTAATCACCCAATACTAAATATTAACTCGATTAGAATTTATTTGGGCCTTCCGTTTAATGTCTAATGGACGAACATCTCACGCTAGACTCATCTTTCCCAAATCGTTCCTGAAATCGCTATTAATATTATAAGTCTGACCAAAGTCTAAATTTGTTGTCTGAATAACTTTGATGCTGTTAAAAAATCGAATAAATCTCAAGTGTGGTTATTTTCAAAGATTCTCAGCCGGGGATTTAATAGACTGACTGGACATTGCCTCCCTCGAAACAACAAAACAGCTCAGAGGCACCCGAAATGCGAAAAGTTAGAAACCACAGAGCCTGTAATAACCCAGCCTTAATGTTTGCACGAGGATTCGAGAAAAT
>JBLIOG010000196.1:0-7517 GCA_047639625.1 Gammaproteobacteria bacterium
CTACCCGATTAGGATTTCTGGATCGATGTTCAAAGCCAAGCTTTCGCCAACATAAAATTGCTGAGACTGGTGTTTGATTTATGAATTTAATTGACAGGTTCGAAGTATAGTCAGATGCTGGGGCAATAAAGACGCTGCGATTTTTAAAGCCACACAGAGCCGAAGGGCCCAATACATTTCACTATTGAGCCCAAAAATATTACGGGGATGTTGGTAGTGTTTACTTTAGAGTCTTGTCGTCGAGTAATCCCTTATCAATCAACTTAACTTAAAATATTTACACTATAGAGGGCATTGGCCGACACGCATCATGAGTGCATACTGCGCGATCAATTCTCACCTTTCTGTAGGAAGATTCCACCATCGAATTACCGGATAAAATCGCGCACAACACATCGAACAAGACGGCTGTCGGTATTGCCTGGATGTTATTGACGGGTCTGCTATTTGTTGCAGTGACGGGTATTGTTCGGCACCTTGGATCAGACATGCCCGCTGCACAGGCTGCGTTTATACGCTATGCGTTTGGTACCTTGCTGGTTCTGCCTGTTATTTATCGGTTACTACGAAAAGATAGCTTTCGCGCACCGTCAGTTAAATTATACAAATTATACGCGTTACGTGGTCTGGTGCATGGTCTTGCGGTCATGCTGTGGTTTTATGCCATGGCGCGTATCCCCATTGCCGAGGTTACCGCGATTGGCTATACCTCGCCGATATTCACAACTATTGGCGCGGCACTATTTTTGGGCGAAGTGTTCCATGCCCGGCGAATTGCCGCGATTGTGATCGCCTTTATCGGTGCGATGGTTATTTTACGGCCTGGTTTTCAAACCATTGAACTGGGCGCAATGGCACAATTATTGGCAGCACCATTTTTTGCCGCTTCCTTTTTGTTGGCTAAAAAGTTTACCGGTACGCGCAGCTCCGAAGAGATCGTCGTGATGTTATCAATTGGTTGTGCGCTCGTGCTATTACCTTTCGCACTATGGCAATGGCAAACACCGACGATTACTGAATTATTCTGGTTGTTACTCACAGCCGCTTTTGCCACGGCGGGTCACTATACACTAACCCGGGCATTTGCCTGTGCGCCACTGACTGTCACCCAACCCATTTCGTTTTTGCAACTGGTCTGGGCTTCACTGCTAGGTTATTTTGTTTTTGGTGAATCGCTCGACGCCTGGGTTATTACCGGCGGTGGAATCATCGTGGCTTCAGTGACTTATATATTTCACCGTGAATCCGCGGCGGCGCGTAAAAATAAGGTAAGTTCAGAAAGGCAAGTTTAGGAAAGTTAGTTCAGAAGTAGGGCGGATTGCCCGGGATCGTTCTAAATAATTACTTCTAAGCTAGTCGGAAACAACTACACAACAATCAGTCGGATTGTGAAAAGCTTTGATACAATAACACCTCAACGGTAAACACCAAATTAGGGTTTAGCACAGGTACGACCAGGAATTCTTATGAACTCAGACAACCCGAAGATACAAACATTTCTGACACTCGGTGATCCAGGCAACAAACGTAACTGGCCGGACTATTTGAAGCAATACGGCTTTACTCTCGACGACGTACCTACCTTGCTTATGCTGTATGCCGACGAAGAAATAAATGCAATGGATTCGGGTCGACCCGAAGTCTGGGCACCCGTGCATGCATGGCGAACCCTGGGGCAGCTTGGCAGTGAAGCATCCATCGAACCCATCATCCTGAGTTTCGATACCCTTCATGATGACGATTACGCGCAGAATGAATTGCCCAAAGTGTTTGGTATGATAGGTCCTGTTGCTATTCTTGCACTGGTCGAGTACTGGCAACAACCCGGAAAAAACGAATTCAGCTATTGCCTGGCTGTAGATTCTCTGTGTGAAATTGCTAAATGTTATCCGGCACATCGGAAACAGGTGATCGATATTTATCTCAATTACATGAAACATCCCTATACATCAGCGCGAACCTTGAATGGATTGTTAATAGGCCAATTAATGGATTTAAAGGCTGTCGAAGCTATCGATGGAATTCGCAGCCTATTCGCTTTGGGTTGTGTTGACTTAAGTTGTGCTGGTGATCTGGAAGCGGTAGAAATAGACCTTGGATTTCGTACTCAACGTTCAACGCCTAAACCAACCTTCGCTGAAATGCATGGTTTTGAAATGCCCCTCGAACCTTTAAATGATGAACTCACTGACGAAGAAGGTGGTTTTTTTCAATTGGTCGAAAATTGCCTAATGCGTTACGGCAGCGATGATTCCATTTTAGACGTCTCGGAACTCGATGGTTTTTTTGCCGCACTTGCCTGTGCACCGATCACCATCATGCCGTCCACCTGGATGCACGCCATATGGGGTGGTGAGGATCTTGCTCCGGAGTGGGAAACAGAAAAGGAGTTCACTGAGTTTAGCCGGTCTATTATGTTGCATTACAATGGGGTGATGTCTGATTTTCAGGGTCAGGAGTACGAGCCGTTATTTTTGGGTGGCGATGTCCCAAATTCCGAGTTACTCATTGTTGATGAATGGTGTGAAGGTTTTTTAAAGGGTTTAATGCTGTGGGGTGAGATGAAACCACAGGATATGAAACAATTGGAAATCTGTTTATATCCGATCCGTCATTTTTGTACTGATGATGGCTTCAAGGCGCTGGTAACAATGTCGGATAGCGAAATTAATCAATTACAGTCGAGTATTGAGCCTAAAGTAAAAGCACTCCACAAGCACTTTTACAAACCCGTTAAAACGGCTAATACCACTAATACCACTAATACAACCTTTATACATGCCACGCCCAAGGTGGGACGCAATGATCCTTGCTCTTGTGGTAGTGGCAAAAAGTATAAAAAATGCTGCGGCTTAAATTAAGAGGAATCCAGGGAGCTTTCCGGGTCCGGTTTTCGATTGGGCTCTACTTTTAGCTCATTCGGATAATAGCTTCCAGGTTACGAGAGCCGTGAATGAAATCCAGGATAGATATAGCTTCATCAGGTTTGCGAAGGTCCTGCAATGTATTAATTGGTTCTATGCGTAAGGCAACATCGTATATTCATTGGTAAAGCTGGGCAGTTGAGAATTTAGTCATCGTGATTTGAAGCAACTGAGTGCACCTATGCAAGGTATTGCCAAATGCCGTACGAGGGCTTCAGACAATATCTTTGAAACCACCTAATACGCATGTGCCTCACATCCCTTAAACTCGAAACATTGGCACGAAATACCGTTGTTATCGCTACCTGCTATTCATAAATAATCCGAATAGCAGTAAACAAACAATATTATTAACCTTGTATATCTATCATTTGATGGTAGTGATGCAAGGATGATTGTTAGAGAATGTCATTCCAAAATACAAAGGGTGCTGGCCAGAAATTCGGCGGTGGCTATTCTTGGCCCACGTCAGATTGGCAAGACGACGCATGCTCTGGAGGTTGCTGGGAGCACGGACTCTACCTATATCGACCTTGAACTTCCCAACGACAATCAGAAGCTGGATGACCCTGAATTCTATTTTAAGCAACATGTGGGCAAACTCATCGTTGTTGACGAGGTGCAACGTAAGCCTGAATTATTTCGTGTGCTGCGAAGCCAAATAGATAAAAGCCGACGAGCAAGTCATCGAAACGCTCAGTTTCTGTTGATGGGTTCTGCGTCAAATGAGCTACTGAATCAAACCTCTGAATCTCTGGCGGGGCGCATCTCTTACCAGGGGCTCTATGCGCTCAATATTTCTGAAGTTGGTTCAGAGAACCTGAGCACTCTGTGGTTGAATGGTGGTTTCCCGGATTCATTCCTTGAAAGTCATGGCAGCATGGAATAGCGGTGGGACTTTATTCGCACTTATCTGGAACGCGATATACCTATGTTGGGTTCACGCATTCCTGCTGAAACTCTGCGCTGATTTTGGACCATGCTTGGCCTTAACCAGAACCAGCTCTTCAACGCCTTTCAAATCGGCGGTAGCCTCGGTGTATCTGACCAAAGCATCTTGCGTTATCTGGACTTAATGGTTGATCTGATGTTAGCGCGACGCCTGCAACCCTGGCGCAGTAATGTCGGCAAGCGCCTGTTTAAAAGCCCATAGGTTTATATCCGCGACAGCGGGCTCCTGCATAGGTTACTGAATATTCAGAGCATGTATGATTTACTCGGGCATCCCATTTTGGGTGCCAGTTTCGAGGGATTTGTCATCGAAAACATACTCTCAGTCTTACCCCCGCATACCGAGGCCTATTTCTATCGTACTGCCGCAGGCGCTGAAATCGATCTGGTGCTGAGTGTTAATGGTAATCTCTGGGCCATTGAGTTGAAACATTCCACAACACCAAAACTCACCCGAGGGTTTCATTTGGCCTGCCAGGACATAAAACCCGACCATAGGTTTATTGTGTACAGCGGTAAATAGACATTCAAAACAAAGGCTGGTGTGATCGCTGTTTCGCTATCGCAAATGTTGGAAACGTTGCTCCAGTCCCTGGATTAAACCCACTCTTGATGTCTGGTCAAAGGGCACACCAGATGATGACTTTTGTCCCTGATTAAAAATCTTAATTTTACGGTGTACTCTCAGCTGGTAAGCCGCCATTATTAGGCTAGTTAAACACCCAACGAACAATGAGCCCCCAACATGAGCCTGATATGTATTGCTGCATTTTCCGATAATAATAATGGCGGTAATCCCGCGGGTGTTTTGATCGATGATGTTTTACCCGAAGATTCAGAAATGCAGCGCATAGCGGCAGAGGTTGGATATTCGGAAACGGTGTTTGCTATGCCGTTCGGCGATGGCTGGCAAGTACGTTATTTTTCTCCTGAATCAGAAGTTCCGTTTTGTGGTCATGCCACTATTGCATTAGGTGCTGCGCTCGCACAACAAGAGGGTGATGGAGTGTTCCCTTTAAAGCTGATCAATGCTGACATCACTGTAGAAGGTAAGCTTGAGAAAGGTTCGGTATTCGCAGCCCTTCAATCACCTCCGACACGCAGCGAACCGATATCCGATGAAGTCCTTGATGAGGTGCTGAAATTATTTGGATATAGCTGCGATGATCTAGACTCAAGCCTGCCGCCTGCCCGTGCTCATGGTGGTGCTGACCACATCGTGATTACGTTGAACAGCCGTCAGGCTCTCACATCAATGCAATATGATCTTGATGTAGGACGCGAGTTGATGAACCGACTCAAAGTTGTGACAATTTTATTTGCCTATGCAGAAACTCCAAAACTCTTTCACACTCGAAACCCTTTCGCATCGGGTGGTGTTTATGAAGACCCGGCAACTGGAGCTGCAACTGCTGCATTTGCCGGTTATCTGCGAGATATCGGATGGTCGCATGGTGGGTCAATTGAGATAGTCCAGGGTGAAGACATGGGACAGCGATCCCGTTTATTTGCGAGTATTTCCGATCTGGCCGGTAGTTCGATTCGAGTGTCTGGAAATACTCGGGTGATTGATAATGTATAGGCTAGTTTAGTCCGAAAAATAATTAAGGTAATTCCAGATTACTTTTTAAAATGCCAGCTAAAGATCGACTTTAGTGCCCAGAACAGCTGATTTATTCAACTACTGAGAAAGAATTTTATGGTTGTATTGCAAATTGAGTCCATTTGCCACATTTCTTTGTAATCCCAAACTTATCGAGTAGATGCTTCATATTTCAACTATCTGATTGGGTTTTTTTCAGAGTTTGTTTACTCGCTATTGCTTAAATTTTTAATTTAACTCGTATGTCAGAATAGAACTAATTTTTCTTATGAAACCAGTTATTGGTAGTTTTTAGGGATAGTAATTATCTGAGGGAACGGCAATCGGAAATGCTGTAAAACTTCACTTTCAACATTAAAGACTTCCTTAATGTATTTAGGCTTCAATACGCTTCCAACTTTCCCCTCGTATCTGATTTCTCCTTTCGACATCATGGCAATTCGATCTGCATAACAGGCTGCCAAATTCAAATCATGTAATACCGCGAGAACTCCAATAGATTGCGTTTTAGAAAATTGCCTTGCAACATCGAGTACATGATGCTGATGTGATAAGTCGAGGGCTGAAGTGGGCTCATCCAGTAGAAGATATCGCGGTGTATCATTTGCGCTCTCCCAAATTTGAGCAAGCACTCTAGCAAGATGGACTCTTTGCTGTTCCCCTCGTGATAGTGTTGTGAAATGTCGATCTAGCAAGTGCTCTATTTGTACCATTGAAACAACGGCTTCTACGATACTTTGATTTCTAGACACACCTTTAATAATACGCCTGGAATACGGAATTCGTCCCATCATTACAATTGCTTTAACCGTAAAAGGAAAACTTATTGTTGAATGTTGAGGTAGCACTCCACGGACGGATGCCAGGGACTGTTTCGTCCATCGATTCATCGCAGAATCATTAATAAAAATTTTTCCGCTATCAGGCCGAATATCTCCGGCCATTGATTTTAACAAGGTACTTTTCCCCGCACCATTCGGTCCGACAATGGCCAGAACTTCACCAGGCATGAGATCGATGCTGATGTCGTCCAGAATCTTGCTGTTATTTATTATAAGACTGACAGAGTTGACCGATATCATCAGCTTTCCAGTCTGAATTGACGACGCATTAACAGCCATAGAAAAAATGGCCCGCCAAGAACAGCGGTGATAATTCCAATCGGTAATTCTGCAGGCACTACTATTGTTCTGGCAATTAGATCGGCGGCCATGAGAAGAATCGCCCCCATTAACGCTGAACCCGGAAGTAGAACCCGATAATCCGGTCCGACAACCAATCGAAGTAAATGGGGGACGACTAGACCCACAAAACCGATAATTCCGGTTACGGCAACAGCCGCTCCAACAGATAGTGCGGTGGCAACTATCAGTCGCAGTTTTAGTGACTGTAAATTAAATCCAAGGTGTCCCGCCTCTGCCTCCCCAAGTAATAACGCATTTAGTGCATTTGCATGGAAGGAAATATAAATGGTGGCGAGTAGAATCCAGGGTGCTGCTGCAAAAAAGCTTTTCCAGGTGGTGCCACCGAAGCTTCCCATCGTCCAGAAAGTTAGAGTTCAAAGCTGTTCATCATCAGCGAGATACATTAACAAACCAATGCCTGCACTGGCAATCGCATTGATAGCAATACCGCCCAACAGCACTGTACTCGCACTGGTAAAACCATTTCGGGTACCAAGTTGAAAAACCAGCAGAGTTGTTACCATTCCTCCACCAAAAGTGGCAATCGGTAAAACATATTGCCCGGTAAAATACTCGATACCGGTGAAAAAAGTAGCACCTAAAACAATGACTGAAGCAGCCGCCAACGCGGCACCACTGGAGACACCGATAATACTTGGGTCAGCCAATGGGTTACGAAACAACCCCTGCAAAGTCGCTCCGGATACAACAAGACCCGCGCCAACGAGAATACACAACATCATTCGCGGTGCCCTGATGGATGTCAAAACGACTTGCTGACTGTGATTATAAACGGTGGTTATATCTGGCCCAGATTCTATTCCAAGCGAATTAAGAATAATCGCAAGAACCTGT
>JBLIOG010000197.1:0-7508 GCA_047639625.1 Gammaproteobacteria bacterium
TGCCTGCTAGCGGTCGTAATGGTCATGAGGAATGGATTGAAAAACATATTCCGGGTGCGCGCTACTTTGACTTTGATACGACAATTTGTGATACCAGGAATGACCTGCCACACATGCTCCCGAATACTGAAACATTTAGTCATGAATGCCGATCGCTCGGTATAGACCAGGATAGTGTTATCGTGGTTTATGACGCGCTGGGCATATTTTCGAGTCCACGAGTGTGGTGGATGTTACGAGTTATGGGGGCAGGGCAGGTCGCGATTTTAAATGGTGGTTTACCTGCCTGGCTACAGGCCGGTTATGAATGTGTTAGTGAAGCCATGGACGCGGTTATAACCCGTGGAAACTTCAGTGCGGTTTTGCAATCGGACCAGGTTTGCGATTATCACGAGGTGCTGGAAGCCGCCAATAATCGAACCGCAACCATAGTCGATGTGCGCCCTGAAACTCGGTTTAACGGTAAGGTCGATGAACCGAGACCCGGCTTGCGTCGAGGACATATGCCAAACGCGATCAACCAACCATTTCTGGATCTCGTCGATAATGGGTTTATGAAGTCGCGAGAGGAAATTGAGAGCTTGTTATCCAAACAGGTTAGTATCGAGGATCGACTGCTGTTCAGTTGTGGATCGGGTGTCACTGCCTGTATAGGAGTCTTTGCTGCTCATCTATGCGGTTATAACAATTGGGCTGTTTACGATGGATCCTGGAGCGAATGGGGCTTACCGGGTGATCTACCTGTTGTTAGATGAAGTGATTATTGAGTTAGGACTTATTGGCTTAAATAAGCCGGCAGTTCACTAATATTATTTAGAACCAGATCTGCTATCGTTTCTAGTTCGACTCGGCTGCTGGTGCCGGTTAAAACGCCGATACAAAGCCCCGCATTGGCGTTTTTGCCCATTTCGATATCGTGGCGATTGTCTCCAACAACGATGATTTTTTCGGGTGGTAAATTGGAATGTCGACAAAAAGCGGTAACCATGCCACCGCCAGGTTTGACCCCATAGCCGCTGTCGTAACCCGCCAGAAAGTCGAACTGATCAAGAACGTCAAAAGCATTCAAGGTATTCAATATCCCCTGGTAGCTATCGGCGGTCGCAACACCCATAACAAAGCCCATAGACTTTAATGTTTTTAAAGTGGGTGCGAGTTTATGAACAGGCGTTGATTTTTTCGCACCTTCTTCCTGAAATATCTGGTTCAATTCGATGCTGAATTTTTCTGTCTGATCGACCTTTCCACATTGGACGGCCCAGGCTTCAGCAATTTCATGGTTGTTGCCAGCAGCCAGCAGGCTACCACCGATAAAACGTTGTAGGTCAGGTTGAAATCCGTGTTGATGTAAAAGTTCATCTGCCAGGCCGCTATCATTACCGGAAATTTTCATGGCGGCAATTTTATAAACGGGCAGCCATGTTTTGTTGAAGTCGAGCAAAGTACCGTCTTTGTCGAATACGATACCTTGATAGTTCATTCGGGGGGAGCGTTTCCAGTAGACCAGCGTTTAAATTTTTTCTTGCAGTGAATGAGAAGTGATTCGTAGTCAGGAAAATAAAGATCAAAGCCATCTTCAGCGGGGGCATCATATTCGCAGTAATCATTACTATGAGTTCTACAAATAGTCGGTCGATCTTCGTAAATGCCACAACGGCCATCGAACTGTAAATGCGAACAGCGCGACTCAATTATGATGAACCAGCCGTCGCTGTCTTTATAGGTACCGACGTTCTCATGAGATACTTGCCAGAGCAGAATTTCAAAATCATACTTTGAACGCGGCGTGTCAATTTGCTGAGTAATATAAGTACAGCACTTTGAATTAGTGCATAAATCGCATTTACTGAAATTCTTTCCGTCAGAAGCAACTTCGATATCGGGGAACAGGTTATCCATGAAAAAACAATATCAGATTAGGTTATTGACCAACAGGTTCATTATTGGACCTGGGGTATTTTAATGTTGAACAGCTTGAAATCCAATACGATGATGGCACTGAATTTTTGGGATTCGCAAGCTCATACTAACCTACAATTTGGCTTGACTTTGAGTGCTCAGGCTTTGTTCAACGAAAGAGTATTATTTATCATACATCATTTTGAATCAGTCTTCTAACCAGTTTCTGGGCTTTAAATAGTACTCAGTGAGTTCGGCTTCGCGACTACCTGGCTCTGGCTGGTAATTATATTGCCAGTTGACCACCGGCGGTAGTGACATCAGGATTGATTCGGTTCTACCGCCCGACTGAAGACCAAATAAGGTGCCCCGATCATAAACCAGATTGAATTCGACGTATCGTCCCCGTCGATAGAGCTGAAACTGTTTTTCGTCAGGACTGTATGGTGTGCCTCGACGACGTTCAACGATCGGAATATAGGCAGGAATAAAGTGATCACCGATGCTCTTCATGAAAGAGAAAGCAGTGTCGAAATCGGGTTCGCTAAGGTCATCAAAAAATAGACCCCCGATGCCGCGGGCTTCATTTCGATGTTTTAAAAAGAAATAGTCATCACACCATTTCCGATATCGATCGTAGCACTCAATTCCAAATGGATCGCAGGCCGCTTTTGCGGTTTGATGCCAATGCCTGCAATCTTCCTGGTAACCGTAATAAGGTGTCAAATCGAAACCGCCACCAAACCACCACACTGGATCTTCTGATGGTTTTTCAGCAACGAAAAACCTCACATTGGCATGAGAGGTAGGAATGTGTGGATTATTCGGGTGAATGACCAGCGAAACTCCCATCGCACGAAAACTTCTCCCCTCCAGTTCGGGGCGACTAGCAGTTGCAGATTCGGGCAGGCTATTCCCCGTCACTTCTGAGAAATTAACACCGGCCTGTTCAAAAAATTGCCCACCACTGAGCACCATGGTTTTGCCGCCACCACCGGATTCACGATTCCAGTTATCAACAGAGAATTTCTTCCCGCCATCGCTGCTCTCAATTGCTTTAGTTATAGTTAACTGCAGTTGCTGAAAATAGTTTCTTACATCATTTACGTCGAGTGTCATTTCATTCTCGTAACTTTTGCCCAGTGTCGAGGGATTGAATTCTACTGGCCCTGTGTCCTCCTGTTCGATAGCCGGTGATAATCGCGTCAACTTCGCTACCGAATTGTTTCCTCGCCTGGATCGAATTACGTACCGTTGTTTTGCCACTGCGATTAGCGCTGGTTGACACAATCGGTGATCGTGTCGCCTCACAAATTTCGCGAATAAATGCGTGGTTGGTAATCCGTATCGCCAAAGTCGAATGTCGTCCACGCAACCAAGCTGGGCAGTCTGGATGCGCCGGTACAAGCCAGGTGGTTGGGGGTGTCATGGGGATTGCGAGTTCTTTTAAGGATAAACTTGACAGGTGGTCAGATAAATAGGGTCTGACAAAGGCCAGATCAGGAGTGATCAGGATAACCCCGTTTTCAATGGACCGATTTTTTATGGTTAGAATTCTTTGGACACTATGATAGTCCAGAGGATGGCATCCTAGCCCCCAGACAGTATCAGTAGGATAGGCAATTACAGCACCTTTTAATATCGCTTTTGCAAGCCGATTCGTCTGATATTGCCGCATCAGGCGGTTTTTGTACTCGCCTTTTTAGCGGTCGTTTTTTTCTTAACAGTTTTCTTTTTGACCGTTTTTTTCTTAACAGTCTTCTTTTTTACGGCCTTCTTTTTAACAGCCGCCTTTTTTGTGGCTGCTTTCTTACGCTTTGATCGTGGTAATGGTGCTTTTTCGATCAACTCCTGGCAGGTCTCAAGTGTGAGTGTTTCTGGATCTTCAACATCTTTCGGTATCCGCGCATTTTTTATACCGTCAGTTATATAAGGTCCGTAGCGGCCACGCAGAATTTTAATATCGGTGTCTTCAAACGCCTTGATTTCACGATTGGCATCAAATTCTTTTTTCTCAGCTACCAGTTCAAGGGCTCTTTCGAGTGTCACAGTGTATGGATCATCACCTTCTTTTACTTTTAGCGACACAAACTTGCTGTCATATTTGATGTAAGGACCGAAGCGGCCGATATTGGCGGAAATTGATTCACCTTCCGCTGACTCACCTAGTTGACGCGGTAATTTGAAAAGCTCGATGGCTTCTTCGAGCGTAACCTTATCCATTTTTTGCCCGGGTCGTAGCCCGGCAAAGGTTGGTTTATCTTCGTCATCACGGGTCCCTATCTGAACAAAAGGACCAAAGCGTCCCATTCGGACTGATATTGGTTTTCCAGACTTTTCATCGACGCCAAGTTGACGTGCCTGGATAGCTTCGTCGCGAGTGACGGTTTCCATTTTCTCATCGACGAGACTTTTGAAGTTGGTCCAGAAGTCCTGCATAAGCGGCAGCCATTCAGTTTCACCGCGCGAGACCTCGTCCAGTGTGTCTTCCAGTTTGGCAGTAAAGTCATAATCGACATATTGGGCAAAATGTTTGGTTAGAAACTTTGCGACCACACGACCGACATCGGTTGGGTGGAATCGCTTATTTTCCAGCTCAACATACTCTCTATCGACTAATGTGGTAATTATTGATGCATAAGTCGACGGGCGACCAATGCCATATTCTTCAAGGACTTTTACCAGGGTCGCTTCACTATATCGCGGTGGCGGTTCAGTGAAATGTTGCTCAAGGCGTATTTCTTTGAGTGTAACTCGATCACCTTTGGCTAGTGGCGGTAATATGTTTTCTTTACTATCATCCTTTTTATTGTCATCCATGCCTTCGGTATAAACCTGCATAAACCCTGGATCACGAATGGTCGAACCACTGGCGCGAAACAAGTTACCTTCACCGGCTGCAAGATCGACCGAAACCGTATCGAGCGTGGCGTGAATCATCTGACAGGCAATCGTGCGCTTCCAGATCAGGTCATATAACCGATATTCGTCATTGCCCAGATACGACTTAATGTTATCCGGTACATTCATCGCACTCGTTGGCCGAATGGCCTCATGTGCTTCCTGAGCATTTTTGGCTCTAGTTCTGTAATAGAGTGGGGTCTCGGGTAAGGACTTTTCACCGTATTTTTGAACGATTAATGTTCGAATGTCATTCAGTGCATCAACCGATAGATTGACCGAGTCGGTTCGCATATAACTGATCAAACCGACCTGTCCGGCGCCAATATCAATACCTTCGTAAAGTTTTTGCGCGGTTCGCATGGTCTTCTGTGCGCCAAAGCCCAGTTTACGTGAAGCTTCCTGTTGAAGCGTAGAGGTAATAAATGGCGGGGCCGCGTTACGTTTGCGTTGTTTTTTCTCGACCTTTTCAACCAGTAACTGTCCATTAGCCGCACTTGCGAGTAATTTATGTGCTGCGTTAGCCTGGTCGGAATTTGTAATCGTAAACTGCTTTACTTTTTCGCCTTCGAGCAGGCTTAGTTTTGCACCGAAACTCTGTTTTTCAAATTCGTTATCCGCCTCAATACTCCAGTATTCGAGAGGATTGAATGCTTCGATTTCGAATTCGCGTTCGACAATCATTCTTAACGCAGGACTTTGTACACGGCCAGCCGATAAACCGCGCCTTATTTTGCGCCATAAAAGCGGTGAGAGATTGAAACCAACAAGATAGTCGAGTGCTCGCCGGGCTTGCTGAGCATTAACCAGATCCATTGTTATTTCTCTGGGATTGGCGACTGCGTCGGTGACTGCCTGTTTGGTTATTTCGTTAAACGCGACCCTGTAGGCGCGTTTGTTTTTCATTAAGTTTTTTTCTTTAAGAAGTTCGTACAAATGCCAGGAGATGGCTTCGCCTTCGCGATCCGGATCCGTCGCAAGATAGATGTCTTCGGCGACACGGAGTTCTTTTTTAATGGCGCTGATGTGTTTTTCATTGCGCTCGACAACGCTATAGTTCATTTTAAAATTGTTGTCGGTTTCGACCGCGCCTTCTTTTGGGATGAGATCACGTACGTGCCCGTAAGACGCCAGAACTTTAAAATCCTTGCCGAGGTATTTTTCTATAGTTTTGGCTTTCGCCGGTGATTCTACTATGACAAGGTGGCTAGCCATTCAGTACCAGGTGTCTGTTATTACAGGGTTTTGGGGATTAATGAAAAACGGCTTGCTGGTCGGCAAACACAATATCTTCATAATGCAAAAGGGTATCATCATCATGGTTTTCAGTGCTGTTAAACAGAACCATCATGACAACCCATTTTAACTCTTCTATATCAATTTCACTGTCAGGCTCGAGTGCCATAACGCGATTAATAACCATTTCACGTAATTCAGGTGTTAACACACCCGATTGCTCGAGAAAAATTAAAAATCCCTGGGTGTGATTTGATAACCTTTGAATTTCTTCCGGTGCGTAAACACGGATAGATTTTGGAGACTGACAAATGCTTGCATCTTCGCTGGCACTTGCAAGGCCGTCGAGCCATTCAAAAGCTTTGTCAATCTCGCCTGAATTAAATCCAGCTTCACGTAAATCAGCATCAATTCCATCGCGGTCTTCAGGTAGTTCGTCTTCCTGGTCGGCATAGCTCGAGAATATATACATCAGTACGTCGATAACGCCTTCTTTCATGTAAGCCTCATTTATATCCTGGCAACAAACCCGCCCGGCAAAGATTGAATATGGTCATTAAGTTCGAGTATGAGTAGCATGGATGAAAGCTGTTCGATGGTCAAGCCACTGCGTTCAACGAGTTGATCAATATTGACGGGCTCATATCCGATTACTTCGAGCAGTTTCTGTTCCGACTGATCTAGCATTGTTGTTTCAGTTTCGGGCGTTTCTACCTGACTTTTAATATTCAGATAGCCAAACAAGCTCGATATCTCTTCTATTATATCGGTTACCTGATCTACAAGTTTAGCACCCTGTCGAATAAGATGATGACATCCACGGGCTTGTGGGTTATTGATGGAACCGGGAATGGCAAATACTTCTCGACCCTGTTCGAGTGCTTGTTGAGCTGTAATCAGAGAACCGCTTCGAATGGTCGCTTCTACCACCAGAGTGCCAACACTTAGCCCACTGATAATCCTGTTTCGGCGGGGAAAATGGAACCCTGTCGGTCCACTGCCCAGAGCAAATTCCGAAATTAACAATCCATGTTGATGAATTTCATAGGCGAGGTTTTTATTACTCGAAGGGTAAATACGATCGAGCCCAGTTCCAGTGACTGCAATCGTTCGACCTGTCGTCGATAAGGCGCCTTTGTGAGCTTCCGTATCTATTCCCAAAGCCATACCGCTGGTCACGGTAATGCCGGCTTGTGCGAGTGCGGCCGCAAATTTGTAAGCGGCCTGCGCGCCACCCGGAGTGCAACTTCGACTACCGACAATCGCGATTTGCGGAGTCGCTAGCAGTTCGCGATTGCCACTGCAATAAAGTAGAGCGGGAGGGTCTGAAATTTCACGTAATAAGTCGGGATAGTCAGGATCATCAAAGGTCAATATCGAATTATTTTCAATAGAAAGCCACTCCAGATCTGTTTCGACTGAATTATCTCGAGCGGACAAAATGCAATTGATTATTCGTTGTGAATAGCCCA
>JBLIOG010000198.1:0-7433 GCA_047639625.1 Gammaproteobacteria bacterium
ATGTGCCGTTACCCTACCTTCATAAGGATACACATCGATAACATCGCCCATATTTAAATTTGAAACATCCATCTCAATCGGCAATGCACCGGCATCTTCCATGGTATTGAAAAAGATTGGCGCTATTTTGCTACCAAAACAGTATCCACCGTTGCGCTTGTTGGGAATAAAAGGAATATCGTCACCCATATGCCACAGCACAGAGTTGGTAGCAGATTTCCGGGACGACCCGGTACCCACTACATCACCGACATAAGCAATCGGGTGTCCTGATTTATTAAATTCTTCAATTGTGGCGATCGCATCACCTTCAAGACCGGGACGCGGATTTTTTAACATCGCGAGCGCGTGTAACGGAATATCCGGGCGGGACCAGGCATCCTGTGCCGGGGATAAATCATCGGTGTTGGTTTCACCCGGGACTTTAAAAACCGTTACCGTAATTTTACCGGGCATTTCAGGCTTGCTGGTAAACCATTCCGCGTCGGCCCATGACTGTAATACTCTGGCAGCGTAGTCATTTCCATTGTCAGCTAACTCTTTTACATCATGGAATGCATCGAATACCAGCAGTGTGTGCTTCAAAGACTCTACTGCAGCTTCGGCAGTGAGTGAATTACTTAAAGCTTTCACCAGCGGTTCGATATTATAACCACCCAACATAGATCCAAGTATTTCAACGGCTCGCACCGCACCAATCAGCCCAACTTTGATTTCACCCGATGAAATAGCCGCCAGGAATCCGGCTTTAACATAGGCTGCTTCGTCAACACCTGCAGGGACATGCTGTGTCAGCAGTTCAAGCAGATAGTTCTCTTCACCTGCAGGCGGATTTTTTATTAAGTCCACCAGATCTGCTACTTGCTGTGCGTCAAGCGGCAAAGGCGGAATGCCTTGCTGTGTGCGCTCATCGATATGTTCACGATAGGCCTGTAACATTATACTGATACTCCAGAAATTAGATTAAAATTAAGATTATCGTCGGTGTTTATCGTTGATCCACAGGAACATAATCCAGGTCAATATTCCCTACATATAACTGTCGAGGACGACCAATTTTTTTAGACGCATCCGACTGCATTTCATGCCATTGCGAAATCCAGCCAATCGTTCGAGCCATGGCAAAAATCACGGTAAACATATTCATTGGGATTCCCATCGCAAGAAAAATAATGCCCGAATAAAAATCGACATTCGGATACAGATTTCGTTGCACAAAATAATCATCTTCTAACGCAACTTTTTCAAGTGCCATCGCGGTTTCGAGCAGCTTTTTCTGTTCACCGGTGGCATCCATATCATTCAATAATTCGTGGCAGATTGTTCGAATTAATTTAGCGCGCGGATCGTAGTTTTTATAAACTCGATGCCCAAAACCCATTAATCGGAATGAATCAGCCTTGTCTTTCGCACGATCTACAAATTCCTGCAGTGGTTGACCTGATTCGTTAATATCCATCAACATCCGGATAACCGCTTCATTTGCACCACCGTGAGCCGGCCCCCATAACGCAGCGATACCCGCGGCAACGGCAGCAAATGGATTGGCATCCGAGCTACCGGCCAATCGAACGGTAGAGGTAGAGGCATTCTGCTCATGATCGGCGTGTAAAATAAGAATTAAATCGAGTGCTTTTGATAAAAGTGGACTCGGCGAATATTCTTCAGATGGCATGGCAAACATCATGTGTAAAAAGTTATCGGTATAACTCAAGTCGTTACGTGGATAAATAAAGGGTTTGCCCATCGCATAACGATAGCTCCAGGCCGCGATAGTAGGCATCTTAGCCACAAGACGATGCGCCGAAATAATGCGGTGATCTTCGTTGTGGATATCCATATGGTCATGATAAAAAGCAGCCAGTGCACCGACTACACCAACCATAATCGCCATTGGATGCGCGTCTCTGCGAAATCCACTATAAAAGCGCTTTAATGCCTCATGCATCATAGTGTGATTGGTAATCGTTACTTCAAAATCATTAAGCTCGTCTCCTGTCGGCAACCGATTATTAAGCAATAAAAAACAAACTTCGAGATAGGAACTGTGCTCGGCTAGTTGCTCAATGGGATATCCTCGATACTGCAAGACCCCTTTGTCACCATCCAGAAAAGTTATTTCACTCGAACAGCTCGCGGTGGACATGAATCCGGGATCAAAAGTAAAATATCCAAGTTCTTTATACAAGGCACCAATATCAATTGTTTTTGGACCCGCTGATGGTGACAGCAATGGTAGCTGTACTTTTTTTCCGGTGCTGTCGTCTATGATGGTAACAGTTTCTTTGCTCATCGGATTCCTCAAGTGTTTGTTTTGATCTTACCTCAACCTTTATCTTCAGACCTCTTAAGCCATTACAGTTCGAATTAATCTAATCAGGTCTAGGTAGGGTCTTATAATCAGGCGTATTGAATATAGCTTAATATTAAAGTAATTAAACATAGTCAGCTGGGACTATTAAGTTTTATTATCCTCTGAATTAACACTTAAAGGCATACAAAGCCTGTGGGTACATCTAGAAAACATCCAAAACCAAAACACATTGTTGACAATATAGCGTAAGTCATGCATAAAGTCTCTTATATAACGAGTTATTATAAATAATTGTTAACAATTGGTGGTCGTGATCAATATTCCAATCGAACAAAAATCCCAACCAGATTCTCGCACACTGGCGAGTAAAACCTATGAGGATATTAAGGCCGATATTGTGCAGGGCATCATCCCACAGGGTGCTAAAATCGTCGAATCAGATCTGGCCCTAAAGTACGGCATTAGTCGCGGTCCGTTGCGCGAAGCCATTCATCGGTTAGAACAAATAAAACTAATTATTCGGGTTCCGCACGCTGGTTCAAAAGTTGTGACTCTAGACAGTAAAACCGTGAAAGATATTTATCAGGCTCGGGAATCGCTAGAAGGAATGGCCTCAAGACTTGCCGCAAAACTCATGAGTCAGGAAGAAATAGATTCGTTGCTGACCTTACTGGAAACCCATCAAAAAACGATTCATCAATCCGAAGGCCATGTGTATTTTCAGAGTGAGGGTGATATTGATTTTCATTATCGAATTGCAACCGCCAGCCGAAACAGCTGGATCCTCGAAAAGTTAAACGGCGAACTTTACCAGCTCATTCGAATGTGCCGATTGCAACTTCTAAAAATCAGGAGCAACCCACATACCGCTTTAGAACAACATCGGCAGATTGCTCTGGCGATAGCAAACCACGACGAGGAACTGGCTGAAATTTTAATGCGACGGCATATCAGCGGCGCCTGGAAAATTCTTGAACCATTATTAGAGACATAACTATGAACACCAACCTAACACCCGGACAGAAACTACGGGAGGCTGTTGAACGCAACAATCCGCTTCAGGTGGTTGGAGCCGTTAACGCCTACAGTGCGATTCTGGCTCAAAAAACCGGACACCAGGCACTCTATTTATCAGGTGGTGGCGTAGCAGCAAGCTCGCTTGGTATCCCTGATCTCGGAATTTCGACCCTTGCTGATGTTACCGAAGATGCCAAACGAATTACCGATGCTAGTGACCTGCCACTGCTGGTCGATATTGATACCGGTTGGGGAGGCGCTTTTAACATCGCGCGTTGCATCCGTGAGATGGTGCGCTCGGATGTCGCGGGGGTTCATATTGAAGATCAGGTCATGCAAAAACGCTGCGGTCATCGCCCTAACAAGGCTATCGTTAGCCAGGTAGAAATGGTTGATCGAGTTAAAGCTGCCGTTGACGCTCGAAGTGACCAAAGTTTCGTCATCATGGCACGTACCGACGCACTCGCAGTCGAGGGAATGGAGTCAGCCATCGAGCGCGCTGTCGCCTGCGTCGAAGCCGGGGCTGATATGATTTTTCCCGAAGCCATGCTCGAACTTGAACAGTATCAACGATTTGTTGATGCCGTAAAAGTGCCCGTATTGGCTAATATTACTGAATTCGGGGCGACACCACTTTTCACAACCGAACAGCTGTCATCTGTCGGAGTAAAACTGGCCCTTTACCCACTGAGCGCCTTTAGGGCTATGAGCCTCGCGGCATTGAATGTTTACCAGTCATTGCTGGATGACGGCACCCAATCCGCCCAGATTGATAACATGCAGACCCGCATGGAATTGTATGACTATCTCGATTATCACGATTATGAACAATCTTTAGATAAACTTTTCAACGAGGAAAAAGTATGAACGATGCCCCCGTCCGAAAGCCAAAAAAGTCAGTCGCCCTGTCGGGAACTGCGGCAGGTAACACCGCTATTTGCACAGTAGGCCGTACAGGCAATGACCTTCACTATCGTGGCTACGATATTCTGGATATCGCCGACTGTTGCGAGTTTGAAGAAATAGCCTATTTAATCGTACATGAAAAACTGCCTGACCAGGCCGAGCTGGATAGCTACAAAACTAAACTAAAATCAATGCGTGACCTCCCCGCGACAGTAAAAACAATCCTTGAACAACTACCCAAAGAAACCCATCCGATGGACGTTATGCGGACCGGATGTTCGGCACTTGGCTGCCAAACGCCTGAATCTCCATCCCACGAAAAGTCCGAAGCAAATAACATCATTGATCGGTTAATGGCCTGTTTTGGATCGATGCTGGTTTACTGGTATCACTTCAGCCATAACAATCAGCGAATCAACCTGGTCACTGACGACGATTCGATCGGTGGTCATTTTCTTCATCTACTCCATGGCAAACCTGCACCCGAGTCCTGGGTCAAGGCTATGCATGTATCGCTAATCCTTTACGCTGAACATGAATTTAACGCATCAACCTTTACCGGACGTGTCGTAGCGGGTACCGGCTCGGATATGTATTCCTGCATCACCGCCGCTATTGGTGCTTTACGCGGGCCAAAACATGGCGGTGCAAATGAAGTTGCATTTGAAATACAGTCTCGATATACCAGTGCCGATGGAGCTGAAACCGATATACGTGATCGGGTTTCAAAAAAAGAAATTGTGATCGGCTTTGGACATCCGGTTTATACCGTTGGTGATCCCCGAAATGAAGTCATCAAACGAGTGGCGAAGTCCCTGTCAGACGAAAATCAGGATACGTTGATGTACGACGTGGCTGATCGTCTTGAATCGGTGATGTGGGACGTGAAGAAGATGTTTCCGAATCTTGACTGGTTTTCGGCAGTTTCCTACAATCAGATGGACATTCCTACCGACATGTTTACACCACTATTTGTTATAGCGCGAACCTCAGGGTGGGGAGCCCACGTTGTCGAACAACGTGAGGATGGAAAAATAATCAGGCCCTCGGCAAACTATACTGGACCAGAAAACCTAACGTATGTCCCTATTAGTGGAAGAAGCTAATTCTTAGCTCGTAATTTAAAGATGCCGGCGATAAAATCGCCGGTGGTCGCAGAGAAATTTAGGCCCCCCTATTCAATCCAGCGATTGATAAAAAACACCAGCCGTGCCATATCAGGTCGTCTGTCTCATAACGGCCATCCACCGCTTCGGTTACAACAAAGAAAGTCCCGGGCGTTGACCTTTTCGATTATTCCAACTTCCGTAAAATTGACAGATTGTGTGAAAACTTTTTTCGAAAATATCTTGTCCTGCTGTCGGCGCCTCAGGGTTCGCAAATGATCTACCCGCCTGTGATCTCGACCATTCCCACTGACAGGCAAGTGAGCTATAACCGGGTCTAATCAGACTTAACCCCTTTCTGCCAGAAATTGCATCAAGGCTTCTCCCGGAAGGGGCTTACTGATTAAGTAACCCTGCACTTGCTGACACCCCAAATTCTTTAAATAATCATACTGTGGCTGATTTTCTACGCCCTCGGCTACGATGTTTAAACGCAGGCCATGCCCCATGGCACAGATTGCGTTCACTATACTCACCTCAAGGTCAACCGATTCAATATTACGCACAAAAGACTGGTCGAGCTTAACGGTATGAATGGGCAACTTGTGCAAGTAACTCAGCGAAGAATAACCGGTGCCAAAATCGTCAATAGCCACTGTAATTCCATGGTCGGATAAACTTTGCAGTTTTTTCACCACACCTTCCAGGTCATACATCATATTGTTTTCAGTGATTTCTAACTCGAAATAGCGCGGGGGGAAATCGAACTCGGCCAAAGTGCTGATCACCTGCTCAACCAGGTTGGCCTGCTCAACTTGCAAGGAAGAAAAATTCACCGCCAAACGCATCGGAGGCAAACCCTGATCCATCCAGCTCTTCACCTCTGCGACCGCGTGGCGCATCACCCACTCGCCCACATCGAGGATCATTTTCGATTCTTCGGCCAGGGTTATGAATTCATTCGGGTAGATCAACCCGCGTTCAGGGTGCTGCCAACGGACTAATGCTTCCACCCCAATCACCGAATTGGTCTCAGTGCAGATCTGCGGCTGATAGAACACTCTTAGCTCATCGTTTTCTAAAGCGTGGTGCAGCTCACTCTCCAACTTGATGCTGTGACTTAAGTGCTCACCCATGGCGCTATCAAAGAGCGTATAACTATTATTGCCCAGCCCTTTAGCCTGGTACATGGCAATGTCAGCGTGCTTGATCAGTGCGTCTTTGTTGTTGCCAAACTCAGGAAATAAAGCAGCACCAATACTGATGCCCGAGAATACTTTCTGCCCGTCTAGCCCAAAAGGTTCTTTGAGCGCGTCGATTATTTTTCGGGCGATCAGCTCAACATCCGAAACCTCGTCAATTTGCGGCAGCAGCAAAACAAATTCATCACCTCCAAAACGACTGAGCGTGTCACCTTCCCGTAAGCATTTTTGTAAGCGACTAACCACGGCTTGCAAAAGCAAGTCACCCACGCTGTGACCAAAGGTATCGTTCACACTTTTGAATCGATCCAAATCTAAATACATAACCGCTAGCATTTGATTGTGGCGGCGAGAATGTTTGATGGCCAAATCTAAACGGTCATTAAACAGCGAACGATTTGGCAAGCCGGTGAGCAAATCATGGTAGGCCTGAAAGCGAATGATGCTCTCGGCTTTTTTGCGCTCAGTAACATCACGTGCCGTGCCGTAATAGCCGGCGAAACCGTCTCGAACCGCATTTAAAAAGGGGGCCTCACGTGTAAGGCCGTTCAGCTCCATATTTGCAACCACCCCCATAATGTCGGTGTGCACGGCAAATATAGTCACTTCAAAATACTTTTTGTCGCCACTGTCGGCGCGGTGTTTCAAGCACAGCTCCACACTGTACAAGCCATCTGCAGCCAATTGATCGCTTGAATGGACAAACATTTCCCCAACTTGTCGATGCGGACCATCCAGTAAATTATTGAACGGCGTGCCCACAAGTTCGCCAGAACTGTAGCCCAGCACCGATTCCATTTGTGGATTTGAAAAGGTAAATAAACCCTCAATACTCAACAGGAAAACAATATCGGGGGAGCGATCAACAATGTAGCGATATAGGGTTTC
>JBLIOG010000199.1:0-7426 GCA_047639625.1 Gammaproteobacteria bacterium
AAAATATAAGACCCATCGGCTGAAGTAGTCGCTACAGCAACCGGCTTGTCAAAATCGATTCGGTCGGCGTCAAACATATCAACGGTTGCACCTGCAATAGCAGCGCCAGCGCCAGCTGATATCCCCTTGTTAGATGATTTTGATGGTTTTACTGCGCCTATAATTGAAGATAATTTTATAGCTCCTGATACTGATGTTACGTTGTTGTCAGTCGGGGTGTTACTGCCGCCGCCACTGGCACTTCCACCACCTCCACCGTCACCGCCACAGGATGCTATAAAAATGGTAAGCAACAGGTAGAATGATAACTTGGACAAACTATTTATAACCGGCATGTTCAGACTCTTCCCGTTTTTGCCAGGCTTTAGGCCTGTGGCTTTTGATAGAACTGCAATTATTTAGTATTTCTATCAAGTCGCTATATGAAAATCTTTTCTGGACCTTACAATTCTTATAATCGGTGGTAAATACTATTGGCTTTGTGTTTAAGCCCAATTTTAAAATGTGAATTGGGCCAGCCCGCCCGATAATAGCTAATATATTCTGGCGATTTATAATGCCGGAGGCTGTACTTCCACTGCGCAACCCGTAATTCCCCAGCTTAACGAAGTGAAGTCACTGGTCGTTATATCAACAAAAAAGAAATAACTGAAATTCATATTATCAACAATTTCGGTGCCCGACTGAATAATAGATGAAGTATTGACGACATGCCCACCAAACACAGGTGGGGCAGTAATTGTGCTTACCGATTCAATAGCTGGAGACCCTTGCTGCTTAGTTCTTTTTAGTTCAAACGATGCGCTAGTAGTGTTAGGGAATTGACCGCATCTTAATGATAAAATTGTATGTTTATCAGGTAGTTGTATACCGCCTACCATATCGCAATCTGCGCTGCCTGCAGATGCATTATTTTTGAAACCGATCGGAGCGGAAAGGGCGCCATACTCTATTTTGCATAAATCGGATTGAAGTGAGGTGGTGTTTTCACTGACGAAAGAGTTAGTGCTTACAGACACCCAGTAGCTAGCTTCTAAAGAAGTTGTAATCGAACTAATATCACTTGCACTATCGGATATGTCACTGGCATTAGCAGAGACGCTTGCACTATTAATTGAAATATTAATGTCATTAGTAGCGATATCACCTTCGTTAACTCCAATATCGAGAGTGTTTGTTGTGATATCGGAAATAATGTAGAGAAGGGGCTTTTTGTTTGTACGGATAGTCTGGTTAGATTTGGAATTTAAAACATTAAACCTAAGCAAATATCTTCAGGTTTGACATTTGGGACAGTAAAAACTTGACCTTTGATTCTGCGTTATCCGTTTAATACTAGTTTTGCAGCTAGGGCATTGAGCTTGGCTACCATAAACTTTAAGTGATTGGGCAAAATATCCGGGTTGACCGTCGGCCTGGGTGAAATCCCGGAGCGTACTGCCACCCTGTTGAATAGCTTCCTTTAAAATTCGTTTTATTTGTTGAACCAGAATGACTAATCGCTTACGACTTAATGATCCCGCTATTCGTGTAGGGTCTATCCCCGCCGCAAACAGCGCTTCGCAGGCATAGATGTTGCCGACTCCAACGACCTGGTGGCTATCCATAATAAAAGACTTTATGGGGGTTTGTCGTTTCCTTGAAGTTCGAAAAAGAAAGTCGGAATCAAAGTCTTCGGTTAGAGGCTCTACCCCTAATCGGGCGAGTAAAGGGTGCTGCAGTGGATTTTCATCAGTTATGAGTAATGACCCGAATCGCCGCGGATCGTGGTACATGAGCGATTGACCGGTATCGAGTTGCATTTCTATGTGGTCATGTTTTTTTTGACGTGAGCCGCTTGGCAGTATGGTCATGCTACCCGACATGCCCAGATGCCAGAGTAGATGGTGCTCTCCGATTTCCATAATGATGTATTTGCCGCGCCGCCAGAGGGACTCTATTTTTAATCCGGCAAGATCGCTAACGGATTCACTGACTGGCCAGCGTAAATTTGGGTTTCGAACAATAAACTGTTTAATGGTTTGTTTGTGGAGGTGCGGTTTTATCCCTTTCAGCGTGGTTTCGACTTCGGGAAGTTCGGGCATCTAGTTTTCCTGATGAAATACCCAGGCGATGGCTGCACCACCCATCCAGGCATTTTCCTCTGATACTAAAGGACTATCGTCAATAGTTGAACTGGCCAGACTGTCATAGCGAACAAAACCGCCGATCCAGAATTTTTTGAAGCGTTTACTCCAGGTGAATTCGGATCGAATTCCACTAAAGCCACCATCTGTCTCGAACTGAGGGCGATCAGCGGTGGCATCTATCGAGTTCACACTATAATAATAATCGTGATACTGATTGGTGGCGTAAAAAGGGCCAATATTGAAACGCAGTTTCCAGTCACCCAGATATTTAGACGGCTTACGCCATGATAGACGAGGTTGGAACACAGCACCTATATCGTCAAAACTTGAGTTTAGCCTGAATGCAAACCGGACGGGTAAATCTAGCCACAAATCGCTGTTTTGCATGGGAAGCAGGATGACATTCAGTGAGGGGCCAATCTCCAGTGTAGCATTTAGTGTATCCATTCCTTCGCGTTCGGGGGTTTCATCGTCAGCAGGAAATGACAGATTACCGCTAATGGTGAGCAGTAAATTGTTGCTATCTATCAGAATGCCTTGCGCGCCTTCGTCAACCCGAAGCTTATCCCCTCGGTATTTAACATAAGGAGTCACTATCAAATAGGTTTTACCTTCAGAAGAACCACGATAATCGGGCGTGTTGAGGGCAAAAAATCCAGCACCCAGTTCAAGTTTCGGAAGAGGCTCATTCGCCAACACGATTCCATTAACTGCCAACAACCAAATGAAACTAATCAGTCTGGATTTCATCATTCGAAATATCCAGTAGCTGGTAGTAGTTATCTTTTTTGAAATGATATTGAATCCTGATATCGGGACGAGCAATGATGAGTTCGGGCTGTATGGTAAGCAGATAATAAACCAGTGTAGTGCCATTCCCTAAATGTGCTTTGATACTGGATTTTGGGGTGACGGTCGATTCGTAGGCTTTGATTCGGACGGGATCGAGTGTTCTCCAATGATCGATAAGCTGATTAACCTGATCGGGTGATGCCCTGTTTTTATCACTTTGCCAGGCCATATTGGTATTGCGGGTAATAGACATGCCCGGCAGATCTAACTGTTCAAGTGGATAGCTGGCAGGGAGCAAGCGCCGATCTACAAATCCGATAGGACCTTCTTGCATAAACGGCAATTGATTGTCTGGAATAAGGTAAATACTGGAAAATATTCGAATATATCGGCGATTACCAATGTTGTTGGTTGTACCGAAATGAATATCAGTATCGTTGAGTCGGAGCAGGGCTCTGGGTTGGTCAAGTCCAAATTGAGCGAGATCCGCTTCTTCGACCGGTAATCGTGATTCGGTATTCTGGTTAACAATACTGATGATGCGTTCGACATTGATGCTATTGGCTGGAGTCGCAACCGGTTCAATCATATTCCAGCCAGTATCACTGCGTTGCATCAGTATACGATTGTCTCGAGTTTGCATGATGACTGTCTGAATACTGGACGCTTCCAGTGTTGTTATCCGGGATTCTACCTGATAACCGGGTTTTACATCATATTTGTGGCCAATGTAACTGAGGCAGATAATCAAAAAAAATAATATAAAATTGATGATCCAACGTTTCGATAGAGTTGCCATGATCACAAATACCGACGCCGGTACCACAATCGAGCAGCGTTGCCGAAAAGTAATAATGGTAGAATGAGGCCGAAGCCGAGGGCCAAAATTAGTTGCTGTGTTTCAGACAGCTTGAGTTCGGTATCGGGTGCGGGTTTAGGCGTTATCGAAATCATACTGTCATCGTGACTCAACCAGTTCACCAGGTTTAATCCCAAATCGAGGTTACTACCGTTACCGATATATTGATTGGACAGGAAATCGGCATCACCTATCACCGCAACACGCTGTTCAAACAGTCGACCTTGATCATCCTGGTGACTACTCGCCAGGGTCAAGCCAATGGTAAGCGGTCCCTGTAGCTCATCATCGTGGTCGCCATTAATTAATTCGTTTTGCATCGGGCCAGTTTCATTCCAGCTTTTTGGACTGCTCAGTAAGAGTTTTTTCATATCCCAGAATTCATCGGCACCGAAAAATTCGACTGCAGTTGAAGCTGGAAACAATCCAACGCTATCAATCGCCGCCGTAATCGGGTGTCGCGGATAGTCAGACACCAGGGCAAAATCTGCTCGATCCAGTCCAAATAATTGGCTATTAGGGTCAATGATGGTCCCGGGCAAAAATTCCACATTAAGCCTGTCGGTCAGCCCTTCTAGCGCGTTATCTGTCTGAGACGGTTCAGTCAGCCAGAGAAAGCTTCCACCTGCGTCAATATAATCTTCCAGGCGGGATATTTCGCCGGGCAGGAGCTCAGTTTGAGGGTTTGCTAAAACAAGGACATCGGTGTTGTCCGGAATTTCGCTACTGTCCAGCAATGACAATGTTTCTATTTGATATCCCTGTGCGGCCAGTTTTTCGGCTAATAAACTATAATCATGATTGGCTTCAGAAAAAGGATCCCGCTCACCGTGGGTTTGCAGAAAAACCAGCCAGCGTTCCTGCTGCCGCACGAGTTGCTGAATAAGATTAGTGATGCCGGATTCGGTAAATTGACTGGTTGTCTCGTGGCGATCTTCAAATTCAATAACGACTTCGCCATCGTAGCGGATATCAAATTCTCTCAGTTTTTCAGGAAAAAGATCCGGGTTTAACGCCTGAAAGCTAATATAAGAGCTTTGTCCAGCGTAAAGTTTGAATAATCGCTTAAGAAGATCACGATTTTGATGAGCAGGGGATACAAAGAGCGTTATTTGCATGGGTGCTTCAATCGTCTTGATTAATCGAACTGAAGCTGACGACAAACTGTTACGGTTATTGGCACTAAGATCAAATGAAAAACGATGCTGTTGGCTCAACCATGCCAAAACTCCCAAAATAATGATGAAGAAAACCAGAAATAATCCGGAGTTAAACCGGCTTTGAAATCGTTTTGATGAACTGATGTTCATGGCTGGCGCTCACTGTCGAGCTGTCGAATGGTCAGTCCCAGAAAAAGTGTTATTAACAATAGGTAGTAGGCAAGGTCACTACTATCAAATACACCTTCCAGCATTCGTTGATGATGTTGAAGAATTGACAGGTAGGACAACAGGCTCCCTCCGCTTTCGAGTGACGAACCTGCCCAGTCTATAATCCACAACATTAGCAATGCTCCAAAAGTCCCAACCGCTGCGATGGTTTGATTCGACGTTAAACTCGACAGGTAAAGCCCGATTGACGCGAAGGTACTCAATAGCAGAACCATCGACAGGGTTATTGATAATAGTTTCCCGCTGTCTATCGATGTTCCCATATACAGTGAAAGCGGCATTAGAATCAACATGCCGATGATGACTAGAATAAACAAGACAAGGCCCAGAAACTTACCGAGCACAATACTTTGTAAACGAATTGGTGAGGACAATAACAGGATGAGTGTACCACTGCGTTTTTCTTCTGCAATAACCCGCATAGTCACCAGAGGCATGACCAGCAACAAAATAATGGCAGCCTGCTGAAAGAGTGGCGAGATCACGATATCAGTAACACCAGGGGTATTGGTGAGATGGGCGAGCTGAGGCTGGATTTGGAAAAAGCTATCGATTTGAGCCAGAAACATGTAGCCGAGCAATATCTGATTAACCGCCAGAATCACCCAGGCTAGCGGTGACTGGAAGAATGATTTGAATTCATGTCCTGCGATCGTAAAAATCATTCGCAGATCTCCAGAGGGTGCTCATGATTATCTTGCTGGGTTATTTCTATAAAAAGATCTTCGAGAGAAGTTTGATCGGGCGATAATTCATAGAGTCCCCATTTCTTTACTACAGACTGTTCCACAATCGCTTTTGCAGGAGATGACTGTTCGAAGTAGATTTTGTATCGATACTCATCAATTAATTCGGCAGATACAACATCAGTCATTTCAGTAAAGGTCGAGAGAGGCGGCGGGTTTTCAAATGCGACCGTTATAATTTTGTGGCGTTGTTGTTCTAGTGCTTCAATACTGGACTGATAGACCAGTTCACCCTGTCGGATGATAATGACCCGATCGCAGGTTGCCTGCACTTCCGGCAATATGTGGCTCGATAGAATAACGCTACGCGATTCACCGAGTGATTTAATGAGGGCACGTATTTCACGTATTTGAATGGGATCAAGTCCGACGGTGGGTTCATCCAGTATGACGACGGGAGGATCGTGAATAATAGCCTGCGCGATACCTATTCTCTGTCGATATCCTTTTGACAGGTTTTTAATCAGCCGATTTGCCACTGAGTTTAAACCACACTGATCCAGGGCCGTCGAGACAGCTTTGTTAATATCAGGTGATTTAATACCGTGTAGCCGGGCACAAAATATTAGAAACTTCTGAACAGTATCTTCCTGATAAAGCGGTGGTGTTTCAGGCAAATAACCAATTTGTTGGCGAGCCTGCAACGGTGCTTCGATGATATCAAACCCGTTGATTGTTATCTGGCCTGCGCTGGCAATTAGATTACCTGTAATCATCTGCATGGTCGTAGTTTTACCCGCGCCATTGGGGCCGAGAAAACCCAGGACTTCACCCGCTTCAAGCTCGAATGAAAGCTCTTTCACGGCACAGCGAGTGTCGAAATATCGGGAAAGCTTATCGACCTGTATTAAAGGTTTGGGCATTGGCAGGGTGGTTTCTTCACAAGGTTATTTCAGGTTCTATTACCTGATTGTCCTGGGGGATTTTACTCGATTGACGGGATTGCTCAACATCAATTCGACGCATATTACCCCAGGCATAAAAAAACCGGCTAACGCCGGCTTTTTTAGAGATGCTACTTTCAGATAGTATCGGATCAGAAACCTATTTAATTTTGGCTTCTTTGTATTCAACGTGTTTACGAATCACCGGGTCATATTTCTTAAATACCATTTTATCGGGGGTATTTTTCTTGTTTTTGTCGGTTGTGTAGTAGTGTCCGGTTCCAGCTGTTGAAACGAGTTTAATTAAATCTCTCATGATTTTTCTCCTAGCACTTTTCGCCGCGTTTACGCATATCGGCTAATACAACATCGATACCATTTTTATCGATAATTCGCATACCCTTGGTTGAAAGTCGTAATTTAATATGACGGTTTTCAGATTCGACCCAGAATTTATGGGTGTGCAGATTTGGTAAAAAACGGCGACGTGTTCTGTTATTCGCGTGGGAAACATTATTTCCACTAACTGGGCGTTTTCCTGTTACTTGACATACCCGTGACATGCTGGATCTCCGGCGAGCTGGCGGTTTAATTTCGAGGGCGCGAACTCTACCAGATGAATATC
>JBLIOG010000200.1:0-7383 GCA_047639625.1 Gammaproteobacteria bacterium
TGAATATTTCGTATGCGACGCATGAAATGTCGAGAACTGACGGTCATGATATTACTCCTGCCAATATCCCGCTGGCCAGACGTTCGGCCGCGTCGGGCTGTGCCATTGACCGAGCTTTAATCGCCAAGTCAAAAATCAACTGGCGGTCCTGCTGGAAGTGTAAAATTTTTGATGCTAGCGTATCCGCATCGAGATCATTTTCTTCCATTATTTCGGCCGCATTAACAGAAGACAGCGAAACGGCATTCCAGTATTGATGATTATCCACTGCGTAAGGATAAGGCACTAAAATCGAGGCCACACCGACTACCGCAAGTTCAGCAACCGTTAAAGCACCGGAGCGACAGATTACGAGATCCGCCCAAAGATAGGCTGATTTAATATCATCAATAAAAGGCGAAATATCTGCCTCAACACGATTCGATTGATATGCCTGGCGACAATCATCCAGATGAAGTGGACCACATTGGTGTCGAACTTCAGGTCGATCGTCGACATCCAGAACCGACAATGCCTGAGGGATTTCTCGATTCAAACGCGCCGCTCCAAGACTGCCGCCAATTACTAGAATTCTGAGCGGTTGACCTATTCGGCCTGCCAGGCGAAATTCGGGTTTCGGCAAATTGAGAAATTCAGCGCGAACCGGATTTCCAATGCATTCAAATTTTTGACCTTTCGGCATTGCTCTGTTGAAAGCAAAATAACCACGTGTTGCAAATCGACTTAACCAACGGTTGGTCATACCGATAATTGAATTTTGTTCATGTATAAATAAAGGGATGCGTAATATCCAGCTTGCTAGTCCACCCGGACCGGAAACAAAACCGCCCATACCAAGCACTGCCTTCGGTTTCAGTCTCAGTAAAATCAAAAATGCCTGGACACAGGCGCGTAGCAGAATTAACGGTGCAGTGAGCGTTTTTATAAAACTCTTACCGCGGATTCCCTGAACGTCAAGCCATTCGATAGCGAATTCAGCGGCAGGAACCAGACGTGCTTCAATGCCTTGCTCGGTTCCGAGCCACACAATTGTTTCCCCTCTACGCCGCAATTCAACCGCAACCGCCAGTGCTGGAAACACATGTCCACCCGTTCCACCCGCCATAACAACAATGGGCCTGTTTTGTGAGGGCTTCATTCCTTTACCCTCTGACTCGCTTTAGGTTTCTTCTCACCTGGGGTAAGTTCCCAGATCGTTTCACGATAAACTCTGAACACCAGACCAACAGCAAAAGACAGTGTTAAAATACTGTTACCGCCGTAACTGACAAATGGCAGCGTCAACCCTTTAGTCGGTAAGGCACCTAGATTAACACCAACATTAACAACCGCCTGCAGGGCAATTAGTATTCCAACCCCATATACCAGATAAGCACCAAATGCCTGACCCGCAGCAAGCGCCATTTTGCTGATCGAAAAGCATCTGAGTAGAAAAACACCATAGAGTGTGATTAAGATTAAAGCGCCGAAAACACCGAATTCTTCAGCATAAATAGCAAATAGAAAATCGGTATGTGCTTCAGGGAGGTAAAACAATTTCTGTATACTGCTGCCCAACCCACTTCCAAACCAGCCACCACTCCCAATCGCAATAAGAGACTGGGTTAATTGAAAACCACTATTAAATGGGTCAGCCCAGGGATCAATAAATGAAGTGATTCTGGCCAGACGATAGGGAGAGGAGACGGCCAAAACTGACATTATACAAACGGTTCCAATCACAAAAATAAAGAATTGGCCGAACCGAACACCACCCAGAAACATCATTGCTAAACCTGTGATCAGAATAACGGCCGCAGCACCAAAATCGGGTTCCATAACGAGCAATGCACTAGCGCAGGCCAATATCAACATCGGCTTGATAAAACCCATGGTGTTGCTCTGAACTTCATCTGCTCGACGGATCAAGTAGCCGCTGAGATAAATGACCAGAAACAATTTTGCTACTTCCGAAATCTGGAAGGTAAATAATCCGAGATTTAGCCAACGGGTGCTTCCATTAACGGTATGTCCAATACCTGGAATCAGTACAAATACGAGTAACGCAATCGAGCTTAACATCAGAATCATGCCGCTTTTTTTCCAGAAATCCAGAGGAATCTGGAAAGCCAGCCATATCAGCATAACGCTCATAATAATCCGCAGAACCTGCCGTTTGGCATAATAAAACGGATCGTCTGTTTGCAGATCGGCAATCCCTATTGAGGCTGACGCGATCATTACCAGGCCAATCGAAACCAGGCAAATGTAGCAGAACAAAATCACTCGATCCAGGTCTACCGGTATGCTTTCGACAGCTTGACAATCCTCATCGAGTTGACGAATGGCCTGGCTAGCTGACATCGGTTAATGCCTCCACCAGACGGGAAAAGTCGTCACCACGCGCTTCAAACTTTTCATACATATCGAGACTAGCACAAGCAGGTGCAAGTAAAACACAATCACCACTCCGGCTAAATTTTGAAGCTTGCTGAACGGCTTCTTCCATCGAGTGAACCCGTACAATATCGACGACTGATGACCAGGCCCTTTCAATAATGCCAGCATCTTCGCCGAGCAAATAAACCCGTTTTACAAGTCGTTTGAGGCTATCATTCAACGCTGTCATATCTGCCGATTTGGACTGCCCACCTGCAATAAGAATAACTGGGCGATTTCGTCCTTCAATCGAAGCGCGAGCTGCTCCTACATTGGTTGCCTTCGAATCATTAACATATTCGACCCCATCGATTACGGCAACAAGCTGGCTTCGATGCGGAACGCCCTTAAAGGCTTTCAATCCCTCTACAATAAATTGTTCCGAAATACCGATGGCCTGGCAAATTGCCATGGCTGCCAGAGCGTTTGCCCAGTTGTGCTGGCCGCTAATTTGTAATTCAGCGGTAGACAACCAGGGTTGGCCGCGAAACCCAAGTTGAGGCGTATCCGCAGAAATTATCGAATATCCGCTGACATTAAGCGTGTTTAGACTGAACCCAACGCTGCAATCGGCAACCATTGTCTCGGCATCATCAAGATTACAAATGATCTTTGATGCATTGATATAGACACGATGTTTGGCCGCGATATACGCCTCTATTCCATCATATCGATCCAGATGATCTTCACTAATATTGAGGATAACGGCCACAGCTGGTTTCAGGCTACTCGTTGTTTCGAGCTGATAGCTGGATAGTTCCAGAACATACATATCAGCATCCAGATCCAGCAAATCGAGCGCTGGAGTACCAATGTTGCCACCTACTCCAAATTTCCGCCCGTCAGTTTTCAGTATACTGGCAACCAGACTGGTAACGGTTGTTTTACCATTTGATCCGGTAATTGCGACAACTGGTTTCTCAACCGCCTCCGCAAACATTTCAATGTCACCAATAATTCGTTTGCCCTCTAGACCGGCTCTAAATATTCCACCCTGATGAATCGAAACCCCGGGACTTACTACTAAAGTATCGGCCCATGACATTAGCTCATCGGAAATACTGCCCTGGGCTATTTTAACAGCTGGAAACTGCTCCCTGAGCTGAACCGAGTATGGTGCAATATCGCGGCTATCTACACACCGACAACTATAGCCCTTACCAAGCAAGTAGGAGGCGACTGAATAGCCTGTCAATCCCAGACCTACTATCAGGTAATTTACATTTTGATGCTGTTGATTCATTAAAGGGGCCATAGTCAACATTACCGCACCTTGAGACTGGCTAAGCCAATGAGTACCAGTACAACGGTAATAATCCAGAAACGGACGATAATTCGGGGCTCTGGCCAACCCTTTAATTCAAAGTGATGATGTAGCGGAGCCATTCGAAAAATCCGTCGGCCTGTTAACTTAAAAGAAGCTACCTGTAAAACTACTGACATAGTTTCAGCTACAAAAATGCCACCCATGATAAACAATACCAATTCCTGGCGGACGATTACAGCCAGTACACCCAATGCGGCACCTAACGACAATGCCCCGACATCACCCATAAAAACTTGCGCGGGGTAGGTATTAAACCAGAGAAAACCAAGGCCCGCGCCTACCAATGCCCCACAGAAAACTACGGTCTCGCCAACACCAGGAACATAGGGGATGCCAAGGTAGCTGGCAAAATTAATGTTTCCCGTTAAATAAGCAAAAACACCCAGAGCACCTGCTACTAGCACTGTTGGCAATATTGCCAGTCCGTCAAGACCATCAGTCAGGTTAACGGCATTGCTACTTCCGACTATGACGAAGTAGGTCAATACGATGTAACCCCATCCAAGATCGATTAAAATATTTTTGATAAAAGGAACAATTAACTGAGTTTCAATTGGATATTCGCGTGTGTAATAAAGCGACAGGGCTGCTGTTAAGCCAATCATAGATTGCCAGAATATTTTTCCTTTTGCAGAAAGGCCCTTTGAACTTTTTAGTCGAATTTTTCGATAATCATCAACCCAGCCAATAACCCCAAAACCAATCGTCACATAGAGTACAATCCATACAAATCTCGATGACAAATTACTCCATAGCAATGTGCTGACAACTATTGCAACCAAAATTAATGCGCCACCCATCGTCGGTGTACCGGCCTTCGAAAAATGACTTTCCGGGCCATCGGTACGTACCGTCTGACCAATGTTGTAACTATTCAGGTAGCGAATCATTGAGGGCCCAACAATCAAAGAAATAGCCAGTGCCGTTAAAACACCCAGAATCGTGCGTAAGGTCAGATACTGAAAGACATTGAATCCGCTGTAATAAGTGGATAAAAATTCAGCGAGACTAACCAACATCCGATAAGTCCTCATCCGAGTTCATATTTTGCAGTGCATTGACCAATCGATCCATGCCAGCACTTCGTGAACCCTTAACCAGTAAAGTCACATCTTTACTAATCTGCCCGCCGATAGCTCGAGCCATTTCGTCAATATCATCGAACTGATATCCATTGTTACCGAATTCAACACAGACCCTGGTACTGAATTCACCTATAGTGAATAACTTTTCGACGCCTAATTGTTTCGCCCTGGCAACAGATTGTTGATGTAACGGAAGAGCCAGTTCACCCAGTTCACCCATATCTCCCAGTGCCAGCCAGGCGCGTCCACCAAGCGAACAAAGCACTTTGACCCCAGCTTCAAGAGAGCTGGGATTGGCATTATAACTGTCATTAAGAATACAACTTTGATTTGGACCGCTAAGTCTTTGTAAACGACCACCCACCCCACTAAACCCCTGCAGGTTCATGACAGCCTTATCAAAATCTACCCCCGCGAGAACCGCCAAAGAAACAGCAGCAAGTGCATTACGCGCATTATGTTCACCCATAACCTCAATGCTACATTGGTGATGCTCTGTACCTCGTTGGAAACTAACCTCGACAGCCGAATCAGATGGAGTCCAATTCGCCTGAATATCGGCAGGTTGGTCCATCGCACAGGTTAATTGCGTTTCGGCAAGACAGCCAGGCATCCAATGTTGAGTTGCAGCCTCATCAAGATTGAATAACGCACTGTGCTTCGGTAGGCAATAATCGTAAAGCTCACCTTTCGCAGCAATAACACCATTTACATCACCAAACCCTGATAAATGTGCAGCGCTAACATTATTAACATAAGCAATATCGGGTTGTGCAGTTCGTGCCAATCCGGCTATTTCACTAATGTGATTTGCGCCCATTTCAATAATTCCGTACTGGTCATTTTTCTCTAGCCTGAAAAGGGTCAAAGGAACGCCGATATCATTATTGAAGTTCCCTCGAGTCGCTAGAGTTGGGCCTTGCCTTTCCAGAATTTGCTGCAACATCGCTTTGACGGTTGTTTTACCATTACTACCCGTTAACCCAATGAGTACTGCCGAACATTGATTTCTCCAGTGGTTGGCCAGCACTGCCAGAGCTTCACGGGAATTCTTTACCACAATTTGCACGATATCACTGTCGACCGGACGTTCAACAATAGCTACTCTGGCACCATTTTTATAGGCACTTTCGACAAAGTCATGTGCATCATAATGGTCCCCTCGAATCACCACAAACAAACAGTCTGGACATGGATTTCGGCTATCAATCGTGACTCCGCGAAAACGCTTTGTTGGGTCACCTTCAAAATGATGGCCAAACATTCCGGCTAGCTCAGCTATCGGCATATCAATCATAGGAAGCGCCCATAAATTTGTTTAACTATGTGGCGATCATTAAAAGGTAAGCGCTCATTACCAATTATCTGTTCCAGCTCGTGACCTTTTCCAGCAATAACAATCAAATCATCTGGCCCAGCTTCAGCCAATGCAAAGTCAATTGCTGCGCGGCGATCGTGCACAATGCTGGCACGATCGGGATGCACCAGGCCCTGCAGTATTTCAGATACAATTTTTCCCGGTGATTCAGTACGCGGATTATCATCGGTAATTATAAGGCGATCAGCCAACGCTTCAGCTGTCTGACCCATTTTTGAACGTTTACCCTGATCACGATCACCACCACAACCAAATATGCACCAGAGACTGCCTTTGCAGTAATCCCGACTGGCGGTCAAACAAGCACGCAATGCCTGTTCGGTATGTGCAAAGTCGACTACCACTCGAGCAATGCTGTCCGTCTGGGGAATGATTAACTCCATGCGTCCCGGAATAGGTTTCAACTGTTCAGTTGCCAGTTGTATTTCAGTTAGATTCATGCCCAGTGCAAAAAGACTTGAAATACAGGCCAGCGTATTTTCGCGATTGAAATCTCCGATCAACTCTGTTTCCAGATTTAAGACACCCTCTGGTGTTTTAATCTCCAGTGATTGTCCACGATCTGTCGCCCTAAATTTAGTTAAAACAACATCGGCGTTATTACTGCCATCAGACCGACTTGAATATCGCACCAGCCCGTCGTCGGTAAGTTGTTCTAATAATTTTTGACCGAATTGGTCGGCCGCGTTAACCACCTTTCCAGAAAGCTCAAATTGAAAGAACAATCGAGACTTCGCAGCCGCATAATTATCCATACTGCCGTGATAATCGAGATGATCACGGCCAAGATTGGTCAATACGGCGATATCAAACTGGCAACCATTAACTCGATATTGTTGTAACGCATGCGAAGAAACTTCCATGATTACCGTATCGCATTTCTGATCCCGGAATCGCGACAGTAAAGACTGTAATGTAATTGCATCCGGCGTCGTATGACTAGCGGGTTCTAATTGATCGACCAGCCCGTAACCCAGCGTACCAATACTGGCAACCTGTTGACCCAGTTGAGTCAATGCCTGGCAGATCAAATGAGTAACGCTGGTTTTACCATCGGTTCCTGTGACACCGACAATTTTCAAAGATTTCCCCGGATTGCCAAAAAAACGACTGGCAATAATCCCAGTTTGCATATCCAGGCCGCCAATGCCTATCCACTCGGTATTGACCTGTTT
>JBLIOG010000201.1:0-7360 GCA_047639625.1 Gammaproteobacteria bacterium
ATAGATTGTTCAATACCATCGGCATTCCATTTATGTGCTTTGCCATATTCTCGAATCCATCTAATTTGTCCGTCGGGTCGCTGAATCCGATACTCCACTTCAAAACGACCAAGGGTGTTTAGTTCCTGGTAAAAAGCATCATGAACTTTTTGCTGATCATCAGCATACACCAGTGCTATGTAGTCTTCATTACTGCGAATCTTCTCCGTAAAGTATTCAAGGTCCAAGCCGAGAATCTTAGCCTGCCCCAGGCTGCAATAGAGATGTTTATTTTGTTGTTCGTCAAATAGAAAATATCCAATATCGGCAATAGATTCAGCCTGACTGGCCATCGCATCTACAAATAGCAGCTCTTGCTCACGATTAACTCTGTTGGTAATGTCCTGGATGACACCTACGGTTTGAACGACGTTACCATTGTTAATAATCTGGGCCTTGGCCATTTCCCTGATCCAACGGACATTGCCATCTTCTCGAATAATGCGGTATTCGACAGCGATATTATCTCTGGACGAAATATAGTGAAGATATTCTTTAGCGACACGGTCTCTATCTTCCGGGTGAACATCTGACAGATCATCTTCAACAGACTGAAATTTTTTCATGTAGGTTGCGCTGTCAGTTTCATAAATGCGGGCAAAACCTTTGCTGACGTAGAGATATTTCTCATTCAACTCATCGTAGATAAATTGGCCTATATCAGTTATCAATTCTGTTTGTTCGGCTAAAGCATCGCGGTAATGGAGATCTCGGTCATATTTAACCTGACTGGAAATATCCTGAATGATTCCGAACGTACCACGCTCACTGCCATCCTGATCGGTAACCACGACGCCTATCTCGTGTAGGTGTTTTATGACGCCATTTGCCAATACGACTCGATATTTCACATCGAGTGATTTTGTGTCTCGGAGCTCCTCACTACTTTCCCTGTAATGTTCGAGGTCCTCAGGATGAATTTGCCCTAAAGTGCTTGCCCAGCTGCTATGTGCTGCCAAAGCTTCGGATATCGTCATATTGAAGATTTTCGCATACTCTTCCGAGCAGGATTCGAGCTGGTCCAGTTCGTAGTTCCACTCGTAGTGCCCAACATTCGCAAATTGTTCAGTGGCTTCAAACAGAGTTTGACGTCGCTGAAGTTTTTCAAATTCTTCCTCGGACGCTATTAATTTATCCTGTAATGCCTGCTTTGATGCCACGCGTTGAAGGTTTCCCTTGATTTTAGTGAGCTATTTAATGGTAATGCGAAATTTTAGTATATACGTCACCTTTACGTTGTCTAATTTTTATACAATTTATAATTGGCTATAGAGTCAGTTAAATTTGATCTTTTGGTATAAATGGAATCTTGAATTAACTCTGGCATAATGGTTTCATTTTGAAAGTGGCAGGTAAGTCATGAGTCAATCGGTGTTGGCAGGCAATAAAAATATCTCGGTTATTGAAGATATACGCACCTTGATCGGTGATCGGATATCCACTAGTCAATCGGTCCTGGAGCAACATGGGCGAGGCGAATCCTGGCACCCCGTTCAGGCACCGGATGCAGTTTGTTTTGTCAGGAGTAATGAAGAAGTGGCTGGCATTGTCAAACTCTGTGCAGCGAGTAAAACGCCGGTCATTGCTTATGGCACAGGAACGTCGTTGGAAGGGCAGGTTCAAGCCGTTAAAGGTGGTATCTGTATCGATTTGTCTGAAATGAATGAAGTGATCGATGTCAATCAGGAAGACCTCGACTGTCGCGTGCAGGCAGGTGTGACGCGCCGTCAGCTTAATGAAATGCTGCGCGATACAGGATTATTTTTCCCGATTGATCCGGGCGCGAATACTTCGATTGGCGGCATGGCAGCAACCCGGGCGTCAGGTACTAACGCGGTCAAATACGGAACTATGCGTGAAAATGTAATGGGCCTCACGGTGGTTACTGCCAGTGGCGAAATCATGAAAATCGGTACCCGGGCGAAAAAATCAGCAGCGGGCTACGACCTGACTCGTTTGTTTGTGGGTTCCGAGGGAACCCTGGGAGTTATTACCGAAATCAGTTTGCGTCTTTACGGAGTAACAGAATCCATTTCGGCGGCTATTGTGAATTTTCCCGATGTGCAATCTGCAGCTCAGGCAACTATGGAAACCATTCAATTGGGTATTCCGATTGCCAGAATTGAAATACTTGATAGCCATTATATCAAGGCGATCAATCAATATAGTAAAACCGAATATCCCGAACGGGACACCCTTTTTCTGGAGTTTCATGGCAGCCAGAAGTCTGTAGCAGACCAGATCGAACAGTTTTCTGAAATAGCAGAGTTTAACGGCGGCGGTGATTTTGAATGGGCCGAAAATGAAGCAGACCGTGCCAGACTCTGGCGTGCAAGACATGATGCTTATTATGCGGGTCTTGCGGTGAAACCAGGGAGTCGAGGTTATGTCACCGATGTCTGTGTCCCTATATCAAGATTGGCAGAATGCATTACTGAAACTCAAATGGATATTGCAGAGTCTGGTCTGTTTGCGCCCATTATTGGTCATGTCGGGGACGGTAACTTCCATTCCACGGTGTTTTTCGATGCTGACGATGAAGAGGTCTTTCAGAAAGTGCTACAGTACGATAAACGGCTGGTTGGACGTGCGTTGGCTATGGGCGGGACCTGTACCGGCGAACACGGAATTGGTATGGGTAAGTTAAAGCACATGCGTCATGAACATGGTGATGCAGCGGTCGATATGATGAGAGCGATAAAACAGGCGCTTGATCCCGATAATATTATGAATCCGGGGAAAGTGATCGATTGTTAAAATCAGGTGTTTAGTCTGCTTTTATCGATGGCTTTAAAGCCTGAGGGTTTTCAAGATCGAGTGTTTGAATATGATTTTTGAGTGCCGGGAAAAATTCTATAAACGCTGACGCTATATCTTTTTCATGTTTTAAAATGTCTTCAATCGCACCGCCAAATTGGTTTGGAAAACGTATACGATTCGCAACCCGGTCAAGCGATTCCGCAATATTATTTATATTGGCATAAGAACCAAACCAGTCGTATTCGACGATGCGGCAGGTAACCCGTTGCATTTCATTGTGCGGCATTAGAGGCTGACCTGCGCGAATATTGGCGTAACATAAATTAATTCTGGCTTGTATGCAGCCCTGTTCTAACTGTTCCCAATGCTTAATTAATAAGTGATCGAAATAGATGTCGAGAGCGATGCCAGCATAGCGTCGGCGCTGGCTGCTGAATTGTTTTTTTAAATCAACAATGGCAGGATAAGTATCGGTAAATCGATCAACTGCACGATGATTGTCGAGCCCGGCTTTGATTGGTGGTGGTAAAGCAGATGAATCAACGCCTTTGCAAAAGTCACCCAGTAAATTCCCCACCGTAGATTCAATCGTGGATCGGGCTAATACCAGGTGTGCAAAATGATTCAAATTTTTATCGATCAAGGTTAAAAAACGATTGTTGTTCATAACTGGACAGGCTTTAATTCAAGTCATCCAGGGCTGCCGGGAGTCATTATGTCAATTTCAGTCGCTAATACCAAAGTTTCATCGATCGAATCGGATCCTCACTACGAAGTCCGTGTACAACTGTCCGCCGTTTTTAGGATGTCAGCCCGCCTGGGAATGCACGAAGCAGTGGCTAATCACTTTAGTTACGCGGTATCAGATGATGGCAACCAATTTCTGGTTAATCCGAAGGGACGTCATTTTAGCAATATGCGGGCGAGTGATTTGTTATTGGTGGATGCCAAAAATGACGCCACCATGGATGAGCCAAATGCGCCTGACCCTACCGCCTGGGCGATTCATGGCGCGATGCACCGTAATGTTTCGCATGCGCGCTGTGTATTACATTTACATCCTGAATATTCAACCGTGCTGGCTTCTCTTCATCAGAATGGACTGGAACCCATCGATCAAAATGCCATGCGTTATTTTAATCGACTCGCCATTGATGATGAGTTTGGCGGTATGGGGCTGGGCGATGAAGCCGAGCGACTAACGACCGTGCTTGGTGGTCATCATGTACTGTTAATGGGCAATCATGGGGTTATGACGGTTGGATCGACGATAGGACGAGCTTTCGATGAAATGGTCTATTTTGAAAAGGCCTGTTCAAATTATATTAAGGCCTTAATGACAGGAAAGCCTTTGCGGGTTGTATCCGACGAGGTCGCCGAGAAAACGGCTAAGCAATGGGATCGCTTTATCGACGAATCTGGCGTTGTTGATCAGCACCTGGCCGAAATTTGTGAAATCCTCGATCGCGAAGAACCTGAGTACAGGCTTTAACCGAGTTTTGCGCCATTTTCTACTGGGCTTTCTGGAACCGCCAGAACGACCGCACCATCGTTACGATAAAATCCAGTAACAAGGCATTCAGACATAAATCGACCAATCTGTCTGGGTGGAAAGTTGACGACGGCGACAATTTGTCTACCGACCAATTGCTCGCGTTCATAAAGGTCCGTGATTTGCGCGCTCGATTTTTTGATTCCTATTTCAGCACCGAAATCGATTCGTAATTTATAGGCGGGTTTTCGGGCCTGCGGAAAGTCATTCGCTTCAATAATGGTTCCAATTCGTAGTTCTACCTGATCGAACTCATCCCAGTTAATTTGTTTCATAATAATCTCATGTTAAGCCGAGAATTCGTCTCGTATCTGGCTGCTATGTTCCCCAATTTTGGGAACTTTATGAACTTTTTGATTACGATCTGAACGAATCGCAGCTACATCGACCACCTGAGCGGAGCCCGTTGGGGTTTCAACTTTAATACGTCGAAGCTGTGGATGATTAGCTAGCCCTGATATATCGTTAAGTCGACCATAGGCAATTCCAGCCGTTTGTAATCGGGTGGCGGCTTCGTCCTGGTTAATTTTGGAAAATACGGCGCTGATGAGTTGATCGACACGACTTCGATGTTTGACTCGGTTTCCGTTATTGTTAAGCTCAGGGTCATTAGCGAGTGCAGCATCACCGAGTATTTGGTCACAAAATTGCCTCCATTCACGTTCGTTTTGTATAGCCATTACTATGTCCTCTTCGTCCTTACACCGATAGGCACCATAAGGACTAATCGTTGCGTGATTGATACCAACTCGTGGCTGGATCTTACCGGTATAGTCGTAGTGGAGTAATGGAACCGCCAACCATTCGGCCATTCCATCAAATAAAGATACTTTAATGACGCAGCCTTTTTGACTATGTTGCCGGTCAATTAATGCTTCGAGAATTGCTGCATAAGCCTGCTGACCACAATTAATATCACAGGCTGAAACGCCAATTCGTCCGGGTGCGTCAGGGGTTCCAGTGATGGAAGCCATGCCGGTTTCACATTGCACGAGTAAATCATAGGCTTTCATTTTGCTGTAATCGCCCTGATCACCATAACCTGAGATATCGCAGCATATTAACTGAGGATAGCGGGCAGTTAGTGTTTGGCTGCTAAGGCCAGCGCGATCAGTTGCGCCGGGTGCGAGGTTTTGGATGAATACATCGGCTTTAGCCAGAACACGATGTAATAATTGAGCATCATCGTCGTTTTTTATATCAATAACGAGTGATTCTTTACCCTGATTGAGCCAGACAAAGTAGGCCGATTCGCCATCGACAACGCTGTCATAACCACGCGCGAAATCACCTTCTTCACGCTCAAGTTTAATCACTCGAGCGCCGGCGTTGGCTAGCCGGTTTGAACAGAATGGTGCGGCTACTGCCTGTTCCAGAGAGACCACCAGTAACTTTTTTAAATCAAGCATGACTGGCCGAATCTCCGTTTAATAGTTTCCAGGATTATAGATCAGGCGGCAATAATATTATGCTCGGGACCATAAGGGAATCCGGTAATATTTTCGACGCTATCTTCCCCAATTACGAGAATATCGTGTTCGCGATAGCCGCCGGCACCTGCGAGCCCTTCAGGCAGAGTCAACATCGGTTCCATTGAAACAACCATACCGGGTTCAAGAACAGTATCTATGTCTTCACGGAGTTCGAGTCCTGCCTCGCGTCCATAATAATGGGATAAAATGCCAAAGGAATGTCCATATCCGAACGTGCGATATTGCAACAGGTTGAGGTCTTCAAAGTAGCGATTGATTTCAGCACAAATTCCGGCGCAGGTAGCACCAGGTTTGATCAATGAAATTCCAAGCTCATGCGCTCCAACATTGGCTTGCCAGATTTTAAGAGATGTAGCATCGGGTTCACCAATGAAAAGTGTTCGCTCCAGCGCTGTGTAATAACCGGAAATCATCGGGAATGTATTCAGGCTGAGAATATCACCCTCGACCAGTTTGGCCGTTGTGACCGGATTATGTGCGCCATCTGTGTTGAGACCTGCCTGAAACCAGACCCAGGAATCCCGCAGTTCGCTATCAGGGTAGGCGCGTGAAATTTCTATCTCCATGGCATTGCGTCCTGCCATAGCAACGTCTATCTCGCGGGTGCTAACACGGATGGCATCACGAATAGCTTCACCACCAATATCGGCAGTGCGTGCGCCACCTTTGATCAATTCGATTTCTTCGTTGGACTTGATCATGCGTAAGGCCATGATTGGCTGATTTAAATCAACGACATCTACATTTCCGAGAAAATCGGGCAGTGTTTGGCGCGTTGCAAGAGTCATGTGGTCGCCTTCAATACCAATTCGGTTTACCGACGGAATGACAGACTTGATGGCACGCCAATAATTGTTGCGCTGCCAGTCGGTGTAGATAATATTTTCACCATGACATCGACGCCAGGGTTGGCCGCCGTCAATATTAGCCGAAATAGTGACACTTCGATCCGCAGTGACAACGCAGGCATAAGGTCGGCCGAATGAGCAATATAGAAACCCTGAGTAATAAGCGATGTTGTGCATTGAGGTTAATAACATAGCATCGACTTTTTGATCCGCCATCAATCGACGTAAATGGGTCAGGCGATTTTCGTACTCTACTGCAGTAAAAGGCAGGTTAGCCTTCGCGCCATTTTGTAATTGAAAAAATTCTGGTCGTTCAGTCACGTTTTGAGACATGGTATTCACTCCGAAGTATTTCCGAGCCACCCATTGGGTACCCGGTGTTTAATCCGGGCGTTCAGGATCTAAATAACTGGGGAAACCCCGCAGTCGTTAAAGCACTGGGAAATCAGCGACGCCATCGCTGTCAGCGAGCCGATTCTAATCCCCTCGAATAGCGGGTTCAAGCCTTATATAGCTTTGTAGTCCGGTTCAGGTAGAAATTGCCAGGGTTGCCGGAACACAGGGTATCTCGAAGCCTATTGATAGACCATGATCGAGGTTTTGTTCGGCCCAGATGAACCCTTCATGGGCCTCGATTATAGCCTTGCAAACTGCAAGCCCAGGGCCAG
>JBLIOG010000202.1:0-7283 GCA_047639625.1 Gammaproteobacteria bacterium
CCATTGAATGCAGTCAACAGTACAATAACCATCAAACCGACCAGACCAACCGGTGCTACATGAAAGGCCAATGAGAGTACGAGTACGAGGCCAACTACTGCCTGGATTATCAACACAGCATTGGTTTTAGGATTCCGTTGCTTTTCCTGTTCTTCATTATATTGGTTTAACACCGTAGCTACGTTTTCAGGAAGTTCCTGGCCATAGCCAAATATTTTAAATTTTTCAAGTAAAACGCAGGTGATCAATCCACATACCAGAACGGGCATAGTGACAGGTGCCATGCGAACAAAAAATTCAATAAAATCCCAACCAGCCCGCTCAGCAATTAACAAATTTTGAGGTTCACCGACCAATGTGCAGACACCCCCTAGAGCCGTCCCTACTGCACCATGCATGATAAGACTTCGCAGGAACGATCGAAATTCAGATAACTGCTGGCGATGATAGTCCTGGACACCTATATCATCGCTATGATCATGATCGTCATAAAATCCTTTGCCGGATGCGACCTTGTGATAAACCGAGTAAAAACCAACTGCGACTGTTATCAAAACAGCAGTAACGGTCAAAGCATCGAGAAATGCACTTAGAAAGGCGGCGGTGATACTGAATAGAAATGACAGGAATACCTTTGATTTAACATTTAAAAGAATTTTAGTAAAAGTAAAAAGCAACAATTCCCGCATGAAATATATGCCAGCAACCATAAACATGAGTAGCATGATTACTTCGAAATTGGCGATTGATTCCTGATAAACAGCCTGTGGCGAGGTCATACCGATTACGACTGCTTCAATTGCAAGGAGGCCACCGGGTTGCAGTGGATAGCATTTGAGGGCCATAGCCAGCGTCAAAATGAATTCCAGGATGAGCAGCCAACCCGCGAGAAACGGATTAATGGCAAAAACGATCGGATTAATAATAAGAAAGGCAATGATAAGCTTTTTGTACCATCCGGCTGATTGCCCTAGAAAATTTGCACCGAAGGCCTGACTAATAGTAGAAACCATAGATATTTTTGTTTTTATAATTGAGAATTAGATTATAGACGGGTTATAAATAAATTCGAAACTAATCGGTGGTTCCGAAACTTGAAGCCAGTAAGGCAATACTGCTTGCTAACATAATCAGGCTGGTAGCCATGAGTATTTCAGCCATTGATATTTGAAATACTATATAAGGCGTGTAGCCACAGGATGTTTTTACTTCAAAGATCCATGGAAACCATCGATCAAGTGCAAACCACTCAGGTAAACCGGCATCCATATTACAGTCACCAAATACCCAACCGCGTTCAACTGCGAGTACTTGATAGCTACGTTCTGTAAACCCAGCCAATAAAAGGGTAGTCAGAAAATGACTTATTCTCATTAACCAAATCTGCTTACGGAATATAAGTGAGATAATTGCGATTAGCAAAACCCCCGTCAGCCAGATTCTTATGTGTATACATAAAACACAGGGCCATTCATCTTTGACATATTGATAATAAAGTGCGGAAAGTTCCATGCTAGCAGAAATAGCAATCAGTCCCATCCAGTAGCCCGAACTCCGACTCTGTTTACGCAACCAATCAAGCATTTTCGGTACTCAACTCATTTTCAGCTAGATTAACCCAGTAAGCTGCACCCATAGGCAATAATTTATTATTAAAGTCGTATTTTGGATTATGTAAAGCACAGCCCGAAGCAGGGTCACCTCCATTTCCGAGTAAACCGTAACACCCTGGTCTAACTCGTAACATATTCGCAAAATCTTCCGAAATCGTAAACGGATCGCAATCTCCATTCACCTGAGCATCTCCGAAAGTTTGCCGAGCTGCCCGCACTGCGGCTGCAGTTGGCGCCGGGTGATTAATGGTGGAAGGGAAACTGGTTTGAAAATAAAAATCGAAATCAGCGCCGGCTGCAAGACATAGCCCTTCGACAATCTGCCGCATTGAACTTTCAATTAACTCGAGAGAAACGTCTGAAAAACAACGACAATCTCCTTTTAGAACAACTTCCGACGGTATGACATTAATCGTACCATCCGTTACAAATTCGGTGACAGAGACAACGGCGGGTTGATGAAGTGCGTTTGTTTTTCGCGATACAATAGATTGTAATGCTACGACAATTTGGGCGCCCAGTAGTAAAGTGTCTTTACCCATATGGGGTAATGCGGCATGACCACCTTTGCCGCGTAGTTTGATCTCGAAGCCACTTTCACTCGCCATAATCGACCCATTTCTGATGGCAAAATGATTTTCAGCTAAGCCCGGAAGATTATGTAAACCATATATGGAATCAATTTTATAGCGAGTAAATAAACCATCTTCAATCATTGCAGTAGCGCCAGCACCGTGTTCCTCGGCGGGCTGGAAGATGAAATATATCGTACCATCAAATTCGCCGCTTGCGGCAAGGTGACTGGCGGCACCCAATAACATAGTGGTGTGTCCATCATGTCCACAAGCGTGCATTAACCCCTGATTTTTTGAACGGTGAGCAAACTCGTTGGCTTCGTTGATCTTAAGGGCATCCATATCAGCCCTTAAGCCAATTGATCGATTACTGTTACCCTTTGAAAGAATACCGACAACACCCGTTTTACCCATTCCCTCGATTGTTTCAATTCCAAATGATTTGAGACGTTTCGCCACAAGTCCAGCCGTACGGTTTTCTTCGAAACCGAATTCTGGATATTGATGGAAATCATGACGCCATTCGATCAATGCTTTAGATACTTCTTTATCAATAGTAGACATGGCTTTAAATAATTGGCAGTTCAGACTGAGCTCTTCTGGATAACATAATGGCGCCAATATCAGTTATTAGAATATTTTCTTCGTGAACCATTTGTTTACCATCATCGTAACTCATGCCGGGTTCGAGCGTCATCACCATACCGGGCTGCAGGACAGTATGGTCGGTGGCCATGTTAGATGGCCATTCGGTTAATTGAGCCCCAAGTCCGTGACCCATTCGCCCTATATCATTGCCTTCGGCACCACCTGCTTCAAGAACATCCCACATAGCACGCCACAAATCACTGGTGGTTGCCCCGGGTTTTGCTGCTCTAAAACCTGCATCGGTACTTTTAAACACGGTATCGTAGGCACGTTTGGCGCCATCAGAAGCTGTTCCAAAAGCGAAATTTCTATCGAAATCACAAAAGTATCCGTCATACAGTGTGCCAGTATCAATGATGAGAATATCTCCGTTCGCTATGATGCGATCTGAGGGGCCCATGATGATGTTGTAGTAACCGTCCGGCCCCGATGCCGAAACAATAAAAGGCGTCGTATCGGCGCCTCGTTGGAGCAGATCCATGCGCATTTTTTGCACAATCTGCCGTTCGCTATCTCCGGCAAATGCAAACTCTGGTAGTGCGGCAAAGCTATCTGATGCCACTTCACAAACGTATTTAATTTTCTCGACTTCAGCGCCTGATTTAACGCTGCAAAGTTCAAGTAATAACAAACTGCAATCGACTATTTCGGTGTTCTCAAGCTCTGATTGAATCTTTGCGAAATCGTTCGCCGGCATTCTGAGGTAACTTTCCGGTCCCAATGAAACACCGAGTCGTCCAAAACGGCTCGGTAATTTTTGTAACGTTGTGAGTAATAATGAAATACCGTCATCTTCGGGCTGAGGCGATGACCAGCAATAAACCTCATCGATCCAGGTTTCCTGCATGCCGACAGAGCCGATTGTCGGTATGACCGCAATTGGTTTTCCCTCCAGAGGCACTATCAGAAACCAGGGTCGGGTCGGGCTTTGCCAGAATTGAGTGAAAAACCCACTGAAATATCGAACATTGGGTTCCGTAGTGAGCAGTAGAGCATCGAGTTTCTGCTCGTGCATCATTCGTTGTGCGCGGCTTGTCCGTTGCTCAAATTCGCTGATCTCAAACCCTCGAGGCGGGGGTGTTGTAGTCATGATAGTCACTCCAGACTTATTCAGGTTGATTCAGCAATTGCTGGTAAAGATCAGGATCAGTGGCGCCTTCGGTTCCCAGTATATAAACCTTGCTGGATTCATCGATGCCCAGTGCCAGTCGATCACTTGCGTTATTACAAATGGTAATCAAAGCCGCTATACCCGCAACTGCAGATTCACCCGCTTCGATCGATGGATCAGATCCAAAACCTTTTGCGAGCAGCTGCATGGTCTTAGGCACGGTGGTTTCATTGATTGTAAGAAAGTCGTTGGCCCCCGTTTTTAATATTTCCCAGGCTAGCAGAGATACCTCACCACAGGCTAGACCCGCCATTAGGGTATCGAGATCTCCCTCAACAGTGACTGGCTCACCGGCTACCGCACTGGCTTGCAGGCAATTTGCCTGCTCGGGTTCGACAACAATAAATCGCGGTCGACTTTCTCCCCAAAGTTCCCAGAAATATGCGCAGACTGCCGACGCAAGCCCTCCGACACCGCCCTGGATGAAAACATGGGTTGGGATTTCGTGATTCATTTGTCGTACCGATTCTTCAAGCAAAACGGTATAGCCGAGGGCAACATCACGTGGAATATCCATGTAGCCTTCGTAACTGGTATCAGAAACGATACAACGTCCTAATTTTTTTGCCTCCTGATCCGCCTGTTTTACAGAGTCATCATAGTTACCCGTAATTCTTATCACCCTGGCACCGAAAGATTCCATGGCCGTCTGTCGGCCGATTGAAACATCGCGGTGTATATAAATGATACATTCACAGCCGAACATTTGACATCCCCAGGCGACTGATCGGCCGTGGTTGCCGTCGGTGGCACAACTAATAACAAGATTGTCGGTGATGGTTTTGAATTCCTGATTGAGGAGTTGATCGACCGAGGCTTCTTTTCCGGTTTGCTCCAATATTCGGGCCTGTATCTGACGGGCTACTGCATAGGCGCCGCCGAGTGCCTTAAAACTCTTTAAATCGAAACGCTCTGCTTCATCCTTGTACCACAATTGAGCGATTTTCAGGTCTTCAGCGAGACTACTCAGCTTATGTAACGATGTTTCACGATATCCTGGCCAGCGTTGAATGGTTTCAACCGCTTTGCCCGCTTTATCGAGACTGGTAATTTTTTTTAATGAATCATCATAAAGACTGGAGTAATCGGCCTTTGTGTTGTGAACTATTGAAATAGTGCCTTCGACTTGCTGCATCATCAGTCTCGATATTCAAAGGGCGAAGTCTATCGATTTGTAGCAATGATTAAAACAGATATCGTGGTCGTGTATTGGTTTTTGCCTACAACAGCATCACTAACTTTAAATCGGGTTCCCAGTCAGAATACTTAATCTGTTTTCAAATTGTAAAATTTATGAGTTTTTTGGCAAAATCAGCACTTCATACTTAGTATGTTCAGACACGGCTAAGGTTTGTTTAAGTGGCAAAAAGCGAATTCTCATACCAATTTCTCAATATATTTGTCAGAGTCAGGCTATTATTAAATCAATAATCGAACTTTCACCTACGAATGGACGCAATTATTCAAAATCACATCTATGGTTAGTCACAGTAAAACTGGTCCTGACCAGGGTAGAACGAATGATCTAAAGTCGAGTCCTTCGAGTCATGTCGCAGAAGACGAGGCCAAATATGCGTTTGGGCGTTTCAATGATGTAGTCACAATCGCTGCCGACTGGTTCTGGGAAATGGATCAGAAATTGAGGTTTACCTACCAATCATCAAGGTTTGAGGAAATCACGGGAATTCCAGCCAATAATGTATTGGGTAAAAACAGGGAAGAGGCCTTTAAAGGCTTAATAGATGACACAGAAAAATGGGCCCGCCTTGGAGCCTCGCTGACCGAACATACCGATTATTCAATGATCTGGGCGATCAAACATCCCGATGGCAAAACTCGTGTATTACATACGCGAGGTAAACCCGTGTTTAATGCCGAGGATAACTTTATTGGTTATCGCGGAGTCGGCAGCGATATTACCGATTCAATTGAAATCATGCAGGCACTCGAAATTAGTGAACTACGTTTTCGTGACTTTGCAGAAGTAGGTGCCGACTGGTTTTTTGAGTTAGACGAAGCGTTAAAATTATCCTGGTTATCGGATGACTGGCATCGTCCATCAGGTTTAGCCGCTAGTGATCTATTGGGCAAAGACGAAAAAGTTATTCCGGTCGAATGGTTCGAGTCTGAAACAAAATGGCAGCACCATCAGGAATGTCTGGATAAAAAAATACCATTCTCTTCCGAATATCGGTGGGTTAGTACGGATGGAAAAGTTATGCACATTCAGACTACGGGCAAACCTGTGTTTGATGAAGAGGGTGGTTTCGTGGGTTATCGCTGTGCCAGTACTGATATAACCGAGCGAAAATCAGCAGAACAGTTCACCCTCGCACGCGAAAGGCGATTTCGAACCGTAATTGAAAATGTGACCGACATTGTTTCGCTTGCCGACGAACAAGGTAACATCACTTTTCTTAATTCTTCGGCAGAACGTATATTCGGATTTGATAAAGATAGCCAACTTCCTGTAAAGGTCGGTATGTTTTCATGTGAGGATGATCGTGAAGCAATCGCTAAAGCTCATCAAAATGCGATTAAAAATCCCGGTATGATTTTTAAACAGACTTATCGAGGAACACATCGAGATGGATCCATTCGTGTAATTGAAACAACCAGACAACGTATCGTAAACATCGAATCCGAAGACAACCTGCTTGTCGTTATCCATTCACGTGATATTACGGAGCAGTTTTTAACCGATCGTGCTCTTCAGGATAGTGAACAAAGATTACGTGATTTTGCAGAAACGGGAGCTGATTGGTTTTGGGAGCAAGATGAAAAATTTCGGTTTACCTATGTTTCGGGCGCATTACCTGATCTTGAGTTATTCTCGAACAATAATTTAATCGGTAAAACACGTCATGAACTATCCAGAGAATTCAGTTTTAAGTCAGACAATTGGCAACAGTTGGCCCGAATATATAAAAAACGTGAATCTTTCAATAATTTTGAATACCAGATAAAACGTCAAAATTCTCAAACTGTAGTGGTCCGTATAAACGGCAAACCGATTTACGATGAGAGAGGCAGGTTCCTGGGATATCGTGGCACTGGTGTTGATGTTACCGAATCTTTTTTCTTAGCAAAAATGGTCAGTTATCAAGCAACCCACGATAGTTTGACAGGATTGGTTAATCGTCGAGAATTTGAGCATAGGATGACCCGTCTCATAGAAAAAAGTCAGAACAGTAACTTTAGCCACGCACTTTGCTATATCGATCTTGATCAATTTAAAGTGATTAATGATACCTGTGGTCATGAGGCAGGTGATGC
>JBLIOG010000203.1:0-7272 GCA_047639625.1 Gammaproteobacteria bacterium
ATGGTGTTTTATGCGCCTATGTTGCCAACACAAGGTCTCCGTCCCCTGCTGGCACCACTTACAGGGTTCATGATTTTTAAGTAGATCCATATACAGGAACCTGAAGATTCTCATAACCTTGTTATTCGAGTAACACGAGAATAGTTTCATGCAGACTTTGGGGTATCTGGATTCCCGTTTGTTGAGTTAATGCCCGATTTTCAAAACGTCGAGCACCCGGTAGACGAGTACCTTCCTGGGCTAGAACGGCTTCGAATAGTTTTTCACCGCGTGCGAGGAATCCTTCGGGATCACCAAATTTTGTCGGATCCATGGCTATGATTAGCTCACCACCTTTGGGTGGACCGCCTTTGCCGTCATCGTCCTCTATGGATTCGATACTGAGAAATTCTCCAATCAACGCGCCCGCTAGTAGCTCGATCATCATGGCTAAAGCAGCACCTTTATAATCACCGAAACCTAACTGAGCGCCTTCGAGCACAACATTTGGATCTGTAGTGGTTTCGCCATTGGGCCCAATACCGGCCGTTTCAGGAACGCTGTGACCATCACGCGCGGCTATTTGTATTTCACCCCGAGCCATCGAAGAAGAAGCCTGATCGAATACCAGAGGGGGCGCATCTTTACGGGGCCAGCCAAATCCCATTGGATTGGTTCCATAGACAGGCTTCATGCCACCGGCCGGGGCAACATAAGGGTAAGAGGCTGTGAAGGCAAAGGCGCATAAACCTTCGTCCGCCAGTTTTTCAACTTCGGGCCACATAGCAGCGATATGAAACATATTCACAAAGGCCATAGAGGCAATGCCGTTTTTCCTGGCGCAATCAACCAGTGGTCGGTGACCCATTTGCTGGCCCAAAGGCGCGAAGCCCCGATCGCCATCGACCCGAATAACAGCAGGTGCAATTTGTTCGATACGGGGTTTTGAATGACCATTAGCACGCCCAGATTTCACTCCAGCACAGTACCAGGGCATTCGAAATAATCCGTGGGAATGACATAAATCACCTTCGGCCTGAATCATTCGATGCGCTGCAGCGTGTGCATTTTCTTCATTACAGCCATTGTTGATTAGACATCGCATAGCAAGATCATGGGCTTCGGTAAGAGTGAGTGATATCTGTGTCATGGCTAAGCTCCTCGTAAGTATTTGTGGATATTTACCTGGTCGGCTTTATCCAAATTAATGTTGATGGTATTTTAAATAATGGCCAAATTTTAACCGGGTAACGTTAGAATAAATCAATCTGATCACCTGAGCGAGCAGGCGCTTTAAATAGTTCCGAGCGGAGGGTGGGTTCGCGTCTTTTCAGTCCGTGTTTCCTACAGGCCAAAGCGAAACGTTGCGAAATGATGTTGGCGTATTCTCCCGTACCCTTCATGCGTTTGCCAAAACGATTGTCGTAAATTTTACCGTCGCGAGTATCACGGATCCTTGTCATTACATGATTCGCTTTCAATGGGAAATGAACCTGGAGCCACTCTTCGAACAAACCGGCGACCTCGGCGGGAAGCCTCAGCAATATGTAGTCTGCTGCAGTAGCCCCTGCTTCGGCAGCAGACTGGATGATCGAATCCAATTCTGGGTCAGTCAGGACAGGAATTACGGGTGCCACCAGAACTGTAACTGGAATACCGGCCTCTGACAAAGTTCGAATCGTTTGAATTCGTCTATGCGGAGCAGCAGCTCGGGGTTCGAGACTTCGAGCGATTGATTTATCGAAGGTCGTGATACTGATGCAAACAGAGATCAGGTCTAGTTCAGCCATGCCTTTTAGAATATCGAGATCGCGTTTGATTAGGGCAGATTTGGTTATGATCGATACCGGGTGATTAAATGCCTGTAAAACTGCGAGGACAGAACGGCTGATTTCTTTCTGACGTTCTATAGGCTGATAGGCATCGGTATTGACGCCGAGTGCGATTGGTTGGCATTGATATCCGGGTTTACGTAGTGCCGTTTCAAGTAACTTGGCAGCATCGGGTTTGCTGAAAAGCATCGTTTCAAAATCGAGACCCGGTGATAGTCCAAGATAAGCATGAGTCGGACGCGCAAAGCAATAAATACAGCCATGTTCACATCCCCGATAAGGATTGATAGATCGATCAAACGGGACATCGGGTGATTGATTAAAAACCTGAACACTTCGACTTTTGTCGGTTTGTAGGCTGGCTTTTGGACGGACCGAAATATCGAGGCTGCCCCGGCCATCATCAAATGCCTCGATGTGATTCTGATCAAAACGACTGGATTGATTGCTGGCAGCGCCGCGACCTTTGTAAGGTTTTATATCGGAGATGGATATTCCGGAATCTTGATTACGATAAGAGCGAGCTTATCAGATCATCTGGATGTTTAAACGTTAAGTGCTCGGTCAATAATCAACCTGTTTTTCGTTCATAGAGTGCTTTGTCTGGGAAAATTCGTCGGACACCGCCACGCGGATTTTCCTGGTCTCCGTCACGGCGCGGAAAAAGGTGAAAGTGGCAGTGAAACACTGATTGACCCGCGCTTAGGCCCGCATTAACACCAAAATTGAATCCCGAGATGGTCGAGTCATCCCCGGTTAGAATGATTCGCCCCTGTTGGGCTAGATCATAAATAGCGGTCATTTCGTCGGGAGTCAAATCAAACAGGGTTGGCGCATGCCGTCTTGGGACAATCAGGCAATGACCATCGACGACAGGATAAGTATCGGTTAACAGCATTGCGAGACCATTACTGGCAAGTGTTTCTTTTTTCTTCGGACGGCAAAACATGCAGTCTTCTTTGGATAGCTCAGGAACTTTTAGTAGATTGCTGGATAAGGACATATTTTATATTGCAGTGTTGGCCTAGCGTGTTTTTATATATTCATCGGCCCATTTCGAAATGTCAATGTCGGCTGACATTTCATTCGCAACAATACTCATGTTTCGAATTTAGTAACGAGCAAATCATAATGAAGCAAAAAGATTCCTGTCAGATGCAGCAATCAATTTTTAAACCTAAGTTGATATCGGGTTTTGTGTCTGTACAGCCCCCCGATGTTTGTGAAAATTATTAGCGAATCCCCGGTCATCAGAAGGCAGCCAGGATCATAGATATTCTTCAAGTGTGCTTAAACCAGACATTACCAAATGCTAGTTACCCAAATGCCTTGCAGGGCCGTCGAAGCCCCGGGGGTGATTTTTGGATTGAAGCTCCAGAAATATTTGCTGACCAGAAATTGCTTTTTATTACGGGGAATGACCAAATATGGGGGTTAGCTGACTATGCTTCGATAGCGTCGATTATGACAAGCTCGCCTAATTTTGCCCCGAATTTAACCTGGCATGATGTAGGTTTTAACGGTTCCTAAGTAACTGGTCCCTTCGTAGGGAATATCTTATTTCGCAGTGGAGCGGCAGAAGATCCATGGGTAACTCTTAAAGGAGGTCATTGTGCCAATCTGACTAGTGTAGTCTACCCGGCTGGTGATGGTACCTGTAATACAGTTATCTGGGGTGAAAATAACTGGAATGGTAGTGCTGTTCATACTAGTTTAAAAAATATTTCAGGGGGGTGATAAAGTTTTCGTTTCAAGGTCTGTTCCTGAGCCAACCGCACTTGCTCTTGTTGTGCTTGGATTAATTGGAATTGGATTTTCGACTAAGAGAAGAAAAATGGCCGAATGATTTACCACACAATTTGAAATAATAAAGCCTCGTTGACCAGAGGCCTTTTTATTTCTGACAGATGCTTTTAGGCCTGCCTGTGTGAAACCTCGCTGGAGGTTTTAATGGTACTTTCCAATTGCTGGGCTGTTCAATGACCAGATTCAATGAGGGTGAGTACTGAACTCAGACCACATTATTCCCCGATCGGTTGGAAGATTATTTGACTGAAGAAACCTATGTTCGCATCATTTATGTTTTCGACAATTGAGGTCATTGCAATTGGTGGCAGTAAATTCGAGGTAATCAACAAGAAGAAAAATAGCTATACCCGATAAAATTGCAGTTTCATCTCGGCCGGCTTGATAGTCATATCAATGATTATTTGCAACAACTGGATTGTACCTACCAAAGGACTGAACAGAATGTTGACGATACGCCCATTCAGAAAAAATTAGCTAGCTTAATACGCGACTACCATAACTGGAGATCCTGGAAATGGAAGTTAAAACAGCCCGGACAAGCCGGTGTCCGAAATTGACTCTAATTGCCGATTGTTGAAGACACAGAAGATGACGTGGGCGCCCTGTTACAAACAGGTTGGCCCGACCACATCAGGCATGGAGGATTACAGCCAGTTTTTGCGGTAGGAAATTCTGTTCCATACAGAGTTCAAAATGAATCCAGACTGCGAAAAAAACTTTACTCATCGTGGTGAAGATTTAGCCGGCATGTTTCTAAAAGTCAATATCAGCACTCACATTTGGCGCGACGATATTTATGTCCGCATGGGCCAATCTAGAGGATGCGTAGCACAACGTTGGCCATCGTCGACAGCAAAACCAGGATCATTTTTGTTAAAGCTACGGACGGCTAAAATATTTGATCGTGCCATCGTGATGACGAGTGGCAATGTAAACTTTGCCATCGTATGAAGTAGAAAGTGCGGTAGATGTCCGCTGCGTAAGTTCTGCGCGGAATGACTTCTCTTCTGCCTGGTTGAAGCCACCGCCATAACTCATGGGTGTACTCTGCAACAACCCCCATGTATCGACAGCCCAAAGCGGCTGGCGGTATTTCCAGGCACTTTGAGCATTATCTCTTTACGCCCAGCTGATTCCAGATCCGAAAAATCATCCATGACCATTGTACTGGGGAGGACGCGGAAAAAAGTTGCGAGAACATTTTTGTCAGCATCATATCTGAGCGAGCTAAGACACAAATCAGCTTCGTCAGCGTTATTGTTTTTCACGACATTATTACATTTACTCGCTTCGTAAAGTCGAAAAAGGAACATATCAAAAGCTGTGGCGGGCTTTTCAATAACCTTTGCTATTGATGAACTGGGTTCCGCGAGTGCCTGTGGCACGACCAAAATACTACATAGCAGTAACAATTATTTAATCATCTCTCACATTCTTTGCTTCGCGAACAAAGTATACGTGGTTTATTGTTTTTGTTTGGGAGTCAGTATCCGTTTGAACCGAACGTTGAAGTTTTGCAGCGATCATAGGGTCTTTGGTACATTTCGGACACTGAATTAGTGTGTAATTTTGGGGTTAAAAGGTCATGATTAGGTCGAGAGTCCTTGTAGGATTGCAATCTAATAAACCCAAATTTGTTCGGCATAAAATTCCCAGTCATAACTGAGTAATTGAAGACCTGATGGGTTGAAAAGCTCTTAACGAACGTTCTATAAGGCTCTCTGCCTGTCAGGTGCGTCAAATATCGTGGAGCTGATGGATAACTTGTTTGGTTACCGCAATGGTACCCATGTCCCCTCCAAACTCCATGGGACGGATTTTATTCTCGGTGAACCCTCGATTTATCGAATCGTTGATTAATTCGGCAGCCCTGGCCAAAAACTCACACTGCTTGCGATCAGCAAGATAATCAAGCATTAAGGCGCCACTCATGATCGCGGCGAGTGGGTTGGCTTTGTCTTTACCCATAATGTCAGGAGCACTGCCATGAGCGGGCTGGAACAGTCCAATATCGTCGCCGATTTCGCCACAGGCGGCCATGCCCATTCCGCCAACCAGGCCGCCGGCAAGGTCAGAAAGAATATCGCCAAACATATTTTCCATCACCAGGACGTCGAAATCCCAGGGACGTCGAATTAAGTCGAGCGCCTGGGCATCAACATAGTTGTAGCTGGTTTCGATATCTGGGAACTCTGTTTTTATTTCATCGAATATTTTTCGGAAAAAAGCCATCGAAGTAAATACGTTCGCTTTATCAACACAGGTGAATAAACCTGAGCTGCCGCGGGCTTTACGTTTACGCGCCAGATCGAATCCAAATCGGTGTAACTTTTCGGTGGTTTTCCGTGTGATTCGCATCGTTTCGCGAACTTCTTCGTCACCGATGACTTCACTTCGACCATGAACTGCGGCGGAGTAAAATAGGCCTTCGGTTGACTCCCGAAGTATCACCAGATCTATTTCTTTTGCACGATCATCTGCCAGTCTTTGTGGTGCGTTGGGGAAAGCTTTTACCGGTCGAACGCCGGCATACAAACCGTAACGGTCGCGCAACCTTAGATGAGGTGATATTTCAGTACCATCGACATGGCGAATGGCCGGTAATCCGATTGCTCCCAGAAAGATCGCATTACATTTGCCAACGGCTTCTTCGCCTCCGGGTTCAATATCGATTCCGTGTTCGGCAAAGTAGCCAGCTCCAGCTTGAATTTCACGATATTCCAGGTCAAAGCCACCGATGATTTTTTGAGCGGCGCCTAAGACAGAGAGTGTGGCTTCGGTGACATCTATGCCGATGCCGTCTCCTTTTATAATTGCTATTGTGCAATTGGTCATTGAGTTGTTACTCTGGTGGTGGTTGAGGTTAATTTGAGTATTATGATACTTAACAATTGGGTGGTTTACATCGTTAGGCAATTGTTATCATGTTAATATTGATTTTTCACACCCGAGTGAGAGATTCATTCCATAGTTGTTTTCCTCTACAGTGTGCGAACAACTTTTTGATATCTCATTTAGATAATGAATACAAACGCAAGTTTCACCGCCCCGTCGATAGCGCCATAAATTAATGTTAGCATCAAGCCAGTTACGGAAATATTTATTAATCCAAAAGGCGGACAGCGATGAAAAAAATTCCCATTAAACAGTTTGCAGAATTGGCAGACCGAATCCCCGAACACGCTCTGGTTGGTGGTGTCGACCTCGTCGTCACACGTTATGACGACGAGGTAAGTGTGCTCTATGGACGATGCGCTCATCGAGGTGCACTCATGTCCGATGGATTTGTTCGTGGTGATAATTTGATTTGTGGTTTACACGGCTGGGATTATCGAATCGATACGGGTGTCAGCGAATATAATAACAGTGAAACATTGCCGAGATTTAAAGCCTGGCTAGATGACGGCCAGGTTTTGGTTGATGAAGATGAGATTGCAGCATTTGCCCATGTGAACCCACAACCCTATAAACGCAACAGCTATCAAGGTAATTTTCAAGACCCAGTCGGTACGTCAGACGAACCGCATGTGAAATTCATTCGCCAACTTGCCAGCAGTGGATTGAGCCGGGTAGGACATCATGGTCCGGCTGCTGCCATGGGTGTGTCGCGTGATGAATTACCTAAATGGGAAGACTTGCAGTTTGTCGTGGC
>JBLIOG010000204.1:0-7212 GCA_047639625.1 Gammaproteobacteria bacterium
ATTTTTGAATGGGAATCTGCTAAGCAATCCTTTTTCTGGTTGGGTTGGATTGATTTTGATTCTAATCTGGATTCAGCATTACAAATGCGACTTGAAACAAAGCAGCAACGATAGGATTTGATCGCTGTTGCTTGAGGCAAACCAGTTCATCAATATTGATGGTCTTAATATCTGAAATAGGAATGCCTTTGTAACGATGATCCCGGCCGAGTTCACTTTCAAATATAAAGCCAGTTCCAATACCGCGGGCCACAGCCTCAACAACGGCCTCTCGGCTACCGAGTGTCATAACGGGATCAATCGTTAACTTACGAGAAGTTAATGCGGATTCAATAATGGACTGGGTGTGCGAGCCTTTTTCTCTGAAAATAATCGGTAATGCTCGTAGTTTATTTAATGTAATGCCGGATAAATCGGCGATTGGTGAATTTATCGGAGTCAGTGCTATTGATCGTTGTCGACTGACGATCTGGCGTTGCATGTCACGGTGTGCAGGCGCTCCCGCCAGAATCGCAACATCAACGTTGAGATTGATCAGGTTCAACCAGGTTGCCCGGGCATTCTCGAGTCTGACATCGATTTTGATTCGTGGATGACTCAGTTGAAATTTTTCTATCAATGATAGCGCTATGTGCGGACCATCAGCCCCGACTACCAGATGACCGCTGTAGGGTTGGTCACGACCTGACAGGATAAGCTGGCTGTCCTGTTCTGCACGGAACAGTCGCCGGGTAGCCTCAAGCAATAATTCGCCATCACGAGTCAATTGAAACTGGTGTCCACCGCGACGAAACAATTGCTTACCATGATCAGATTCAAGCCGGCGGACATGAATTGAAATTGCCGGTTGAGTGACATGGATAAGTTCGCTGGCTTTTTGTACGCTACCGCTAAGCGCTAGTGCATGAAAGGCTTTAAGTTGGGCAACCGACATTAAGTAGTATTTAATAAATTACAAATATTATTAATTTGATTATGACAATAAGCTGGGCCAGAATCCACTAGATATTATTACCGGTGACTTTTCTATGGCGACCAGCCCGACTTACCTGTTCGACGCAAGTGACAAGCCGTCGCTTGATCTCTTTTCCGTCCCTTTGGTTGAAGCAACCGAGCAATCCGTTGAAGGATATGGTTGTCTGGTTGATGACCCTGGATTTGAAATTGAAATTGTAACCTGGCCTGCTCAGGGCTGGAGATCGGTTGACGAAGGAACCGGCAACGAAGCCGGGGCTGTCGAAGGCATATTTTATGGAAACTGGACCGGGGATGTGCTGATGGGCCGAAACGATGCGGTCAGCGGTCATTATGTGTTGGGCTGGTCGACCGATCCACAATCCGCATCGGCCACTAGCCAAACCACTGAACGCGATAAAGTTCTACTTTGGCATATGAATTACCACCCTGATGGCGGACAGCTGTTTTTCCCGCAACAAAAAAAACCTTTTGTCGTTCCAGTTGCTTTACCCGGTGATGATTTTAAACCCGAGAAAGTGATCGCCTTCTGGTGTGACGGTTCGCAGGGCTTATATATACATCCTGGAATTTGGCACGAAGGTATATTTCCGGTAGAAGACGAGCAGTCGTTTCTCGACCGGCAGGGTCGAGTGCATGCACGAGTCAGTTGCGACATTGGCGAAGAGTTTGGGGTTTACCTGTCGGTGCCGTTACGTGGGTCAATGCTATGACGGTTGCTATTTCAGGAGGAGGTTATTTTTTGAGTGTGACACTGGAAAATGAAACACGACGGTTTCATGCGATATGGTTACGTGATAATGCGCTGAATTCGAAGACTCGATCGCCTGAAAATGGTCAAAGAGTCATTACTCTGCTCGATCAACCTGCCGAGTCTCGAATCAAAACGGCAGAATGGAATAAAGATGAGCAGCTTGCCGTGCGGTTTATCGATGACAAAACCCAGTATGTTTATCCGAAGGATTGGTTAATACGGAATAGTTATGATAATGATCAGAATCAGAAGACTGGTTGGTTAAATACTTCCGTTGTGACCTGGGACCGGAGTCTTCAAGAGCGAGTGCCTACAGTGGACTTTAATGCAGCCAGGTCAGAAACAACCTTGCTGTCAGACTGGTTATCAGATATCCGCACCTATGGATTTGCCACTATGACTGGATTGCCAACTGATTCTGATGGCCTGTTTCGGGTTGTTGATCTATTCGGATTTGTTCGTGAGACCAATTATGGTCGATGCTTTGAAGTTCGTTCAGAAATTAATCCGGTTAATCTCGCTTATACAGGTCTCGGATTACAGGCTCATACTGATAATCCCTATCGTGATCCGGTGCCAACTTTACAAATATTATCCTGCATCGAGAATACCGCTGATGGCGGTGAATCGATCGTGGTCGATGGATTTAAAGCAGCTCGGACTCTACAGACTGAGGCCGCGGATCATTTTGATTTATTAAGCGAATATTGCGCTCGATTTAGCTATCACGGCAGTAACGATGTTTCGCTCACAAGCAAAAGACCTATGATAGAATTAAATCCTGATGGAGAGCTGATTGGTATTCGATTTAACAATCGTTCCGCCGCGCCGTTTGTGGACATCCCTTTTGACCGAATGACTAATTATTATCAGGCCTATCGACATTTTGCTGAAATTATTGAACGTCCGGAGCACAAGGTCAGTTTCAAGTTAGGTGCAGGTGAATTGTTCATTGTCGATAACACCCGCGTTTTGCATTCGAGAAATGCCTTCAGCAGTGAAGGAACCCGCTGGTTGCGCGGTTGTTATGCTGACAGGGATGGTTTGTTATCAACTTTGGCTGTATTGCAGGCCGTTAAAACTGGAGCGAATCAACATGTTGCGTGATTTAGATATAGTCGCACTGATTGAAGATATATTTCATCGTCGCGGGGCAGAGTCTTATCTTGGCGAAGCGATTACCATGTCCCAGCATATGCTTCAGGCGGCAGCCCGTGCTGAACGCGATAATCGAGATGATGAGGTTGTAGCAGCCGCTTTGTTGCATGATATTGGTCACTATACCAACGAGTTTCCGGAAGACGCATTAGAGCAGGATATGGATAATTTTCATCAGAATGCCGGTGCGCGAGTGCTTGAAGGCTATTTTTCAAAGCGTATTGTGGATTGTGTTAAATTTCATGTAGATGCCAAGCGTTATTTATGCTCGACCCGAGAAGGCTATTACGAGGATTTATCGGATGCTTCGAAACATTCGCTGGCATTACAGGGCGGTCCCTATAATGAACAGGAGGTCGAGGAATTCGCTAAACAGGATTTCCTGGATGATATTTTAACGGTTCGAATCTGCGATGACCTGGGTAAAGACGCTTCATTGGTCACGCCAGATTTTGCGCACTTTCGTCCTCTGTTGGAAAAAGTTGTTATTCAACCAACTTAACCCCTGGAGGTTAGTTATTCAGGATTAGAAGGCTCGTTTTTTCTCGGCGCCATTGTAGAGAATGTTAACCCAGTTCTGATTGACCTTGTCACGTTCCGCGATACCGCTCGCCGACATATCGGATTCGGGTCTTTTCAGTGTAATCATATCTGGGTGCTGTGGATTGCCTCTTGCCGGCTGCCAGTAATTTTCCCCGAGCCCCTGCATGGTGCCACTTCGCATGTAACCCTGGATGGTAAAACCTATTCGTCGCTGTTGGCTCAAATTGGGCTGCGAACCATGAATAGTACGGGCGTGATGCAGTGACATTTGCCCCGGTTTTAAAATGAGATCGACTTTTTTCGATTCATCAATTTCAGTGATTTTCTGGCCGCGGGTCAGAATATTGTTTTCGTGAAAAGTGTCGTCGTGTTTGTGAATACCGTCTTGATGAGTGCCACTCACCATGGTCATACAACCTGTTTCGCGATTGCTTGGAGTTAACGCGATCCATGCCGATACAAACTCATGGGGTTCCAGCCCCATATAGGTCGCATCCTGATGATAGCTAACAAAGTGAGGACTCGATGGTTCTTTGATAAACAGTACACTACCCCAAATTGAAAAATTACCCCCAATCAAGTCTTCGGCTGCATCTAGAAGTATCGTGTTGTGGGCCAGTTTATCGAAAAATGTAAAGCTGAGATGAGCGTTGTTGCGGTTTACGGGATTAAGGGCACCGGGGTACTTTTTTTCAGCCCACTCAAGCTGATCGACAATTTCAGCGGCTTCGGTTTCAGTAATTAAATCAACGGGTGTCAGGAATCCATCGCTATGATATTTTTTAATCTGTTGTGTAGATAGGTATAGACCCATGGCGATAAATGTTAACGGTTATTATAGACTGAAAGTGTATCGCAACTTTATGCCCCACTATATAAAAATAATTGAAAAATAGGCCATAATCTGATGACGCGGTATTGTAAAATTCAACCTTAGCCCATAATTGACAGCTCATGATGGATATCAGAAATACTCAATTTTCAATAGGTCAGGTCGTCAAACATCGCGTGTATTCGTTTCGCGGCGTTATCATCGATGTTGATCCCGAATTTAGCAATACTGACGAGTGGTGGAACGCCATTCCTGAAGATGTTCGTCCGCGTAAAGATCAGCCTTTTTATCACCTGCTGGCAGAAAATGACGAGACGGCTTATGTCGCCTATGTTTCGGAACAAAACTTGCTGGTCGATGATTCTGGGATGCCCGTAAATCACCCCGAAGTGGATCAGGTGTTTGGCGAATTTCGAGGTAGCAGTTACGTTATTCTGCCAAGCCATCAGCATTAAAAGCGAGTCAAATTAAGTCATCATTCCACCATCGACGATTAGAGTCTGACCGGTTAAATACGATGCGCTGGCAGCCAGAAAAATAATAACTTCTGCATATTCGTCCGGACTACCTTGTCTTCCTAGCGGTATCTCTGCGCTGACATCAAAGCCAGTTTCTTCAAAACGACACATCCAGTCTGAATCAACCAGCCCAGGCGCTATTGCGTTAACCCTGACATCCGGTGCCAGTGCTCGCGACCATTCTCGGGTCAAAGAGACCAATGCTGCTTTTGTAGCGCAATAAGGCGAGCTAGAACCCCCTCCACCAAAAGCTGAAACCGAAGCCGTATTGACTATGGCGCCTTTCGATCGTTTTAGTGCCTGCGCCGCAGCCTTGGTACAACGGTAAGGACCTAATAAATTAACATTTAACAGGGTATTCCAGAAAACTTCATCCTGTCTTTCAAAGTCGGAGGGTTCAATCGGAGTGCTGGTTGCAGGAGTGCCAGCATTGTTTATCAGGAAGTCGAGTCCATCCATATCCGAGATAGCTTTATTAACCATTGTTTCAGCATCAGTAGGGTTGCCGATATTGCCAGGCGCAGCGAAAACTGAATGCCCTGCAGCGGTTAAGTCAGCAACAAGGCGATCCAGTTTTTCTCCCGGTAAATCATTCAGAGCGACGGTCGCTTTATTGTCGAGAAATTGTTTCACGGTAGCGAGGCCGATGCCCGATGCAGCTCCGGTAATTAGTACTTTTCGGTTTTTCAGATCGTAGACAGGTTGCATGGTTTTCTCTTTAAATTTACAGGCTGAAATATATTCATGATTGAGGCGGATTCTATACTGGGTGGTAGTAAGAATCCCATTTCAATATTCAATATAAATCGAATGGAGGAAATGTCTTGAACAAGTCAGTGTAAAGTTCGCTTAAGAGTTTTCAATCTATAGAAATTTGCGCTGGCCCTTGTGTGTGCAAAAATATTAGGTAATGATAATAAGTATCAGGCAAAAACCTAACCAGATATCAGGAAGCTAATAATGGGAAAATTTAAAGAAATTTTTAAGCATAAGCAGGAAATCCTACGTAACCGACCGGACAAATGCAAAGTTGAAGTAACTGCAGATAGTCAGTTAGTTGATGCCTTTCTTAGCCAAGTCTCGGTCAGAGGGTTCAAGGTTCTTGTCGATCAGCCCGGTAATATGGGTAGCACTGACGTAGCACCCAGACCCAGTGAGTTATTATTGGCGGCCCTGGCAGCATGTCACGAAGTGACTTATCGATTGTATGCCGACGCGATGGATATACCGCTCGAAAAAGTTGCCGTGAGTGTGACGGGTGTTTCCGACGCGCGCGGTTTCTTTGATATCGATGATGTCGACGCTGGTTTTTCTGAAATATATGGTGATATAAAGATCGTCAGCGAAGCCAGTGATGAAGACATTCAGCGTTTACGTGAAGCCGTTAATCGACACTGTCCAGTACTGGATGATCTGCGTAAACCGCTTAAGGTTGAATTAGCTATAAAACGCGAAAAACATTAGGGGGCCCCTGGAGGCGTTCATTATTTTGTCCAGGCCAATGAAAATTATATTTCCGGGCCATATTCGAATTCGCCATCATCGAGTGCTTTAGACAGTAAATCGATTGTTGCTTTTGCCATTGGTAGAATTGGATTGCCTTTCACCCACACCAAGCCCAGTTTTAGTTTTACTATCGGGTCGACCAGTAACTTGTCACGTGTCCCAGGTAGTTCGGAGAAACGCCTGGGAACGATTGTTGCCAGGTCGCCAGCCATGACATGGAAGGCAAGCTGGAAAATGGAATTTGATTCTAGTTGGGGGGCAGGTTCACTCTCAACTTGTTTAAAAACTTCATCCATCATTTGACGTTCGCGCATGTTTGGTGAAAGCAGGCAAAGTGGTAGTTTGGCTGCTTCTGACCAGGTTACTTCCGGACGATCATCGAGCCAGTCATTGTTGGGTAGTAGTAGGTGAAGCGATTCTTCGTAAAGTGGGAAAGTCTCAAGTTTATTGTCAGTCAATTGATCGAGATCTGTAATACCAATATCAAGTTCAAAATTTCTCAGGGCTAGGGTGAGCTGATCTATGCCCATAAACTGAATGTCGACCTGGACCGATGGATATTCCTGCTGGAATAGCCTGGCGACAATCGGAAGCATGGGGGAGCTAGTCGGCATGGCCCCGATTCTCAAGCGCCCACGAAGGTTTTTTTGCATGATTGCAAGATCTTCAAGCATGGCTGAACGATCAGCCAATAATCGTTTGGCCCATTCAACGACCCGTTTACCTTCAGGGGTAAAGCCCTGAAATTTTTGATCGCGTAATATAATGGCGATACCCAGTTCTTCTTCAAGCTTTTTAATGGCGCTTGAAAGGCTAGGCTGGGATACGAAACACCTTCCGGCGGCGCGGCCGAAGTGACCTTCCCGCTCAAGCTCTATGAGGTATTGAAATTGACGTAGAAACATAGTCGCATGGTATAGCCTGCC
>JBLIOG010000205.1:0-7146 GCA_047639625.1 Gammaproteobacteria bacterium
TCCATTTTTACATAGTCGGTATTGAAAACGGCTATGAGTGTCTTTTTTAAACAGCTACAAAATGCACTAAAGGTCGTTCCTGCGCAGAGCCTGCCCGTGAGCACAGCGAATGGCCTTGGGCATCCATGCGCCCACGACATACCGTTCGTCCTGAAAACTAAGTCGTTCCTGCGCATCCATGCGCCCACGACATACCGTTCGTCCTGAACATAAAAACCTTTAGCCGCTCTTCCCACTACTTCTAAATCGAACGACTAGCAATGAAACCAATAATAAAGCTGTCGCACTAATAACTATTGCAGGTCCGGTTTGCCAGTCAAACTGAAATGAACTTCCGATACCGCCGATTAATGAAAGCAATCCGAACACGGCACTAAGCAGCACCATTTGCTCCGGAGAATGGCTAAATAAACGTGCGCCTGTAGTGGGTATAACCAGCATGGCCGCGATTAGCAAAACGCCCATCACCTTCATCATGACGACAACTAACAATGCAATCATGAGTACCATTAAAAATTGTACTTTTCTAACCTCGATACCTTCAGCCTGGGCGATTTCTCGCGACACAGAGACCGCAACGAACGACCGCCAGTGTTTGAACAACAAGAAGGCGAGGATTCCGGCAGTGATCAGGATCAGTAAAAGATCCTGTCGCGTGGTTGCAAGCAGGTCGCCAAATAAAATAGCTTCGAGACTAACCCCCTGCCCCGGCATTGTTCCGATTAAAATCAAACCCGCAGCCAGACCGGTATGTGAAATTATCGCCAGCGTGGTTTCAGACAACGCGTTATTAAAATTGCCTATATGACTCAGTGAAAAAACAATGAGGAGCGTTATTGCTAACACACCAAAGATTGGGTTGACCGAAACCATCAGTCCAAGGCCGACCCCGAAAACAGCCGCATGACCAAGCGTGTCGCTTAAGAAAGCCAGACGTTGCCAGATCATCAAACAGCCCATCGGTGCAGCAATGGCAACCATCATAATGCCCGCAAGAATACTTCTGACTAAAAAATCATCAAGCATGATAATGATCCTTGTGATCGCCAGACACATCATGAACGTGGTCATGATTATGCGTATAAACGGCCAGGGTCTTGGCCAGTTCACCGCCAAACAGGGCTTTGTATTCGGGGTGCTGACTGACTGACTCGGGTAGCCCTGAACAACAGAGGTGCTGGTTCAGGCAAAGCACCTGATCAGTTTTTGACATCACCAGGTGCAAATCATGCGACACCATCAGTACCGCGCATGACAGTTTTTTTCTAAAGTCGGCAATCAAGTCATACATTGCAACTTCACCGGTGACATCAACTCCAGCCGTCGGCTCATCAAGCACAATCAGATCAGGATTACCCAGGGTTGTTCGAGCAAGCAAAACTCGCTTCAACTCACCTTCGGAAAGGGCTCGAACCAGTCTTGACTTCAAATAGCCAACACCGGTTTGGTCTAATGCACGGTCAATCTCAGCTTCCTTGGCGGGGTGAGTTAAGCGTAATAACCTGGAGACATCCAGCGGCATCAAACGATTGACATATACTTTTTGTGGCAGATAACCAATCCTCAAAGGTTGAGCTCGAATAATCTCTCCACTATGTTCACTAATCAGCCCGGTGACAATATTGACCAGCGTTGATTTCCCCGCACCATTAGGTCCGATGATTGTCGTTATCTGGCCCCGTCTAATTTCAAAACTGACATTATCGAGGATCTGACGCCCATCTACGGCATAACTGAGTGCTTTTGCCTGAAGAAGAATGTCGGTGTTCATGCGTTACGACAGCTGGAGCAGGTGCCCGAAATTTCAACGACTGGATGCTCAATTTCAAATCCCACACGGGCAGCTTCTTTATGGAGGTCGGAATTACTTGATTCTAATTCAGCCACTTTCTGGCAATCCTGGCAGATAAGAAAACGCGCCGACATCGAATGACCAGGGAACTGGCAGCCAATGTAGGCATTCTTGCTTTCCAGCCGGTGGATCAGATTTTCAGTTTGTAGAAATTCAAGTGCTCGATAAACCATTGGAGGCGCAATTTTTTCGCCTGGATTTTCACGAATTAATTCCGATAAAATATCGTAGGCCCCGAGCGGTTGATGGCTGCGTAACAATATCTCCAACACCTGTTGACGTCTCGGCGTTAGCCGCAGTTGTTGATTAGCACAATGTTTTCTGGCTTCCGCCAGCAATTGTTTCTGACATCGACGGTGATCGTGCTTACGAAAGGCAAGACAATTTTTGGATTCAATAGACATAATGTTATAATATAACATAACGATCCGACGACCAACTATTCTATGCTATCCATTCTTATCAGTTTATTCCTGTTGTTGTTTTCAATAAGCCTCAATGCTGCGCCTCGAGTAGTCGTTTCAATTGAACCACTGGCAGAAATATCCGCTCAAATAATGAAAGGCGCAGGCCGTCCAGAGGTCATCATTGGAATTAATCAGGACCCTCATCACTTCGCATTAAAACCGTCACATATCCGAAAACTACAGTCAGCTGATCTGGTGATATGGATTGATGAGCATTTCGAAAGTGGGTTTAACCGAGTACCAGAAATTTTGAATGATTCCACTCGGCAACTCATGCTTACCGATAAAATAGAACTACCAGAAAGACATTTTCATTTCTGGTACTCACCGGATTATTTAAAGAAAGCAACCAGCCTGATTTCAGCTACGCTAAGCAAACTCGACCCTGCCTACGCCGAGCTTTATCAAAATAATGCTAACCGGCAAATCCAGTTGATCGATACCTGGGAGGAATCACAGGCAGATTTTTTCAAAAAAAAGGATCTAACGGTAATTACCGACCACGACTTTCTTTCAGCTTTAACTGACCACTTTGGATTAGCGCCTCTTGAAAGTGTCCATGATCAGCACGACCAGGCCGCCAGTATCAAGCAAGTCCAATATCTGACAGATTATTTGAAATCAGGAGGAACTCGATGTCTGTTGACCCTGGAGCCTTCACTTTCCAAAATGGCCCGTAATCTGACATCCCAGTTCAAACTCGATATTATTAATGTTAGTCCTGTTGGTTTGGATTCAACTCGACCTAAATTAATATTTAAAAGACTAGATCGATTATCAAAAGCGTTACAGCAATGTAGTTAAATTTGTTAGGGATTGCTATAAACCACCTCTATACCATCCCAACCAGATTAAATTGCGTTCCTGATCCTCAATCGATACATTCAAATCTAATTTTGCCCGCCCGCACAAATGAAAAAGCTATTTCCCATAAAGCGGCAAAAACCCACTAACGAGACTTTTAAGCATTATGATAAAACCAATTGGATCGGATACCCTGAACCCGCTATTTGTTGACGATGAACAACGGCGTCAGGCGTTAATCAACGAAGCAGCTTCACTCCAGTCAATTCTCGTCAGCTCAGCAACGGCTGCCAATGCGGTCATGCTCGGTGGCGGATATTTCAATCCGCTCACGGGATACATGAATCTGGCAGATGCTCGCAGCGTTGCTGAAACCATGAAAATGGGTGATGGTCGGTTTTTCCCGGTGCCCGTGCTTAATCTGGTTGAATCAGCTAATGGCATCGAAACAGGATCACGAATTGCACTGCTTGATCCGAACGTCGAAGGAAACCCGGTTATCGCTATTCAGGAAATCACATCGATAGATACTGTCAGCGATGATGACATGCAACGAATGACGGCATCGGTCTACGCCACTAGTGATCCGACACATCCCGGTGTTGAAGCATTCAACAATCAGGGACGAATTGCTTTAGCGGGTCCGATTGAAGTGCTGAACTTCAGCTATTTCGAAACCGATTTCGCAAATACCTTTCGTACCGCTGTGCAAATTCGTCAAGAGATAAGTCAAAACGGCTGGGAACGCGTTGTTGCTTTTCAAACCCGCAATCCAATGCATCTCGCGCACGAGGAACTCTGTCACATCGCCATGGACAGACTCAATTGTGACGGTCTGGTTATTCATATGTTACTCGGCAAGCTCAAAGCGGGTGATATTCCTGCCAATGTTCGGGATGATGCAATCAGGACCATGGTGAAACATTATTTCCCCGAAAACTCAGCCATGGTCACGGGATACGGTTTCGACATGCTATATGCGGGACCACGCGAAGCTGTGCTACATGCCTATTTTCGTCAAAACATGGGTGCCAGTCATTTCATTATTGGTCGTGACCATGCAGGAGTGGGTGATTATTACGGCGCTTTTGATGCCCAGACAATTTTCGACACCGAGGTTCCTGCAGATGCAATGGATATTGAAATTTTTCGCGCCGACCATACAGCCTGGTCGAAAAAACTTAATCGTGTTGTGATGATGAACGAAGCTCCCAACCATACCAAAGAAGATTTTGTATTATTGTCCGGCACTAAGGTACGTGAAATGCTGGGTGAGGGTATCGCACCTCCGAAAGAGTTCTCGCGTCCCGAAGTTGCGGAAATTTTGATCAAGTATTATCAGTCGCTGAATTAACCAACATTCTGGTAACGTGTTTCGGTATTTTCGACCAGATCGTTTATATCGGAACAAATACGACGGATAAATACCCATTCAAAATTATTGTTCACTCAACACTTTGCGAAGAATTCCGAAATCCAAGAAATTAGCATCTTGCAGTAAAGTTTTAAGATCTTCCCAACGGCTTCAATAAACACCTGATTCGCATACAGGGCTTCATAGGAGCCATTGTATGCACCTTAAAATTACCCCAATCTCCGTTCAATAATAAAATTTGGCGTTCAGTATCGACGATAGTGGCTTTAATCCTTTTCTGTCACATCGCATTCGCACAGAACCAGAAACATAGTTCGTTTCGGAATGCTGAATATTATGCAGTCGTGCCATCATATATTGATGATCGCTTCGGTGTCTGAACCAGGACCATGCAGGTGCATGCTGATTCCGTCGAGATCCTCCCTGTCTTTCAGATAATCCGCGTTGATCACCGGATGAAAGCTGAGTATATATAACTGAGAAAACATTCTGATTAGCGCACTCGATTTTCGTATAAAAGCGGGATATCAACCCCGCGTTCCCGAGCTTGCTCTACAGTTATTAAAGTATTGAGCCTATCTAGGCCCCTAAAACCATCGAGGGCCAGGCTGATTTTATCGCCAGTTATTGGGAAAAAGGAAGTCATCAAAGCCGAAAAAACCCTTTGTAGAAATTTAGACTTGCACTCCAGGTCAAAATCAGGAATTTTGCTAATTTAAAATTTTTTTCAAACCTTTTGAAACGAACAACCTTTTGAATAATTCGTCTATAGTTCAGTATGGTCATACGTTTGCTAGTATCCCAACCCATGCCAACCGTGGTTAACACACTAGACAGGAACCGAAACTTTTCACGCTTTATTCGCGATAGCAGGCTATTCTATAAGATATTAGGCCCTTTGGTTGGTGGTTCATTCGCACTGATATGGGCAACAGTCGGACTTGCCCATGTCATTTCCATTAATCAGCTACGTGACCAACTACGACAACGGTCAAAACTCCTTGGAACAACCATTAGTGAAACGGCTCTGGTGATAGGCAATTATGCTGAAATGCGATTTGCTCTCGAAAAAATAACCCACAGCTCCTGGGTGGTTTATGGAATTACATTGGCAACCCGCAATTCGACCGTTATCTGCGCTTCGAGCCCTAACCCAGGAAATGCTGGAGCTACTATCACTGGCAACTGACAATTGATAAAGGAATATTTGGGCATTTCACCCATAATAATAGCGACCTTATTATTTCACTTCCTTTGATAATTAGGCCCGATCTTATAAATCAGCTCGACAATCCAGTTGATCTGGTACACAAACTGATTACTCTGGTGCTCGATAAAATCGGACAACTTTCGTTCGACCAATTCGAAGGAATTCTTTATTTAAGATTCAACTGGCAAGCCATTCAAAGTACAGCCACTAAAAATATTTCTTACCCGTTTATTTTGTGGGCACCGGTATCTTTCTCATGCTGTTACTCGCCCTGGTTTTATTACTTCAATTTGTTCTCAAGCCCGTTGGCCTGATTTCAAAGGTCATCCACCAACAAAAATCTGGAGGAGTCGAAGTTCAAATTGCGATAGATTCGTCATAAGAATTCGGCAATCTGGCTCGTGTGCTAGACAATCATAAACTTGAGCAGTCAGATTTTGATACCAACGACCAACCTAAATACGTCATAGCAACCTTTCCTGATGTTCAACGTACAACCGAACTCGAGACCACCAATTTACCAATAAGAGAACAGGCCAGCCAACTCTGAAGTTTTATCGGAAATTCAGTGGACAGCATTATTCTGATTAACTATCTTAATGAAATAATAGTATTCAGGCCGGCAGCTGAGACCATATTCGGGTATAGCAAAGACGAAGTTCCAGGTCAGCTTATAACCCTGTTAATGCGGGAAGAGTTTCGATATCTACAAATAAATATTCTGGAGAGTTATCTTAAAACTGAGCGTTCGAAAATAATCGATAAACAGATCGAGATTAACGGACTTAGAAAAATGGTACTCGCTTTCCGATGGATTTGACGGTCGCGAAAGTAGTAAGAGATGAAGAAGAATCCTTTACTGCCAGTATCAGGACATCAGCTAAATAATTCTTGAAGAACAAACAGTAATAGAAGCCTGCGATACAGTTAAAAAGTCAATAAGGCCAAAAGTATTTTCCCGGCGAATGTCCCTCACGAAATTAGAACACCCCTAAACGCCATACCCGGTATGGCTCGAATCGGACTCAGAGACACCAAAGAATTCGATTCATTTCAGCTGTGCGTGGTCACCGAAAATATTATTTAATTTATTGGCGGAGATCGCCAAATCGAAAAACCTGATACAGAGCCTTTATATTGATCCAGATTTGCCCAACTGGGTAGAAGGTGATTCACTAAAATTACAGCAGGCACTCATCAAGCTGATCTCTAACGCCATAAAGTTCACTGTTCAAGGAGAAGTTGATTTAAACATTAGCCATCCAAAAGCCGATTTTTTCCAAAATCAGAGACACCGGAGTGGGTATTGCGGATTCAGATTTAGAACGTTTATTTAAACCTTTCGAACAGCTTGATACTGCCCTAATCCGAAAGCAGCAGGGAATCGGGTTAGGGCTGGTCATCAGTAAAAAACTGGTCAATTTGATGAAAGGACAGA
>JBLIOG010000206.1:0-7146 GCA_047639625.1 Gammaproteobacteria bacterium
TATTTTCCCAGCAGTCGATTTTTCCATTTCGATTCGCCACTGATCTGCAACCTGTCTCATCACAAAACAAAAAAGTCCAGTTTTCGATTTAAATCGTGCACCGGCTAATCCTCGGCTATATCCGGCTCTTTCTCCGACAGCCTTTAAAGTTGTTTTGTCGGTTCCCTGATCGACGATCGCATTAATACAGGCTTCCAACATCCTTGAGTCCGAAAGTTCCGTTCTTTCGATTTGGGACTTACGGTTCAACTTTGGAGATACTTTGGCTAGCTGACTATTCATTACCCCTATAGTTTAAATTAACTTGTTTGTGACAAGCAAGTTTAGTTCGGTGAATTATTAACTGGTCAAATTCGGTTCAGACCTGGCCGTCTGACCAACAGTCGTCGCAAGAATCTGACTGGCAAGAATGGAGATCAGACAATAACCGCTAAAATAGTAAAACCCTTCTCCAAGTCGGGCATCAAAATTGATCAAGCCGCCTTCTTTCTCGATGGCGTTGGCAGCGAGAAATGCGACAAAGATTGCCACCGCAAAAACATCGGCCATGGCCCACTTACTCATCATGGAATTCCCGCGAGCCAGAATAGACTTAGTAGAGCCATCATTCAGAACTGCTATAGCTATCGAAACAAATCCTTTCAAAACAGGGGTAACAATACCAAATAATGCGATCAGGAAAGCAACAAAGAAATGCTGACTATTTATTAATGCCTGGACAGTTCCCACAATACTTCGAGTTTGATTATAAGCCTCAACCGAGCCCTCAAAAGACAGGCTGCTCACCAGACTCTCAGCCATACTGGCGACAAATTGAGGGGTTTGCGGATTGTCTACGATTAGATCTTTTCCAAAATTTGCAAGATCACCCTTTTCAACATGCCCCTCAATGGTCAATAAGGGCTCAGTCAACCCAAAATACAGCAGCACGAATGCACTAACCATTAATACACTAGAGAGCTTTTTTAACATGATTTTTCCGACATAAAATTAACAATAACAATACAACTTTACTTTAACAGCCTAGATTACAGTCCATTAATAGATCTGTCATGCCCTTACTCAGGATCTTAACCATTGAGTCAATAAACGCCAAATCACTCAATCACAAAGTCTGAACCCTGTATTGCCGAGGAAACATCGCTAGCTTAAAGTGTCATGCCAACCAATGATAAATACGAGATAAAAATAGTGACAAATGATCCGATCAGTCGATTTCCGGTACCTGAACTAAGCAGTCTGCCCGAAGACATTCGTCAGCGAATTGAAGCGGTAGCCGAAAAGTCAGGTTTTATCCCCAATGTTTTCCGGGCGCTAGCGCACCGCCCAGAAGAGTTCAGAGCTTTCTTTGCTTATCACGATACTTTGATGGATAAAGAAACGCTCGGCCTCAACAAAGCCGAACGAGAAATGATTGTGGTGGCGACTTCAGCTAGAAATCAATGTCAGTACTGCGTCATCGCGCATGGTGCAATTTTACGCATCCGAGCAAAAGACCCGTTAATCGCTGATCAGCTAGCGACCAATTACAGAAAGGCCGATATATCTGAACGGCAAACCCGAATGCTCGATTACGCCCTAAAAGTTTCCAGAGAAGCTGAATCGCTATCGGACAAGGATCACGGGCTCCTTCTGAGTCATGGTTTTGATCTTGACGACATTTGGGACATTGGTGCTATTGCTGCTTTTTTTGGCTTATCGAATCGACTGGTCAATATGTCCAGCATGCGAACCAACGAGGAATTTTACTCAATGGGCAGAGAGGCTTATAAAAAATAAGTTACACTGTAACGAATTGAACCGAGACCCAACCTGTGACCGAACAAGCGCCAAAACCTAGAATAATAAAAAAATACCCAAACAGGCGTTTGTACGACACTGAAAAAAGTAGTTATGTAACTTTGCAGGAAATAAGAGAACTCGTCGTTGATGAAATATTGTTTGTTGTCATCGATAAAAAAACTGGCGATGACATTACTCGGAGTATCTTGTTACAAATAATATTTGAGCAAGAGTCAGAATCTAATCCACTCTTTTCGAATGACAACTTAGAACGGTTTATTCGTTATTACGGTGCTGGACAACACACAGGCTTCTCTGAATTTATTGGTCAGGGCTTAACTTTTTTCCAGGATCAACAACGTGAAATCGGCAAGGCAGTAAAAGGTATTACCGGACCTAATCCACTAAACTTCTGGAATGACTTAACCCAGAAAAATATGGATGCATGGGGACAAATGATGGGGCTCAATGACCCAGAAAAACCCAAAGACGAATAATACCTTATTGATTTAAAAGTGCATTATTACTCACAAAAATTGAACACTTGACAGCTCAACTCTAAAGTCATAATTTGTGCATTGCAATATATTGCAATGCAGCATTTAAATTAAACAATGTGAGTATTTATGACTATATCAAGAATTGCACTGGTAACAGGCGGTACAGGCGGCATCGGAACCGCTATCTGTGTGGCATTAGCCAATCAAGGACGTCAGGTAATTGCCGGCTATTTTCCACCCGAAGAAGAAACCGCCCAAAAATGGCAAATTAAAATGGCCAAATCCGGCTATAAGATCGAACTGGCAGCCTGCGATGTCAGTGATTTTGATTCCAGTCAAAAAATGTTACGCGACGTTCAAAATACAATCGGACCTGTTGATATACTCGTTAATTGTGCGGGAATCACGCGCGATAAAACCCTAAGCCGAATGACACAAGATCAATGGGATTCGGTCCTCAGAACAAATCTGGATTCCGCATTTAATGTCACCCGTCAAGTGGTAGAACACATGTCTACAAAAGGCTTCGGTCGTATCGTAAATATTTCCTCGGTGAACGGACAAAAAGGCCAGTACGGTCAAGCCAATTATTCAGCAGCCAAAGCGGGACTTCACGGGTTCACCAAAGCTGTCGCACAGGAACTCGCTAACAAAGGCGTTACCGTAAATTCAGTTTCTCCAGGTTACGTCAAGACAGAAATGACCGATGCAATTCCGGAAGAAATTCGCGATTCAATTATTAAGCAGGTTCCGATGGGGCGCATGGCGCTACCCGAAGAAATTGCCTATGTCGTCAGCTTTCTAACCGATGATCGAAATACCTACATGACCGGTGCGAATCTGCCCGTCAATGGTGGGATGTATATGACCTGATTCATACTTATCGACAGATTCTCGCAACGAGATCTGTCGATGACCCAGAGTTAAAACCCCGATTTGTTGCACCGCACAATTTTCCATGATAACCTGAATCCAAATTCAACTTTAATGAGTAAATATCATGAATGCGTCGAATGCCTGGTCAGATCAATGGCTCAAAGCTCAACAGCAATTTGTCGAAACCTGGGGTCAAATGGCCAAAGGTAGTTCATCAGACAACAGTCAGACTAATCTCTGGTCAGAAGGCATCAAGCTCTGGACTGATTCACTCCAACCCAAAGATCATGGAGTTCAGGACGCATTGAACAAATGCTTTGAGGCTGGCAAAAGTTACTTCACCATGGCTGAGCAAGTCGGAAAACTCATGTCCGACGGAAAAACAGCTACCGACGCCATGAACCAATGGGCCGAGCAACTTAAATCCAGTTTACAGCCCGGCTCATCAGGCCAATTCAATCTAGCTGGACAGGACTTCATGAAGCAATGGTCTGCTCCTGGCCAAAATTGGGAAAAACTGATTTCCAATATGGGTATGTTCGGCCAGAGTCCGTTGCAAATGCCAGGCATCAATAGCGGCGCTTTTAATCTGGGTGAAATGACTGACCCGCTCGGCAAGATGCTTTCAGCACCGGGCGTCGGTTATTTCCGGGAACCACAGGAGAAGCAACAAAAAGGGTTGCAACTGATGATTGAATATCACACTGCAAACAATGCGTTTAACCAGGCCTCTATGCGCGTGATGACCGAGTCAATCCAGGGATTTCAGGATAGGCTAATGAATCCTGCTGGTGAAAGTACCCCGACATCGATGCGCGAACTCTACGACCTGTGGGTTGAGGTCAGCGAAGAACACAATGCTGTTTTTGCGATGAGTGACGAATATCAAGCGCTCTACGGCGATATGGTCAATAAACTAATGTCGACCAAAAAGCATTATCAGGGTATTACCAATGATCTTTTTAAGACACTTAACCTACCCGGCCGGCAGGAAGTCGATACCGTGCAACTCCGTCTACAGGAAGTACGGCGCGAAAATAGACGGCTTCGCAGTCAGATAACCGACATTAATGCAAAACTCGATATCCTTATGTCGGCAAAATCTGCTCCAGAAGAATCTGCTCCGATAAAAAAGGCTCCGAGCAAGACAAAGTCGAAACCCGTTATTACCAAAAATCCGGTTGCCAGGAAAAAAGCGCTTGCCAAAAAGAATGCCGCTACCCAATCAGGAGATAAAGCATGAGCAGTATGAATTTCAGGCCCGACCAGGTTGCTGAAGAACTAGTTGGTTTCAATCAGAATCTCAGTAACAGCGTAAAAAATTTACTGGAAACTGAAGAAATATCGGCTGGCGTTACTCCTCGAGAAGAAATTTATGGCGAAGATCAGTTAAAGCTCTTTCGGTACCAGCCTTCAATCGGTGTCGTCCAAAATAAAATTCCAACGCTAATCGTATATGCGCTCGTCAACCGGCCTTACATGACCGATATCCAGGAGAATCGATCTACCGTTAAGGGGTTGCTTGACACCGGGCAGGATGTTTATCTAGTTGACTGGGGATATCCAGATCCTGCAGATAAATTTCTAACCCTCGACGACTACGTTAACGGCTATATCGATCGATGTATTGACGTCATGCGGGAACGACACGGTGTCGATAAAATCAATATTCTAGGGATCTGTCAGGGTGGCGTATTAAGTTTATGTTACACCGCGCTTCACCAGGACAAAGTTCAAAATCTTGTTACCATGGTTACCCCTGTCGACTGTAAAACGCCCGACAACATGTTGAGTCATTGGGTACAACAAATGGATATAGACCTGCTCGTTGATACTATGGGTAACCTACCCGGTGAAATGCTCAACTGGACTTTTCTGAATTTGAAACCATTTCAGCTCATGGGACAAAAGTACGTATCGATGGTAGACATCATCAGCGACGAAAAGAACGTTAAAAATTTCATGCGGATGGAAAAATGGATTTTTGATAGCCCCGATCAGGCAGGTGAAGCATTCAGACAGTTTATCAAGGATTTTTATCAGCAAAATAAGCTTATTGAAGGTGGATTAAAACTCGGTGATCAGGACGTCGATATGGCTAATATCACTTTACCGATATTGAATATATACGCCGAGCAAGATCACCTGGTACCCCCCGATGCTGCTAAAGCTCTGCGTAAAGTGGTTAAAAGCGAAGACTATACCGAGATGTCGTTTCCCGGTGGCCACGTTGGAATTTATGTTAGTGGCAAAGCACAGGCCACAGTAACCCCTGCCATTTCTAACTGGCTAAACGAACGTAAAGGCGGATAACCGGCCCTTCAAGTTAGAATTAGCCACTGCATCAGCTTTAAAAATGGCCTACTCAGGTGACCCTACTGATTATAACTGGTAAAAAATAGACATAACTCTCTAAACTTAAAAAGCCCCAGTAATACGGGGCTATTTTTATGTGCATGACCGCGCTCATATCTACTAGAATAGTGCTTCGCATACCCCACCCCAGAACAACTAAGTGAATAAAATGTGGCCAGAAACAACGTTGTTAGAATTATTTGAAGTACAGTATCCGATTATCCAGGCGCCTATGGCTGGGTCAGCTACAGTGAAACTAGCAGCAGCAGTAACCAATGCTGGTGGGCTAGGGTCTCTCGGTTGTGGTGAGATGAGTCCTGACGAACTAGAAACTAAAGTAGGTCAACTAAGACAGTTAACTAACGGTGCATTTAATCTTAACTTTATGGTTCACCCAACGCCGGTTTTTAATCCTGCAGTAGATTTGGCTGCACGTAACGCGCTTGAGCCATTTTATAAATCTCTCAACATAAGTGAAACTCCGACGACACAAGAAGCTCCATTTAAAGAGTTCAATCAAGAATTTTTAAAATTATTACTAAAGCTGCGCGCCCCTATAGTTAGTTTTCATTTTGGGCTGCCAAAACTTGACTGGGTAAAAGAATTGCAAGCTAGTGGCTGTGTCGTCATTAGCTCGGCAACTACAGTTGAAGAGGCCGTCGTTCTTGATCAAGCAGGGATTGATGCCATTATTGCGCAAGGCTGGGAAGCAGGCGGACACCGCGGTAGTTTCGACACTCATTTTGAAGACGCCGGAACAGGGACTATGGCGCTAGTACCTCAGGTCGTAGATCAGGTTGATGTACCCGTTATCGCTGCAGGGGGTATAGCCGATGGCCGAGGCATTGCAGCAAGTTTTATGCTCGGTGCCTGTGGCGTTCAAATGGGTACGGCGTTCTTGTCATGCCCAGAAGCGGCAACCAGTGAGGCGCATTGTAAAGCTATACGTGAATCTAAAGATACTGACACCCGTTTAACTCGTGCGTTTTCTGGTCGCCCTGCTCGAGCTAGAAACAATCCCTACATAGAAAGTATGGCAAAACAAAGACAACAATTGCCCGACTATCCAACGCTGTATAACTTGAGCATGCCATTGCATCTAAAGAGTGAAGAGAATGAAACTAACTTTTTGCTTTATGGTCAAGCGGCAGCGTTAAACCGTGAATTACCAGCGGCTCAATTGATAGAAACGCTAGTAACTGAAACCACCGGTATCTTGAGTTGAAACAAGGCTAGTTGAAACAAGTAATATCATTTCGTGTATCCAATATGACTCTATTGAAATTGACTGCTTGTATCCCGGCGTCCGGGGTATGCAAATAATGCAAGATGCAATTATCTGTCACTTATTGGTTTTGAACAGTGATGATCTTATGTCGCGAATGGAGGATGCATATGAGCGTGATGAGCACTTTTTGCATAAAGCAAGTGATGCGGCATTCCGATAAATCAATCCGTCGCCTAAAGCGATGTATGGACTCCACCACCCCACTTACGTAGGGTGGTGTCGGCAAAAATTAAAGGAGCTACTCGCCAAGTCATTGCCGTCGATTGTAGCGATGGAAGGATGCGGTAGTTGTCATTACTGGGGGCGGCTAGCGAAATCTTATGGGCACGAGGTAAGAATCATTTC
>JBLIOG010000207.1:0-7136 GCA_047639625.1 Gammaproteobacteria bacterium
ATCAACTCGATATGGATTCGATGACAGCGGCTTACGGGTTATCCGAAGTGGTTGATGAAAATATGGCCAACGCGGCGCGTGTTCATGCCGTTGAAAATGGCGAAGACCTGGCCGAGTACACGATGATTGCGTTTGGCGGTGCGGCACCTTTACATGCAGGGCGTCTCTGCGAAAAGCTCAGCATTAATCGTGTGCTGGTTCCGCCCGGCGCAGGTGTCGGTTCGGCGATTGGTTTTTTACGGGCACCCTTTAGTTTTGAAGCGAATCGAAGCATTTATATGCGATTATCAGACTTTGCTCCCAAAGTTATCAGTGAATTGTTAACCGGTCTGGCCAGTGAAGCGACCGGGTTTGTTCGCTCCTGCGATGCGAATGCACCGATAGAAACGGAATATAAGGTTTACATGCGTTATTCAGGTCAGGGAGAAGAAATTCCTGTTTTGATAACTGAGCAGTTGGCCAAAAAACCGCTGGCAGTAGCTTATAAAGCCTTGTTCGAAGCAGAATATTCAGCGTTGTTTGGACGTATTGTCGACGGAATGGACATTGAAATTACCGTTTGGTCAGCCAATGCAACCACGATAAAAGCCAGTGTTGACCCTGTTGAAACACTGACAGAAAAATCACAGGCTCAATCGATTGGGAGTCGCTCGATTTTCGACCCAGCACTGGGGGAGGTCGTTGAAGCTTCTATTTTCCCTCGTAAAGACCTGACTGATGGCGATAAAATTACCGGCCCGGCTGTCATCACCGAAGATGAAACCACCATCATATTACCAACGAGTCGTTACGCTTTGCGTCAACCTGACGGATGTATCGATGTGCTTCGTAAAGCAAATGGAGTTAACTAATGACTAAAAAACTCAATACTGTTTCTAATCAGGTTATGTGGAATCGAATGATTTCAGTGGTAGAAGAACAGGCTCAAGCATTGGTAAGAACAGCGTTTTCAACGTCAGTCCGTGAAGCCGGTGATCTATCGGCAGGTGTTTACGACGTTGACGGTCGAATGCTGGCGCAGGCAGTAACCGGGACACCAGGGCACGTCAATGCAATGGCCGACTCCGTGCCGCATTTCATCCGCCGGATCGGCTACGACAATATGTTTGAAGGCGATGTTTACATTACCAATGATCCCTGGGAAGGCACCGGGCATTTACATGATATTACGGTGGTCAGTCCTTCTTTCTATCAGGATTCATTAGTTGGTTTTCTAGCCTGTACGGCGCATATTGTTGACATTGGTGGGCGTGGCTTTGGAGCCGATGCAAATTCGGTTTATGAAGAAGGCCTTTATATTCCAATTATGAAATTCGCCGAACGCGGTAAAGTCGATATGACCTTGATTAACATCGTCCGAGGCAATGTGCGCGAACCCGATCAGGCGATCGGTGATTTTTACGCATTGGCGACCTGTAATGAAATCGGTCATCGTCGTTTGATCGACATGATGGTTGAGTTTGATTTGACGGATCTAACTGATATTGCAAACTTCATTCTCGAAAATTCGCGACGTGCAACCCTTGAACGTATCGCTATGCTACCTCGAACCCAGGCATCGGGTTCTATGACCATCGATGGTTATAGTCATCCGGTAGAGCTTAAAGTTTTGATTGGGTTTGAAGAAGATCGAGTCACCTGCGATTTCACGGGTACTTCAGGCCTCGATAAAAAAGGCATAAACGTACCGCTGGTTTATACCAAAGCTTACGCCTGCTATGCCTTGAAATGCACGATTGCACCTGAAATACCAAACAATGCCGCGTCATTGGCTCCATTTGAAATCACCGCGCCGGTCAATACGATTGTTAATGCAGTCCATCCCGCACCTGTCGCGCTGCGCCATGTAATTGGCCACATGATTCCTGATACTGTTTTTGATGCGCTCGATAAAATGTTGCCGGATACGGTGCCTGCCGAAGGCGCCGGTTGCTTGTGTAACTTCCAGGTGTCTCTGCGGCCGAGAACGGATCAACCTGCGCCAGAAGATGCAGTCCGCGCAGAAGTATTAACCTTTAATTCCGGAGGATCGGGTGCTCGACCTGGCGCTGATGGTATGAGTGCCACTGCATTTCCATCCGGGGTCAGGACCATGCCTGTTGAAGCTACAGAACACACTGGCCCTATTATTATCTGGCGAAAAGAATTAAGGCCTGATAGCGGTGGCGCCGGCAGGTTTCGGGGTGGCTTAGGCCAGTATATGGAAGTAGGCGCTCGTGAAGGGCATGAATTTGATTTTTCGGCAATGTTTGACCGTGTCGATCACCCTGCTCGAGGAAGGCAAGGTGGACATAACGGTGCTTCCACAACAATTGTTCGTGATGACGGTGAAGCAATGAAAGGTAAGGGTAAGCAATTTGTTCCTGCTGATCGTCGTGTGGTTCTAGCATTCCCAGGTGGGGCTGGATACGGTAAGCCGCAGGACCGTGATCCCGAGCTGGTTCGCAAAGACTTTGCTCGCGGTTACATTTCGGCTGAAGCCGCTAAAGATGTTTATGGTCTCAGCGACAGTGACATCATCGATATCAATAATGCAATTCAACGAGGCGAGGCTGTGTAATGAGTCAGACTCCTGCTGATGCGCCAAAACAAACGAGTTACGATGTTGTAATCGTAGGCGGTGCAATGTATGGATCATCGGTGTCCTGGTTTCTGGCCAATAACCCGGATTTCGACGGATCGATACTTGTGGTCGAACGTGACCCGAGTTATTCGGCCTGTTCCACGGTTCATACCAATAGCTGTATTCGTCAGCAGTTTTCACATGAATTGAATATTCGTATTTCACAATTTGGTGCGGACTTCGTACAGAATTTGCCAAAATTCATGGGCAATGATCCACGGGTGCCCAATTTGCCGATACAGAGTTTCGGTTATATGTATCTGGCCAATACGGAAGCATTTGCTTCAACACTGCGAGACAGTCAGGCGCTTCAACAGGCCTGCGGGGCCGGTACGCGGCATATGACAGGCGAAGAAATCAAACAGGAATATCCATTTTACCTTGTCGACGATATTATAGGTGCCAATCATAATCCGATTAACGAAGGATATTTTGATGGCGGAACAGTATTCGACTGGTTTAGGAAATCGGGTAAAGAGAATGGCGTTGAATTTATAGGCAACGAAGTCGTGTCGATGAACTTGAATGCGGCGAAAACGCAAGTTGAAAGTATCCGACTGAAAAGCGGTGAAGACATTAGCTGCGGTAAAGTTGTTAACGCGTCCGGCCCGCGGGCAATTTTAACTTGCCGAATGGCTGGCATCGACATCCCGGTTGAACCACGCAAACGCTACACCTTTATTTTTGATGCTGAACAACCACTCGATCGAGATCTGCCCTTAACGATTGATCCGAGTGGTGTGCATATGCGAACTGACGGCCAATATTATCTGGCGGGCTGTCCACCGAATGACGACTCAGTGGTCGATTATGATGATTATGAACCCGATCATAATATCTGGCAGGAGAAAGTATGGCCGACAATTGCCACCCGGATTCCTCAGTTTGAGGCGATCAAAGTGGTGAACTCCTGGATAGGTCATTATGCTTACAATACCCTCGATCAAAACGCTATTTTAGGTCCACATTCAAAAGTAGAGAACTTTATATTCGTTAATGGGTTCTCCGGTCACGGTTTACAGCAATCACCCGCCATGGGGCGTGGAATATCTGAATTGATCACCTATGGTGAATATCGTTCACTCGATTTATCACCGTTCGGCTATGGCAGAATCGAACGTAATGAACCATTTATAGAAAAGGCAATAATCTAATGAAGCTAGAGACTAATCCATTCAAGAAAGCTTTAAATGATGGCAAGAAGCAACTCGGGCTCTGGGTGAGCCTGAGTAATGGTTTTGCAGCCGAAGTCGTTGCGTCGGCTGGTTTCGACTGGGTGCTCCTGGATATGGAGCATTCACCGAATGAATTACAAACTCTGCTGGGTCAACTTCAGGTATTTTCAGCGAGTACAACAACTGCAATCGTTCGTCCCGACTGGAATGATCCGGTTAAGGTAAAGCGGTTACTGGATCTTGGGGTTGACGGTCTTTTATTTCCCATGATCCAAACGAGCGAAGAGGCTGAAGCAGCCGTTGCCGCCACCCGGTATCCACCGCGGGGTATTCGCGGCGTAAGCACATCGACCCGGGCTAACAGTTTCGGTCGAACATCAGATTACTTCGAACGAATTGAAGATGAGACGACTATTATTGTTCAACTCGAAACTCGAGAGGCACTGGCTTCTGCCGTCGAGATAGCCAGTGTTGACGGCGTCGATGGCGTATTTTTTGGCCCCGCCGATATCGCCGCGGATCTGGGTCATCTTGGTAATCCGATGCATGAATCGGTCTGGCAACTGATCTGGCCGATTGCGCGAGTATTAATGAAACGAAACATCCCAGTCGGAACGCTAGTGTTTGATAGAGACTTTGCTGCTAATTTGGTAAACGAAGGTTTTACTTTTGTTGCCTGTGGTTCAGATACCTCTTTATTAGCGCGAGGTGCGGATAATTTGCTGGCCAATGTTAAAAAGCTGATAGGCTGAAAATCGAAACTATTTGAAAACAGCGGTAGTAAAAGCTGTTGTTGCCAGGTTCGGAAAATATCCATTCATAGAGGATCTTTTAGTAGTCAGCTTTAGTAAGCAATGACGGATTGCTGATTGTTCAAGGTCCCATGCTCTGTTTAATTTCAAATGCAATGCATTCAGTAGGCTCTGTCCCTATGTTTCATTTATCTTTTTCTAAATATTTCAACCCAGCTTGCAACGCCTCTAAACGAAATGAATAGGTGTTATCGCTGGGAACCAAATCTACTACGTGAAATTTTTCTAACTGTTGACGCGTGTGCACATTCGGACATAATAAGAAAACTTCACACTTGGCATCCAGTGCATCTTTTATCGCATTCTCAAGAGCAAGACCAACCGTCACGTCAATCATTGGCACATCAGTTAAATCAAGGATCATCACCTCGTAATCAGAGACTCTCGCGTGCTGTCGAGCGATGGCTTTTGATACACTAAAGATCATTGGCCCAGAAAGGTATAAAAACAGTAGTTTTCCATTTGCTTTGTCCAGTAATTCTCGCTCACTCTCTGTTAGCGGTACATCATCTCCGTCAGCATCACTTATCGCTCTAACTTGACGCGCTTGCTCCCGACTCAATCGTTCAATAATGATGATGTTGGAAATAAACACCCCAAGTCCGACCGCGACTATTAAATCAACAAAAACCGTCAACAGCATAACGCCATACATAATAGCCATGCCCTGAAAACTAACTTTGTGTGCGCGTTGAATAAAGCTCCAATCGAGAATGTTAAAACCAACGTAGACTGCTATACCCGCGAGCACGGCCATTGGAATTGGTTCTGTCAATCCACCGGCAACCAACACCACCAAAGCGAGTACTAGAGCCCGAACCATCCCGGATATAGGCGAGCGAGCTCCCACCTGGATATTTGTTACCGTCCCCATGGTCGCGCCAGCCCCGGGCAAGGCGCCAAACAAACCAGAAATCATATTTGCGAAACCTTGACCGCGCAGTTCTTTGTCTGAGTCATGCTCTTTACGTGTTAATGAATCACCAATAACGGCCGTAAGTAAGGTATCGATACAACCTAGCGTTCCTAGTGCGAGCGCATCGATGACCATTGTGGTAAGCAGGTCCAAATTAATATGGGGGATGATCAAGGATGGCAAACCCGCCGGTATTTCTCCGATCCGACGAATACTATCGCTATCGAATAAAATGACTGATAACAGGGTTATTGCCACTAACGCTACTAATTGTGCAGGCAGGTATTTTCGATACTGTTTTGGGAAGAAGAATAAAACCCCCAAGGTCAGTAAACCCAAAAACAGCTCGTTAAACTTCATATTTGCGATGGTATTAGGAAGCTCGGACAAAGTGCCTATAACCCCACCAGGAGGTGCGGCGTGCCCTAAAAGCGGAGATAGCTGCAAGAGAATTAAAATAACCCCAATGCCTGACATAAAGCCAGAAATCACGCTATATGGCATTAAAGTAACGTATTTCCCGAGTTTTAGAGTTCCAAGAAGCACTTGAAAAGCGCCTGCCATCATCACTACGGTAAACGACATAGCCATACCTGTTTCAGGGTATTTAGCCATTATGCTGGTTAACACCGCCGTCATGATGACAGTCATAGGACCCGTAGGCTCAGAGATTAGACTGGTTGAGCCGCCGAATAAGGCCGCAAAAAAGCCCACCAATATCGCACCCCAAAGTCCAGCCTCAGCACCTGCGCCTGATGCAACACCAAATGCCAATGCTAAAGGTAAAGAAATGACAGCTGTGGTCACCCCGCCGAACACATCTCCTTTCAGATTGATATCTTCAAAACGATTACCAAACAAACGCCAACTCCTTGCAAAAAAGCACATAAATGTAGAAAATATCTATATACAGGAGCATACGAAGAATAAAGTTCTTTATCAAAAAATTGTGATGCTGAGCAGTATGTTTATACCACCACGTTCTGGGCAGAATTCTAGATGGCTATTAACCAACAGTTGATTGGTTCTTGTAACCTTGAGGGCAATTTCACCAATCTATTGGCTGGAGTTGTGAAAAGTATTTGTTCAAAAATACAATCGACAATCACACTGTTTTTAGTGATGTTACTAACATTAATTATGGCACCCACAATCAACGCAGAATCTACTATGAATAAACGCGTGCCAGCAGAATGGGAAAAACAGGAGGCTATCTGGTTGCAATGGCCAGGGCGCTGGGAAAAAGTCTACGAGCCCGCGTTTGCAGAAATGGCGAAGATTATTTCTGAATACGAAAAACTACATATCCTTTGTCATTCAAAATCTATTTGTAGCGAGGCCCGTACAGCTATTAAATCGATGGGTGGTAAGTTCGATCATAGAAATCTTATCTGGCATCAGATACCGAATGATAATGCCTGGATGCGCGACAATGGGCCGATTTATATCGTAGAAAATGATGAGCTGCGAATACAAAACTGGCAGTTCAATGCCTGGGGTGGCGCATTTGGTGACAATATTCCTTATGGTCATGATAATCGTGTGCCCATTCATGTTGGAGACTATTTAAAGTTATCGGTTGATGGAATCAATATCGTTCATGAGCGAGG
>JBLIOG010000208.1:0-7111 GCA_047639625.1 Gammaproteobacteria bacterium
GGACCCGCCATGCGACAACATCGAATGCGCTATGACAAACTTTGCGCAAGCCTTCAAATTACCGGCTGGAATCGATGGATCAAAATAGACTGGCCGATGTTACGCCGACCTATTGCACTTTCACTCGCACTGGTTTGTGCGTTGGCGATGGGAGACCTTGGTGTGATCGCTTTGTTTGGTACGACCGATAATACCACCCTGCCCTTACTACTCTATCAGCAGCTGAGTGCCTATTTAATTCCGCAAGCAGCGGTAACGGCCGTCATGCTTTTGTTATTTTGCCTGGGTATGTATGTCTGTATCGAACGGTTGGCAGGCGGAAAACACGATGGATGAACTTACTCGGGTGCTGGATGTTGATTCGTTAAAATACCAGTATCTAAACGCGGGGGATGATGATGGCCTTTCCATGGACTTTTCACTGATCGCTGGCAGTGGTGAAGTGCTGACTATTATCGGCCCCAGTGGTTCGGGTAAATCGACTTTACTTCACTTGATTGCCGGATTTCTAACCCCAACTTCCGGCACTCTCTCGATTGATAATATTCATGTTGATTCTATGCCGGTTGGCCAAAGACCACTCAGTATTGTATTTCAGAACCACAATCTTTTCCCCCATCTTGATCTGTTTACCAATATTGCGATCGGAGTTAGTCCTTCGTTAAAACTGTCCGAAGCCCAACGAATTGATGTTGAAAATGCGATAGCGTCTCTCGAACTCACCGGCCTTGAATCGCGTCGACCGGGTCAGCTATCGGGTGGACAGCAACAGCGTGTTGCGTTGGCCAGAGTGCTGGTTCGAAAACATCGGGTATTACTGCTCGACGAGGCCTTTGCAGCGCTAGGCCCGGCGCAACGCCAGGAATTAATTGAACGTGTCGCGGATCTGGCAAAGCAATACGATATGGCGGTATTGATGGTTAGCCATCAACCTTCGGATGCCCGGCAGGTATCGCAACGGACTGCATTTATTGATCGAGGTCGTGTGCTGGCGTTGTGTGAAACCAGAAAATTACTGGAAGATCATCCCGACCCTATTATCCGTCAGTATCTTGGCCAATTATGAAAGAGCTCAATCTGGTCGACACCTTTCGACAGATTCCGATGCTAGAAAATTTTCATCCGTCTGACTTTCAGATTACAGTTTTAGGGGGGCTCTCCAATCATAATTATCGGTTAATAAGCGCGCAAGTGGACTGGATTCTGCGCATACCCCGAGCTGAAACTAATCGTTATATTGACCGACAGGTTGAATCGTATAATCGATCTTTGGCTTTTGGTCTTGGCTTATCGAATCAATGTATCTGGGAAGGAACAAACGGTATAAGTCTCAGCATCACGGTCGTTGATGGGAAAATTCTAACGTCAAATCAACTTGCTGAACTGCCGAACATGCAACGGCTAATTGATAATCTTCATCGATTACATAGAAGCGCTATAAACTTCCAGGGTACCGTTGATGTCATTAAATTAATCGATCGATATTTTAAATTGGTGAGCGATGAAAAACGAGAGCCTCTAAAACTTAAAAAAAATCAATTGTTGTCTGAGATTGATATCGAGCGTTTAGGTCAACTTCCTCTTGTCCCTTCACATAATGATTTAAATCCCGAGAATTTAATTCTCGATAGTTCGAATCGGTTATGGTTTATCGACTGGGAATTTTCGGCAATGGCTAACCCCTGTTGGGATTTAGCCATAATCTGTCATTATGGCGAGTTCACGAACGACCAAACTGAACAATTTCTTATGATGTATTGCGTAGATCGCTCTGCAGCATTAGATTACCCGGTCGCTGATTTTCGTCGATTATTGGCGCTCCTGAATGAGTGCTGGCTCTGCGCCTTTGGTATTGAATAAATTTTCCTGCTGATCTTTGATTCAGGTTTCTAGATCCCCTTTTAACGGATGCTTCGTGTTTAAAAACTCTGCAACACTTTATCTGATAACCGTTCTGATCTGGGGTTCGACCTGGTATGCGATTAAATTCCAGCTAGGTGTTGTAGCCGCAGAAGTATCGCTGGTCTATCGGTTTGGTCTGGCAGCAGTCATTTTACTGATCTATTGCCAGTTAACCCAAAAGAGCCTGCGATTTGAATGGCAACAACATGCGTTCATTGCCTTGCAGGGGCTTTTTCTATTCAGTACCAACTACCTTATTTTTTACTGGGCAACTGGCTTGTTAACTTCAGGCATTGTTGCCCTGCTGTTCTCGACAGTAATACTGATGAACATTATCAATGGATGGATATTACTGGGTGAACGCGTTCGAATTCAGGTTATGGTCGGGGCGATGATTGGTATCGCTGGTATCGCAGCCGTATTCTGGTCAGAAGTTGCAATAGTTGAAACTGACGCAGATAGTTTGCAAGGCCTTTGGCTATGTTTAATCGCCACTTTTGTAGCTTCAATTGGGAACATATTGTCTGCCCGAAATCAGAAAAATAACCTGCCGGTATTACAATCGAATGCCTGGGGTATGATGTATGGAACCATGTTCATGGTTGTCTATGCATTGATAAGCGGCGTTGCTTTTAATTTTGATGCCACAATCGAATATAGTCTCTCGCTAATCTACTTAAGTATTTTTGGATCTATTTTTGCGTTTGGTTGTTACCTGACTTTGATAGGTAGAATTGGCGCCGATAAATCTGCCTATGCTGCGGTTTTGTTTCCCATTATCGCGCTCGGAATTTCCACTATATTTGAGTCCTATGTCTGGAGCTTACAGGCGTTGTTTGGATTTATTCTGGTACTGGTTGGTAATGTGCTGGTGATTACCAGTAAAAAAAGACTGCCTGCCTGAAATTGACTTTAGCGCCCACCCGAGACATCAATAAAACTGCCGGTAGTATAGGAAGAAGCATCGGATAATAACCAGAGTATTGATTCGGCAACCTCGCGGACTGTTCCGCCGCGCTGCATGGGTACGCCGGCTTTAAGGCGATCTACCCGACCCGGTTCACCACTATTGGCATGAATATCGGTATAGATCAATCCTGGTCTAACCGCGTTAACGCGTATACCCTGGGTACTGACTTCATTTGCAAGGCCAATAGTCAGACTGTCTATGGCCCCTTTGGAAGCCGCATAGTCTACATATTCGTTGGCAGCACCAAGGACAGCTGCACGCGATGACAGGTTTACTATGCTACCACCTTGTCCGCCGAATGAAGTTGACATACGTTTTACTGCTTCGCGGCAACACAAAAAACTGCCGGTGATATTGGTCGCGAATACGCGAGTTAATCGATCGACCGTCATATCAACCACTGAGCGCTGATTCTCCAGAATGCCTGCGTTATTAACCAGTGAGGTCAGCGGCCCTAAATGTCTATCAATAGTGGTAAAAAGTCTGATGACGTCAGATTCCTGACTAATGTCTGCCTGTTCGATGATAACGGGTTGACTGGTTTGTCCCAGAGATTCGACCAGGGTTTCGGCTGCCGATTTGTTTTTATGATAATTAACGCAAATAGCATAGCCGTTTATGGCAGCCTGGCGAACCGTTTCTGCCCCAATTCCCCGACTACTTCCAGTAACCAGTAAAACCTTACTCATCGATTTTCTATGTCGTCCAGACCGAAGACAACTTTAGTGTCCTGGTGAATTTCAATCGGTATTCGATGAATATTTAACATTAGTGTCGGGTTGTATGTTCAGGACTGATGGGAATAGATTTGAAAAGCTGTTTTATATCTATGGCGCCAAAACTATATTGTTTGTTACAGAACTCACAGGTAATCGACACGTTATCTTGTTCTTCAAGAATGCTGTTAACCTCTTTTTCACCCAAACCAAACAACATGTCTTGAGTTCGCTGTAGCGAACAACTGCAGGAAAACCGCAAAGGTTCAATGTCGAATAGTCGATAAACTTCCTGATGGTATAGACGACGTAATAGTGTTTTGGCATCGGTTTCGAGTAATTCCTGTGAGGTTATTGTGTCCGTTAAAATGCCAATTCGCGACCAGGCGTCGGTGTCTGTAAAATCCCCTGGTAATTTCTGGATTAAAAGGCCGCGGCAATTTTTTTCATCAACTGCTAGCCATAATCGAGTGGGTAGTTGTTCGGAGTAGTCGAAGTAAGCTTGCAAGGCTTCCGATAAATTATTGCCTGTTAAACTGACTATACCCTGATGGGGTTTAGCCTTGCCAGAATTGATAGTGATAACAAGTTTGTCTGTCTGGAAAAGGTCGGCTAGCGGCGCTCCGCCAACGACAGGTTTATTTTGCCGCACTACCCCTCTAATGCTATTGTCTGAATAGGCTTCAGCAACAAGCAGATGGATAGGTCCGGATCCTCGAATTTGCAGCCTAATACTGCCTTCGATCTTGAGAGTATTGACCAGCAGCGCAGTTGCACAGAGCGCCTCACCTAGTAACATCAGCGCGGGACCTTCGGCGTCTGACTGTGACACAATTTGTTGCCAGCTCTGGTGGAGTGAAACATGTTCACCCCTAATTGGAAACTCGTCGAAAATAAAACGTTGAATTTGATCTTGTCCGGACACGTTTGTTAACCGACCTTATTGCGTAACATCTGATTAACCTGTCCAGGGTTGGCTTTGCCTTTGGATAATTTCATGACCTGTCCAACCAGAAAACCAAGTACCTTATCCTTGCCTGCTCTCAATTGTTCAACCTGGTCAGGATTAGCTGTAATCACGTCATCAATTAACTGTTCTATTGCGCCACTGTCGGTAATCTGTTCTAAACCCCGTTTTTCAATAATGGCATCAGCATCGCCTTCACCCTGCCACATGGCTTCAAAAACGTCTTTTGCGATTTTGCCAGAAATTGTGTTGTCGGTTATACGTAAGACCAACTGAGCGAGATCAGTCGGACTAATTGGCGAATGGTTTATGTCGAGGTCGGTTTTATTCAGGGCTCCGGTTAAGTCACCGAGAATCCAGTTGGCAAGATGCGTGGAGAGTCCGGGTTGGGCATTCAACGCTGATTCGAAAAATTGCGCCAGGTCTCGACTCGAGGTTAATAATTCGGCGTTGTATTCTGATAGCGCATGTTCGTCGATAAAACGCTGTCGCTTTTGTTCAGGAAGTTCTGGCAGCTCTTTACGAATTCGCTCTATTTCATCGTCGCTGACGACGATGGGTAGTAAATCCGGATCGGGAAAATATCGATAGTCGTTGGCTTCTTCTTTACTGCGCATCGAACGAGTTTCATGTTTCTCTGAATCATAAAGACGGGTTTCCTGTAGGACGGTTCCGCCATCTTCGATCAATTCAATCTGGCGCTCAATTTCGAGATTAATGGCCTTTTCAAGAAATCGGAATGAGTTAATATTTTTTAGCTCAGCCCGAGTGCCGAGCTCGACTTGCCCGATGGGCCTAACCGATACATTGGCATCACAGCGAAACGAACCTTCCTGCATATTGCCATCGCAGATTTCAAGATACTGAACCAGCGCATGAATTTTTCGCGCATAGGTAACGGCCTCTTTGGCCGAACGCAAGTCAGGGTCTGACACTATTTCGAGGAGTGGCGTACCTGCACGGTTCAGGTCAATTCCACTCTGATTTGGGAAGTGATCGTGGACTGACTTACCCGCATCTTCTTCGAGATGCGCGCGGGTGATACCGATAATTCTTGTGATGCCTTCTTCAGGACTAATCGTGACTTGACCTGTACCGACTATCGGTAGTTCAAACTGAGAAATCTGGTAGCCTTTGGGTAAATCAGGGTAGAAATAATTCTTACGGGCAAATACCGATTCAGGCCCAATTTCAGCGCCAATAGCGACACCAAACTTGATTGCCATGGTGACAGCCTCGCGATTTAAAACGGGTAAAACGCCTGGAAAACCTAAATCTACGGTACAGGCCTGTGTATTTGGCTCCGCACCAAAAGCAGTCGACGCACCAGAAAATATTTTACTTTTGGTCGCAAGTTGAGCATGGATTTCGAGCCCTATGACAGTTTCCCAGCCGGCCATTAGCATGCCTCCGGAGATTGTTTGTGCCATTCTGTGGCTTGCTGAAATTGATGGGCAGCCTGCAATAATCCAGATTCATTGAAGTAATTTCCGATTAACTGCAAACCGACCGGCATGTTATCGACATAGCCTGCCGGTAGTGACATGCCAGGTAACCCTGCTAGATTGAGAGAAATGGTATAAATATCCTGCAGATACATGCTCACGGGATCGTCTGATTTTTCGCCGATCGGGAAGGCGACCTCAGGCGTAGTCGGGCCCAGGATGAGATCAACCGATTCGAATGCCTGTGCGAAATCCTCTTTAATGAGCCTTCTTATTTGTTGTGCTTTGAGATAATAGGCATCGTAATATCCGGCTGATAAAGCATAAGTACCGATCATGATCCGTCGCCTCACTTCTTCACCAAACGCTTCCCCGCGTGATCGTTTGTACAAGTCTTCAAGGTCGGTTGGGTTGTCGCAACGATAACCAAATCGTACGCCGTCAAATCGTGACAGATTTGATGAACATTCAGCCATCGCAACCAGGTAATAAACGGGTATGGATAACTGTGTCTTTGGCAGACTGATATCAACAATTGTTGCACCGAGTGCCTGAAACTGACGAACGGCTTCATCAATGACTGACGCAATTTGACTGTCGAGACCTTTAGCAAAATACTCTTTGGGCAGCCCGATTCGAAGTCCATCAATCGATTGGCTGAGGTTTGCCTGCAGCGAATCGACCGGTCGATCGACGGATGTTGAATCTCTTTCGTCAAAGCCCGACATTGCTTCTAGCAAAATGGCACAGTCCTCGGCGGTGTGTGCAAAAGGCCCGGCTTGATCGAGACTGGATCCGAACGCGATCATGCCATAGCGGGAAACCCGTCCGTAGGTCGGTTTTATTCCTGTTACACCACAGAAAGCAGCTGGTTGTCGAATAGAACCACCCGTATCAGTTCCGGTGGCACCAGGTGCCATTCCGGCAGCCACCGCAGCTGCAGATCCGCCGGATGAGCCGCCGGGTACGCGATCGAGGTTCCACGGATTTCGAACTGGGCCGTAATAACTATTTTCATTCGAAGAACCCATGGCGAATTCGTCCATGTTGGTTTTTCCCAGCATAACCGCATCCTGGGCGTTAAATTTTTCGATGAGCGTTGCGTTATAAG
>JBLIOG010000209.1:0-7108 GCA_047639625.1 Gammaproteobacteria bacterium
GGCGTTAAAGTGCTTCGGTTTTCAGTCGGTTTTGGTAAGCCTATCTGGAGTCGTATGGGGTCTGATGGCGAGACAGAATATGCTATAGGCAGCATTCCGTTGGGTGGTTATGTGAAGATGCTCGACGAACGTGAGGGCAAAGTTGAATCACATGAACTGGATCGGGCCTTTAATCGTAAGCGGGTTGGCCAGCGCTTTGCGATCGTGTTTGCCGGTCCGTTGTTTAATTTTCTGTTTGCAATAGTCGCCTATAGTTTAATTTATATGGCGGGAGTTTCGGGATATAAACCGATTGTCGGCGAAGTAGCTGAGGGCAGTATTGCGGCACAGAATGGCGTTGAATACCGCGATGTCATTCTAGCAGTGAATAGTATCGAAACGCCTAGTTGGGAAACAGTCCGCTTTACCTTACTTGAAGAATCCATAGGGCAGGAAACCATTGAATTAAGACTTCAAAAACTGGACGGTATAGTTGAAACGGTTCTTCTGCAAATTGGTGATCTCGGTTTACTTAAAAAAGAAAAGATGAATCCGGTGGCCGATTTGGGTTTATCAGTTTGGCGTCCAGAAATGCCGCCAATTATAGATAGTGTTATTGAAGGGGGGGCTGCGGAAAATGCGGGAATAATGCCAGATGACTTAATCCTGAATATCAACGGTCAGAAAATTAGTAACCTACTCGATTGGGTTACCGTCATTCGATCTAACCCAGGTCATTTATTGAAGCTTGAAGTTGCCCGAGACGGTCGTGTAGTAGAGCTTGACCTGATTCCCGGTACTAAATCGGAGAATGACGAAACGTTTGGTTTTGTTGGTGTTATGAATCGAATAGAAATATCACCGGAAATTTCAAAAGAAATTAGGGTTGTTGAGCAGTACAATCCGATTTTGGCTTTAGTTAAGGCGATCGACAGGACCTGGCGCATGTCTCTGGTTACGTTAAAAGTAATGGGTAAGTTGGTTGTTGGTGAAGCAAATTTAAAAAATCTAAGTGGTCCTATCACGATTGCTAAATATGCCGGCATTACTGCTCAGATCGGACTTGAAGAATTCCTTGGGTTTTTAGCCATTATTAGCATTAGTCTGGGCGTGTTAAATTTGTTGCCGGTTCCGATGCTGGACGGCGGACACTTATTTTATTATCTTATCGAAATTGTAAAAGGTAGTCCGGTTTCGGAGACTATCGAGTTGGTCGGTCAGAAAATCGGCATAGTCCTGTTATTTGGATTAATGTCTCTGGCCATGTACAACGATCTATTACGCCTGGTGAATTAATCTTGAAAGCTTTTCAAACCATCGGTGCGCTGGCACTGTTGATGGCTACTTTTTGCTTGCAGGCAAGTGATTTTGTTGTAAAAGACATTAAAATTGTGGGCGCGAAAAAGATCTCCGACGGTACTGTTCTTAATTACTTGCCGATATCAGCGGGTGAAACATTTCAGCAACAGCGTTCGGGTCAGATCATTCGTGAACTTTATAAAACTGGGTTTTTCGAATATATCGAATTATTACAGGAAGGACCGAATTTAATCGTCAAGGTGAGGGAGCGGCCTTCTATTGCCGAGATTACTTTCGAGGGAAATAGTGAGATTGACGACGATACCCTGGTAAAAGCACTCGATCAAATGAGCATTGCCCGAGGAAAAATATTCAACGATGTTTTACTCGCACAGCTTGAGTTAGAGCTACAACAGCTGTATTACTCGCTCGGAAAATACGGTGCACGAATTACAGCAGAATGGACACAGATCGATGCAGATCGAGTCGTAATCGATATTGTCATATCGGAGGGTGAGCAGGCTGAAATTCGTTCAATCAATATTACCGGTAATGACGTATACGACGATAAAACACTGTTGGCGCAATTTAAACTTGAGTCCTCACACGAAGGTGTTTTTGCCGCGGACTATTACTCGGCATCTTCATTGACCGGCGATCTTGAGACTCTTAAATCATATTATTTTGATCGGGGCTATATTAAATTTGAAATTGAATCCCAGCAGGTCACTATTTCCCCTGAACGTAATGACATCAATATTACGATTAACGTAAACGAGGGAGATTTATATACTCTGAGCGACATAGAATTAATTGGTGATCTGATTGTTGATAAAGCTGAGTTAACGGCCTTAATCCCCTTTCGTGAAGGTGATGTTTTCTCACGTAAGAAAATTATGACAGTGGTTAATCTGATAAGTTTACGGCTTGGTGATGAAGGTTATGCTTTTGTCAATGTTCAGGTTGTTCCTGAGATCGACGATGAAACGAAGAAGGTGAAATTACGCTATATCGTCGAGCCAGGGCAAAGAATGTTGGTACGTTTTATCGAATTCGATGGAAACGATCGTACCAGAAATCATGTTTTACGCCGGGAAATGCGTTTGATGGAGGGTGAAGCTTTTAATCAAAGTAAACTCGATAGATCTCGTGTTCGTCTTCAGCGCTTAAATTATATTGGGTCTGTCAAAATAAATCGTATTCGGGTGGAAAATAGTGATAGTCAGTTGGATCTGAAAGTATCAGTTACTGAACGATTCTCGGGTAATGTTCAGGTTGGACTGGGGTATTCGGATTTACAGGGTGCAATATTTAATCTGGGACTAACACACGATAATATATTTGGAACGGGAAATTCGTTGAGTGTGCGTTTCGATAACTCCGCATCATCCGAACAATATTCGTTTAGTTATGAAAATCCCTATTACACAGCTGATGGTATCAGTCGTGGGTTTAACCTTAGTTTTAGCAAAACCGATGCCTCATTAAATAATTTGAGTGATTACTTAATCGATCGTTTAAGTGTATCAATGAATTATGGAATACCTTTGTCTGAATATAATCGATTCAAAATAGGATTTGGAGTCGAACAAAACGATGTTACAGTTAATTCTTCAGCATCCGATGAAGTTATAGATTTCATTATAGAAAGCTCCGATAAATACGCAACAGGTACCGATCCGAATAACGTTGATGGCATAAAATACGATAGTTTTTTCACTACGCTTAGTATTTCTAATGACACTCGAAATCGGCGTATATTTGCTGACTCAGGCTATCTAAACAGTTTCGGTCTCGAGATTCACACGGGTGATCTGGATTTTTACAAAGCCCGATTCATCCATCAAACCGCATTTGGTTTTACGGATACACTGACTTTTAATTTTAGAACTCGTATTTCTTATGGCGAAGCCTATGGTGATAGCAGCGATTTGCCATTTTTCGAGAAATATACGGCCGGTGGTGTCAGAACGGTGCGCGGATATGACCGAAATAGTCTGGGACCAAAAGATAGCAATAACGAACCATTTGGCGGAAATTTACAGGTATTAACGCATACCGAAATACTCTTTCCCGTGGAGTCTCTGGGTAGTACAGAAACCTTCAGGCTTGGGGTATACTTCGACGCAGGTAACGTGTTTGCCGATGCTGAGAGTTATGAGAGCAATGAGTTACGTCAGTCCGTCGGCTTATCCGCTAAGTGGTTTTCGTTAGTCGGTCCTCTTGAGTTTAGCTATGCGTTTCCAATAAATGATAAATCTGGCGATGATACACGTAATTTTCAGTTCGCCATTGGGGCTTCTTTTTAGCTGAGGTTTAATTGAATAAGTTACTGTTTGTATGTATATCAGCCAGTCTGATATTTCTGAGTGGTTCTGCATTCAGTCAGGATCTGGGGTATAAAATTGGGTTCGTCAATACTGCGCGAGTATTGAAAGAGTCTCCACAGGCCCGTGAAGTGGAGGAACAACTAAAATCCGAATTTGTACCAAGAGAAACTCAACTCAAGGATAAAAGATCGGAGATCCTGGCTATTGAAGAGCAGATCAAATCAGATGAATTGGCTGATTCTGCAAATAGTCGGCGAAAATTGGAAAGAGAAATCCGGCTTAAAGTCAGCCAGCTAAAGTTTCTCGAGCAGGAATTTCGTGAAGATCAGAATTTACGACGAAACGAAGGCGTACGTGAACTTCAAAAAGTTATCTCTAAGGTGCTAGAAAGTCTGGGGGATAGTGGGAAATTCGATTTGATATTAACCGAAGGCGTCAGTTATGTTTCCGATCAAATAGACATAACTGATCAGATTATTGAAATGTTGATAGAGCAGTACAATTCACCAAAGACTACTCAATAATAGCGATTGGGTTTAGTCTTTGTTGTGGTAATTACCCGCCGGGTTTATGCCTTAATCAGCGATACTTAACTCAATCATAGTCATCGATCTATGACCCAAACTTTACAATCGCTCGCATTATATTTGGACCTCCGTTCCCTCGGGGATTCGCGTTTACCGATTGAAAACGTTGCGTCATTGCCGTCGGCTGGCCCTCGCGATTTATGTTTTATTCAACATCGAAAGTATTTAAAAAACCTGGTTGATAGCCAATGTGCTTGCGTAATTGTTCCTGAAGATTTTGACAATCAAGCTTCGGATAAAGCGTTATTGTATTCTAAAAACCCTCATCTGAGCTTTATTCGGGCAATCGATTTGTTAAGGCCACAACCGATGATAACGAGTCAACTGATTCATCCGTCAGCCCAGATTGGTTCGAGTGTCAAAATAGCTGATTCGGTTCGTATCGGTGCATTCTGCTCGATATCAGATGGTGTAACGATAGACGCAGGAACTCGGGTTAGTGATGGTTGTATTATCGGCGCGAATACAACCATAGGGCGGGACTGTATTCTTCATAGCCGGGTGACTATTGAGCATCAGGTGAGTTTAGGTTCAGGTTGTATTATTCATCCTGGTGCAGTTATAGGTTCTGATGGTTTTGGATTAGTAGCAACGGAGAAAAGCTGGGTTAAAATTCCGCAAATTGGTCGAGTAATTATTGGTGATAATGTTGAAATCGGCGCCAATACGACAATTGACCGTGGGGCGCTCGATGACACAATCATTGAGGATGGTTGCAAGCTCGATAACCAGATCCAGGTCGCTCACAACGTTCGGATCGGTGCAAATACTGCAATAGCAGCCTGTGTTGGCATTGCGGGTAGTGCGACGATCGGTAAATTTTGTAAAATATCGGGTGCTGCAGTCGTGCTGGGACATCTAACCATTTGTGACAATGTGACCATCACAGCAATGTCTCTTGTCACGAAAGATGTAAAGAAGCCTGGGACCTATTCTTCTGGCACGCCCTTGCTTGAAAACTCGGATTGGCATAGAAGCAACGTCCGTTATAAATCGTTGGATGAATTGGCCAAACGCGTTAAAGCACTGGAAAAGTTCGACAAAAACTGAATACTTCCGGTTACAAATTGTATTCGGTTAACAAATAAGAGAAATGCATGCTAGATTTTGATATTAATAAAATTCTCGATTTTTTACCACACAGGTATCCTTTTTTGCTAGTGGATCGGGTCATTGAGATCAGTGACGATTCGTTAACCGCCCTCAAGAATGTTTCGATTAATGAACCCTATTTCCAGGGGCATTTCCCGGGTAAACCTGTCATGCCCGGAGTTCTGATTCTTGAAGCTATGGCTCAGGCAACAGGTTTGCTAGCATTTTCATCGATGAAAGATGGGTATAGAGAAAAGCTTTACATGTTGGTTGGAATCGATAAGGCGCGTTTTCGAAATCAGGTTATGCCTGGTGATCAGCTGATTTTAAAGGTAAAACTTGTGCGAAATATGCGCGGAATTGGTATGTATCAATGCGAAGCTTTGGTTAATGATATGGTCGTTGCCAGTGCCGAAATGATGTGTTCAGCACAGGATAGGGTGTCATGATTCATCCAACCGCCATCATCGATTCTTCGGCTCAATTAGCTGATGATGTAGAGGTTGGTGCCTACAGTATTATTGAAGCAAATGTGGAAATTGGGGCGGGCTGCCATATTGGACCGCATGTAGTCATTAGTGGTCCCTGTAAAATGGGCCAGAATAATCGAATTTTTCAATTTAGTTCGATCGGAGAAGCGCCCCAGGACAAGAAATATGGTGGTGAACCCACTCGTCTGGAAATTGGTGACAACAATGTAATTCGAGAATACGTAACCCTTAATCGTGGCACTGTTGATGGAAATGGAGTCACGATTATCGGCAGCGATAATTTGTTTATGGCTTATTGTCACGTAGCCCACGACTGTATAGTTGGAAGCCATACTGTATTTGCCAACGCGGCCTCATTGTCGGGACATGTCGAGGTAGGGGATTATACTATATTGGGAGGATTTACTTCTGTCCACCAATTTACCCTGATAGGCACTCGCGCACTTTGCGGGCTTGGTTCAGTTGTTACCCAGGATATCCCCCCTTTTACTATAGCGGCTGGAAATCGGGCACGCACGGTCGGCATTAATAAAGTCGGGTTAAAACGGGCGGGATTCAGTTCTGAGGTAATCCGAGCTTTACATCGAAGTTATCGGGAACTTATTAAATCCAGTGCCGGCAATGATGAGACGCTAGAGGCACTTCAACCCATCTGTGAGCAGTTTGAAGAGGTTGCACGATTTGTTGATTTTGTTAAAAACAGCCCTCGAGGAATTGCCCGATAACGGCAACTTCGAGATCTGTTTTGAATATTCTTGCCTTAGAAACCTCGACTGAAGGCTGTTCAGTCTCTCTCGGTGATGGCCTGACACAACCCGTATCAGTTTTTGAAATGGCACCTCGTCAACATACTCGTCTACTACCAGTCATGATGAATGAAGTGCTTGCCGAAAGTGGTATTTTGCGAACTGAAATTAATTATATCGCTTATGGGAATGGCCCTGGTGCATTCACCGGTGTTCGAATAGCGGCTGCAACTGCACAAGGAATAGCGATGGGTTTGAATATTCCGATCATTCCTATATCAACGCTGGCAATCCTCGCTCAAACCGGATTCGACTTTTATGATTTGAGTGCCGCTAGAGTTGCAATTGATGCGAGAATGGGGGAAATCTATTGGGCCGATTATCAAATGAATTCAAATTCCCTGGCCAGTCTTCAGGGCGAAGAAAAATTAACAAAGGTTGAACATTTAGATTCATTGGAATTAGAGCCTGTCAATGGGTTTGGATCTGGATGGCATTTGTTGTCGTCGATGCCCGACAATAACGATATTGTTATTGATCCTGAATTGTTACCCAAAGCTTCTTCAATGATAAAACTCGCTGCT
>JBLIOG010000210.1:0-7100 GCA_047639625.1 Gammaproteobacteria bacterium
TTGTACAACCTGCCCGGCAAATTGATCGAGCGGCCATACAGATCGTTAAGACTAAACCGCCTCGCCGTCAAATGCCATTTACCGGCCAGTTTTTATCGCTACCTCTGATTCGAAACCTGGTTGCATCAGTTATGAAAAATCAGGTTTCAAAAAAGGTTTCGCGTACCCACTACCCTGCTCCATTCGCGATAATCGACTTATGGCGTGATCATTTTGGCGATAAAAAACGCATGATGGAAGAGGAAGCAAATTCGGTTGCTCGTTTAATACAGGGCGAGACAGTTCTCAACTTAATCCGAGTGTTTTTTTTACAAAATCAGTTAAAAAATCAGGTAGAAGACAAAAAATTCAACCCGCAACATGTTCATGTTATCGGAGCGGGAATCATGGGAGGTGATATAGCGGCCTGGTGTGCATTAAAAGGAATGACAGTAACCCTGGAAGATAGAGAGCCAAAATATCTATCAAACGCGATTGGAAGGGCAAACAAGCTATTCAATAAAAAGCTAAGGACCGTTCATGAACGCAATGCGGTTTCCGACCGGCTAATTCCCGATACCCATGGCTATGGTGTCGCTAATGCTGATGTCATCATTGAAGCCATATTTGAAGATATTGAGGCAAAACAAGCTATTTACGAACGAATAGAACCCCGAATGAAGCCTGATGCGATCCTCGCAACAAATACATCTAGCATTCCTTTGGAAACCTTATCCAGTGGTTTGAAGGACCCTGAACGCCTGGTTGGTATACATTTCTTCAATCCCGTCGCGATAATGCCACTAGTTGAAATCGTGAAAACATCAGATACCAGCCCCAAAACTGTTGCAAAGGCGGCCACATTTGTCCAGAAAATTGGTAAATTACCTCTGCCAGTTCGAAGTTCTCCAGGATTTTTGGTCAATCGAATTTTGCTTCCCTATCTTGTCGAAGCCATGATTTTGTACAACGAAGGTATCGCTATTGAGGCCATTGATAAAGCCGCATTGGACTTTGGCATGCCTATGGGTCCGATTGAACTGGCAGATACGGTTGGGCTGGATATATGCCAATCAGTGGCGCAAAATCTTTCCAGGACCTTTAATTATGATTTACCCCCTATTCTCGAATCCTATATAAAAGCCGGTAACTTGGGCAAAAAAACTGGACGAGGCATTTATCGATACAAAAAAGGTAAACCTGTTAAAGATAAAGATGCGTCACTGGGTGATCAGAAAATTATCCAGAAACGCTTAATATATCGGCTATTAAATGAGGCGGCTAGCTGCCTTGAAGAAGGTATTGTTGAGAATGTAAACCTACTGGATGCGGGCATAATATTTGGAACTGGATTTGCTCCATTTAGAGGCGGGCCATTACACTATAGTCAGTCAATCGGATTAGAAGCCGTAATCGCAGATTTGGAAGTTTTTGCCGATAAATATGGTTCGGGGTTTAAACCTTCCTCAGGTTGGAAATTAATTGGTGACTAATTGCGGTAATTCAAATAATTGACAAGCATTTTTAAAAGTAGCAGAGGCAATTTGCTCGAGGCTTTCTGCTCTGATTTCCGCCAATTTTTCGGCAACAATACCTACCCTGCCCGGATAATTGGTTTTACCCCGGAATGGTACGGGTGATAACCACGGTGAATCTGTTTCAATCAATAGTCGATCAAGTGGAATTTTTTTAGCCATTTCGCGAACACTTTCTGCCTGATTAAAGGTGACAATGCCAGATATTGAGATATAAAAACCGAGATCAATCGCCTGGCTAGCCATTTCCCAGTCTTCGGTGAAGCAATGTAGGACGCCCCCTACTTCATTGGCTTTATAGTCGCGTAATATTTCAATCGTATGTTTTTTGGCCTGACGCGTGTGAACAATTAATGGGAGCTGTACTTCTCGTGCGGCTTGAATATGGGTAATAAATCGACTTCTTTGCCAATCGAGATCACCTTGCTGATGAAAATAATCAAGGCCGGTTTCACCGATAGCGACAACTTTGTCATGAGCTTTGGCAAGGTTGCATAGAGTCGCTATATCCGGTTCAACAACATCTTCATAGTCTGGATGTACACCGACAGAGCAGAAAACCTGGGGATAGGGTTGAATGAATTGAAGCATCGACTCGAAAGATTCGAGAGTCACACCTATACAAACAAGCGCTTTAACCTGATCTTCCGTTATTTGATGAATGAGATTATCGGGGTCATTATTAAAGCCAGTAAGATCAATTCGATCAAGATGGCAGTGGGAATCAAAAAACATACTTTAGTTTTAACTATGATTACATAGTATGCGTGGGTCGATCTGCTTTTAACGCACCTGCGAGATAACCTTCAATTTTATTTCGGGTAGTCCCATTGTCTTGACTACTAAATTGTACTCCTATCCCGGCGGCCTTATTGCTTTGCGCGCCCTGGGGCGTAACCCAGATTATTTTACCGGCAACAGGTAGTCTTTCCTTATCTTCCATGAGACTAAGCAACATGAATACTTCGTCACCGAGTGCGTATTGTTTGTTTGTAGGTATGAATAACCCGCCATTTTTCACATAAGGCATATATGCCGCGTAAAGTGCGCTTTTATCTTTAATGTTCAAAGACAATATACCCTGACTCGGTGCTGCCATAATTAGTCCTGTGTTCTCAGAATTTGTTTGATCGATATTAACACGTCTTCAAGTTGCAAATGAAGATCAAGATTATTGTCTTCCACCGCTAATCGTTTGAATACGATAGAATATAATTCAAACATCGCCATGGCTTTAGATCGATTTGTGGTTGCTTGATCATTACCCTCAGAATCAAGACCGCAAAAGCGATAGCAATAAGCGGTTACAACGCGATCAATCAATCGACGAATGACATCAGGTTGATACTTTGTCAGTTCATTAACGAGCGCGGTAACTTCAGATCGGCCTTTCAAAAAAGCAGAAAAGCTAATTTTGAAAGACTCAACTATTTCGGAATAATTATCTTCGGCCATTTTTTTTGCTAATAATGGATCACCCATTGACAGCTGGAGGTAATGAATAGCGTCCGTTTCAGACAACCCTTGCTGCTTCAGCCAGTCCAATCCAGATTCATTATCTGGACACTTTAGATTCCATATTTGACATCGGCTTCGTATTGTTACAGGCAAGAGTCCCTTGTTACTAGTATGTAAAATTATAACGGCTTGTTTGCCAGGTTCTTCCAATGTTTTGAGAAGACTGTTTGCAGCCTCCCGGCCCATTTTCTCAGCTGGATAGATTGCAACTACATTATAGTTATCATAGTTTGGTGAAAGATTTATATCATAAATCACTTTACGTATTTGCTCTATATTGATGTTTTTATTAATTTTTTTCTTTTTCTCATCATACAAAATTGTGATTAATTTAAAGTTTGAGTAACTACCTGACTGCATCCCACGGCATGATTTGCACTGTCCGCAGATCTGGTAGCCATTATTGTTGTCACATAACAATAATGTAGACAGGTAAGTAGTAAATGACTCGGCGTCACTGTGAGTCTTACTGTCAATTAAGATTGCATGAGGGATCCTATTTTGATTTTTTAGATCACTCAAACGTGTCAGTAAATTGTAGTGCCAGGGGAATATTTCTAATTTTTTACTCGCACCTTCCAGGGCATCCGGTAAAGAAGTCATAATCTTTTTAATGGAGGCGACAGCTCAAAAGCGCTGTTGATAATTGAGAGAATAGTGTCTGTGACACTATCGATAGGTTTCTCTGCGTCGACGACCGCATGTAAATTCGGTGAACCCTGGGCGATTTTACGAAATGCCTGTCGCACTAATTTATGATATTCGAGCCCCTTATTTTCGAATCGATCTTCGCTATCAGCCCGTTTAAAGGTGCGTTCTAAGGCAACTGATTCGGGTAAATCTAATATTAAAACAAGGTCTGGCTTGAAATCACCCAATACCAGTTGGTGCAATTCTTCGACACAATCGAGGCCTAGCATTCCAGCCACACCTTGAAAAGCTCGACTAGAATCAGCGAATCGATCACAGACCACCCATTGCCCATTGTTAAGTGCGGGTAAAATTGTGTCTCGAACATGGCTCTTACGCGACGCATACATCAATAGTAGCTCAGTCATGCTATCCCACTTTTCAGTATCTCCCGTAACTAACAACGCTCTGATTTCTTCGGCTGCTGCTGAACCACCCGGTTCACGAGTCAAAATAGTGTCAAGCCCGGCTCTGTTCATGATATCGACTAGAGCCCGGGTCTGAACGCCTTTACCTGCACCATCGACACCATCGATAACGATCATTTTATTCTGCATGTAACGAATCCTGGTGGGGGGCTCTATTTTAGCTGATATTTTCGTACAGCTCGATTATGCTCTTCAAGCGTTTCTGAAAAATAGTGGCTACCATCGCCTTTAGCTACAAAATAAATAGCTTTGGTTTTTTCCGGATGCAGCGCAGCCTGGATTGACTTTAATCCTGGTAAAGCAATCGGCGTGGGCGTTAAACCTTTACGGGTGTAGGTATTATATGGAGTGTCGGTACGTAAATCTTTAAATCTGATATTCCCATCAAATTCGTCACCTAACCCATAGATAACAGTTGGATCAGTTTGTAATCTCATGTTTTTTCGCAACCTGTTAACAAAAACACCTGCGATCAGGGGACGTTCCTCAGGTACACCCGTTTCCCTTTCAATGATCGAGGCTAGTATTAAGGCTTCATAGGGGGAATTTAGCGGTAAATCATTGTCCCGCGATTTCCACTCTCGATTCAGATGTTTATTCATCAGACGATAAGAACGGTGTAAAAAGTCCACATCGGAAGTTCCTTTTGGGAAACGATAAGTATCTGGAAAAAACAATCCTTCCGGATGTTGGCCTTCGAAGCCCAGTGTTGTCATTATGTCCTGATCAGAAAGATGATTAATTCGATGATCGAGTTCGTCAACTTTTTGTAGTTCAGTCAGAAACTGTCGAAAAGTCCAACCCTCTATGACAGTGAAGCGATACTGGACGGAAACACCACGACTAAAAAGGTCGAGGAGCTTATCAGGCGTTTTGGCTTTTTCCAAATGAAACTCGCCTGCTCGAACTTTAGTTTCAAGTCCCCGTAGTCTGGCCAACAAGATAAATAACCATGGATCGTTAATTACTTTTTGCTGGGTCAAATTTTCGGCAATTGATTTAATATTGCTGCCAGATTTGATTAGAAAAGTTTGATCCTTAGATGCTAAATTTAAGGATTCATGCTGAAATATATAGAGCTTTACGCCTAATATAGTTGTAAAAAGGATGAGTAGCGACAAGCCTGTCAGAAACAGTTTTTTAAATAATTTTAACAACATGTTTCTAATAGAATGTCGACCAATTTACTTTGGCCTATATCAGATATAAAATGCCAAGTTAGTGCTATCATCAAAAAACCAAAGTGATATTTTAATTTTGAAAAACGCTAATCGGCCGATTACACCACAAACACAAAAAGCATAGCGTTTAGTAGAGAGCCAAATAATGATCCGACTTTAAAACCTAAACCGTCTTGAAAATACAGGTGCCGTTAGTACCACCAAATCCGAATGAATTTGACATTGTCGTTGTTAAATTCATCTGGCGAGCTGTATTAGCGACGTAATCTAGATCACAGGCTGGATCTTGATTCTCTAAATTTATGGTTGGAGGAACAACCTGGTCACGCAAAGCTAAAATACAAAATATGGCTTCAATTCCACCCGCAGCTCCGAGTAAGTGCCCAGTCATAGATTTGGTTGAACTGACTACCAGTTTATGGGCATGATCTCCCATCGCTCTTTTCACTGCCATAGTTTCAGCGACATCACCTGCAGGCGTAGAGGTACCATGAGCATTAATATAGTCAATATCTTCAACGTTTAAACCGGCGTCTCTAATGGCATTCAACATGCACTTTGCAGCCCCTTCGCCGCCTTGTGATGGTGAAGTCATATGATAGGCATCGCCACTCATACCGTACCCGACCAATTCACAATAAATATTTGCACCACGTTTTTTTGCCATTTCATATTCTTCTAAAACAACAACTCCTGCACCATCACCTAAAACAAAACCATCACGGTCTCTGTCCCAGGGTCGGCTTGCAGCTTCAGGATCATCATTACGAGTTGATAGTGCTCGGGCTGCCGCAAATCCACCTACACCTAAGGCAGAAGTAGCCATTTCAGCACCACCTGCAACCATTGCATCAGCATCACCATAAGAAATCATTCTTGCGGCATCGCCAATATTATGGGCCCCAGTGGTACAGGCACTAACAATAGAAATGTTGGGGCCTCTTAGTCCACGCATGATGGATAAATTACCTGACACCATATTGATAATTGAACTAGGAACAAAAAATGGAGATATTTTTCGAGGTCCACCAGCGACAAATGCGTCCCGGTTCTTCTCGATGGTAGGTAACCCGCCAATGCCTGAACCAATAGCAACGCCAATCCGATCAGCATTCTCTTCCGTTACTTCAATACCACTATCATCCAGGGCTTGAATTCCGGCGGCCAATCCATAATGTATGAAGGTATCCATCTTTTTCATATCCTTGTGAGAGATATACAAAGATGCATCAAAATCTTTAACAGACCCTGATATTCGCGCGGAAAAACCACTGGCATCAAATGCAGTAATGGGGGCTATCCCACTTTTACCTGCAACTATATTTTTCCAGGATTCCTCAACGGTATTTCCTACCGGTGTTAACAACCCTAAACCGGTAACCACAACTCGACGCTTTGACAAGACTAAGTCCTCTGGCAGCAAATGACGGAATGCTAAATGAAAATGCCGCTTATCATCTTATGATGGTAAGCGGCATTAATCAATTTGGTAAGTATTTACAGATTAGCGTTAACGTAGTCTATCGCTAACTGAACACTGGTAATTTTTTCAGCTTCTTCATCAGGAATTTCTGTTTCGAATTCCTCTTCAAGTGCCATTACCAGTTCAACGGTGTCCAATGAATCGGCACCAAGGTCATCGACAAATGACGCTGCATTTGTGACTTCCTCTTCCTTTACTCCTAACTGTTCTGCAACAATTTTTTTAACGCGTTCTTCAACAGAGCTCATTTTGAGAGATTCTCCAGTTTATAAAATCGGTGGCTAGT
>JBLIOG010000211.1:0-7087 GCA_047639625.1 Gammaproteobacteria bacterium
TTCACCCGTTTCCAACCCCGTTTTCAGGTGATGTTTTAAATCATCAAAGCTGTCCATGTCTGGATTCTGTATTAATACATCACTGAGATATAACATTGATCGGTAAATTCCTGAATATAAATTAGTTGTTCAAATTGATTAGCTGAATCCGGTCATGAAATCGGGCTCGCAAATAAACTCTAGGCTGATCGGGGTCATCTTCATATGACTGCCTGCAATGAAGGACATTGTTACAAATAACACCTTCACCTGCTTTTAATCGAAGACGAATGTGCCATTTTTCATCTTCAATAATTGAGTTAAGACATTCGATTGCAGCCTGAGTAAGCCGGTCATTCCGCCATTTAATATGGCCTTTACGCTGGCTGTACCGCATATCGATCGAATTCACAGTACTATTAACACTGAACACGGCACAACAAGTGGCTGGACGAATGACTTTACCATTTCCCCAATTTTCAGGAATGGTCATAACATCCGGTCGACTGAGTGCCGTTATATAGTCTGGATTCTGGCGATGCAATATCCCAAAAACAATGTCCGGATCAATGAACCTGTTTTCCCCACCCCTTATGGCGGGGTTCTCACAAGCAAGCAGAAAAGATCGAATTGCCTGTGACGACGGATTGTAATAACCGTCGGTATGCCAACCTAAAGCTTTTGTGGTGTATGGAATATACATTCCGCGCCTGGCAGATTTATTTGCCGTTTCAGCTGGCGCTGCAGTTATGGTACTAATTCTATCTTCATCAGCGCACAGATTGTAATTGGGGCTTTTCAAATTGAGCACCTCAGCCAATTCAAGTACATCTTGTCGTTTCATCGTATCTGCTGGGTGGAAACGAAAGATGGAGAGGTTAAATCGTTCAATCTGTAGCCTGAACTTTTGCTTAATCTCAGTATCAAGATGTCGAGAATTGGGTACATCAATGGCCTGTAGACAGGAATTCAGACTAGACAATGGGTACATTGCCTGCTTTTTGTCTAACAAATAGCCAAAATCAGATAAACTCGATAATTCAGAAGAAAACAAATTAAGTCCTGGCGCTTAAATATATTATGAGATGTTATCCAGTTGAAACCTAAAAACAGTATATCCCTATCGGGGTAAGGGCCTGTAAAGCTAGTCTCCCATCAGATTAATGGTTAATTGATGTAGTCACAGATAAGCTTGCCCTTAATAAATAAAAAGCTGACATTCCGCAGCTGGCAAATAGAATAACTCTAAACTTTTACAGTCGGAGAGACCTGATGGATAAACATGATACACCAATGCTCGATGAGTTGGAGAACGGTCCCTGGCCGAGTTTCATTTCTGGCATAAAACGATTACGGGACGATCATCCTGATCAGAGAATCAATGGCGTAGCAAATAGTCTGTTGGGTCAGCTAGAACATTCCTATGAAACACGTAAGGGTTATTGGAAAGGTGGTACCGTTTCAGTCTTCGGTTATGGCGCAGGTATCATTCCACGCTTCTCTGAAGTCGGCGACGCTTTTCCTGAATCAAAAGAGTTCCATACGCTACGAGTTCAACCCCCTGCAGGAAATCACTACACAACAGGCTCACTGCGTCAGCTGGCTGACAGCTGGGAAAAGCATGGCTCCGGGCTGGTAACCTTTCACGGTCAAACCGGCAACATCATGTTCATTGGGACTGATACACCCGGTACTCAGTCATTTTTCAATGAAGTCAATCAATATGGGTACGATCTTGGCGGTGCTGGTCCCGATATTCGGACTTCCATGTCCTGCATCGGAGCCGCTCGTTGTGAACAGTCCTGCCTGGATGAGCAACGCATACATCGAACTGTCATCAATAATTTCACCGATGATATTCATCGACCTGCCCTACCGTATAAATTTAAATTTAAGATCTCAGGTTGTGGTAATGACTGTATGAACTCAATTGAGCGTTCAGATTTTGCCATTATTGGAACCTGGCGTGATGACATGCGGGTTGATCAGGAAGCCTTTAAGGAATATGTAAAAGTTAAAGGACGAGATTATTTGAACGAAAATGTTGTAACCCGATGTCCGACCAATGCATTAAAAATTAATAGCGACGACACACTGGAAGTCGACAATCGAAATTGTGTCCGTTGTATGCATTGTTTGAATGTCATGCCAAAGGCCTTATCGCCCGGCCTGGATAAAGGTGCAACCATATGTATTGGCGGTAAACGTACGCTCAAAATCGGTGATTTAATGGGTACGGTAATTGTTCCGTTTATGCCTTTAAAAACCGAAGAAGACTTTGAAAAACTGAATGAAATGGCAGAAGAGGTCATAGATTTCTGGGCTGAAAACGCACTCGAACACGAACGTTGTGGCGAAATGGTCGAACGCATAGGACTGGCTAATTTCCTCGAAGGTATAGGAGTCAGCGTTGACCCGAATATGATTGATAGCCCTCGTCAGAGTTCTTATGTACGTTTGGATGACTGGGACGAAGAAGCCAAAAAATGGTATGACGCAAACGCCGATTCGGCTAGCGCATAACCCACAATATAAATTTTCGAGGTTATAACATGTCGACCATACCTGCTGTAAAACCACCTAGGCCAATAGAGTCCGGCTGTCCCGACGGATTCAAAAACATGCATCCAATCATGCGTAAAAATTATGGTAACTGGGACTACCATGACGATCCTCAACCGGGGGTTTTACGTCACGTCGCCCACGGCGGTGATGTTATTTACACCATAAAAGCTGCCACGCAACGAATCCTGGACGTTTTCACTTTAAGGAAACTTTGTGACATTGGCGACGAGTTTGCCGATGGCCATGTCCACTTTACCATGCGCAGCAACCTGGAGTTTTTCGTAACCGAAGAAGAACGAGTTCAGCCATTAATAAATGCCATTGAAGAAGCCGGCTTCGTCGTTGGCGGTACTAAAAACTCTGTAACCAGTATGGCGCATACCCAGGGCTGGTTGCATTGCGATATTCCGGGAACCGATGCATCTGGCGTAGTCAAAGCCATGATGGACGAATTAATCGACGAGTTTAAAAACTGGAATATGCCGAATCGCGTTCATATGACAACCTCCTGCTGCCAGATTAATTGTGGTGGACAAGGTGATATCGCTATAAACGTCCAACATACCAAACCGCCTAAGATCAATCATGACCTCGTAGCCAATGTCTGTGAACGACCCTCTGTCGTCGCTCGCTGCCCTGTCGCTGCAATTCGTCCAGCGATGGTAAACGGCAGGCCCTCGCTTGAGGTTGACGAAAAGAAATGCATCTGTTGTGGCGCTTGTTACCCACCCTGCCCACCGATGCAAATTAATGATGCCGAACATACCAAACTGGCCATTTGGGTCGGTGGAAATCATTCAAATGCACGGGGTAAACCTTCCTTTCAAAAGTTGGTTGCAGCGGGTATTCCAAACAATCCTCCGCGATGGCCTGAAGCAACGGCAATCGTTAAAAAGATTCTTAAAACCTATAAAGAAGATGCGAAGGATTGGGAGCGTATTAGTGACTGGATTGACCGAATAGGCTGGACACGCTTTTTCGAACTCACAGGACTGCCTTTTACAAAGTTCCATATTGATAACTGGCGTGGTGCTCGAAATAGCCTGAATGCTTCGGCCCATATTCGTTTCTAGGACCGCCATTTATGAAGTTTACAGTACAGGTCAATACTGGCCCATTCACCCACCAGGGCTCGGATACTGCCTATCAGTTTACGAAAGCTGCACTGGAGGATGGACACAAAATATCACGTGTCTTTTTTTATCATGACGGCGTTAATAACAGCACGTTTTTTCCGGTTCCACCCAAGGATGACCGCAATTTACAGGCGCTCTGGAGCGATCTAGCTAAGCAACATGACCTTGAAATGATTGTTTGTATCGCGGCCGCACAAAGGCGTGGAATCATGGATCAATCTGAATCTGAGCGACACGGCAAAGGTGCCAGTAATATAGCGGATGGATTTGAAATTTCGGGACTTGGTCAGTTAATCGAAGCAGTCGTCGAATCTGATCGCACACTGGTATTCGGGGATTAATATGTCGGTGGTTAAAAATTTAGTCTATATCAATCGAAAGGCTCCCTACGGAACCATATATGCGCTTGAATCTCTTGAAGTTGTCTTAATTGGAGCGGCGTTTGATCAGAATGTTCAGCTTATCTTCATGGACGATGGCGTCTATCAATTAACGACCCAGCAAAGCCCTAAAGGAATAGGCATGAAAAATTTTTCAAAAACCTATGCTGCGCTCGGAGACTACGACATCAAGGAAATCTATGTCGATCAGCAATCTCTGGCTGACCGGGGATTATCCATTGACGATTTACAACCGCTGGTTTACGAAGATGAAGATAACGACTGGGAAGAAAAGAGCTCTATTCACCTGGTCGATCGAAATCGAATTTCTGATGTCATTGAAGGGGCTGACGTCCTTTTGAATTTTTGAGTAATTATATGTCTACATTACATACAGTCAATAAATCACCATTTGAAAGAAACTCGCTTCGAAGTTGTCTGTCAGTAGCAAAAGATCAGAGTTCGGTTTTATTAATTGAAGATGGCGTTGTCGCTGCATTGAAAGATAGCGTTTTGTCCGTTGAGTTAGAACAGGCCATTAATCGAGGAATCAATCTCTACGTACTCGAAGAAGATCTGCAAGCCCGAGGACTTCCTCTTGAAAGAATAATGAGTAAAATACAACCCGTTAAATACAGTGGATTTGTTGAACTGGTAACGTCGACAGATCGGGTACAAAACTGGTTATAAAATTGTTGTTATCGAATTGAAACTCGATACCCCGCTAAATGAACAACGCCCTTTCGGGTAATTGCTGGAGAAAATCATGCCATTAGATGTGAACGGTACAAGTTACGAAACAGACGAAGAAGGTTATCTCGCCAACCTGAGCGACTGGACTCCCGAAGTTGCGGGCGGACTCGCTATAGCAGACGGTGCAGAGTTAGAAGAGGGACATTGGGAAGTCATTAACTTTTTACGGGAGTATTACGAAGAATATCAAATTGCACCTGCCGTAAGAGTTCTGACCAAAGCAATCGGAAAACGTCTGGGAAAAGATAAAGGTAATAGCAAGTATCTGTACGAATTATTCCCTTATGGTCCTGCAAAGCAAGCCTGTAAATACGCTGGATTGCCAAAACCTACGGGCTGCGTTTAATCCAGGCTGATAGTTTGTTGGTGTTGAAATGAGTTTATTTTTCGCCATCAGTTTCGGGCTCGCTATTGTGGTTTTTGTTGGCGGATTATTTTTCAAAATCCGTCAATACTGGCAGACCGAAGCACCCTTAAAAATACCCACTACGCCTGCGCCAATTACGACTGGTGGGGTATGGTTGCGTATGGGCCGGGAACTGGTATTTTTTGAAAGTTTGTTTAAATCGAACAAATGGATTTGGCTATTCGGTTGGCTTTTTCATGCATCGCTAGTCCTGGTGCTTGCCCGTCATCTTAGATACTTTCAGTCGGAACCCTGGTTCTGGGTCAATTTGATTCAACCATTTGGCAAATACGCCGCATGGGGCATGTTAATCGGTTTAACAGGCCTTTTAGTTCGACGCTTTGTGGTCGATCGAGTGCGTTACATTTCGTCACCTTCTGACTATCTTATGTTGATATTACTAATCATGATTGGCGGAACCGGCTTACTTATGCAGATAATTTTTCGTACTGACATCATTCTGCTACAACAATTTTTTCTAAATTTAATGGCTTTGCAAATATCAGCTTTCCCGGATGGCGTCACACTTGTTTTACACCTTCTGGGCGTACTGATTTTATTGCTCATCTTTCCTTTTAGTAAATTGTTGCATGCCCCGGGCATCTTTTTTAGTCCAACGCGAAATCAGGTTGATAACCCACGCGAAAAAAGACATGTGAATAGCTGGGTCGATCAATCAAATAATGGTTCGGCAGATTAATAATGGCTAACCTCGAATTCGAAATCCCAGAGCTATTCAAAAACATCTCTACTCCCGCAATAAACCCGGGTGCAATGGAAAAGAGTGGTCCTTTTGTAGCCAAACAGGGTCATCAGGAGTTTTTAGGCTTTCCTGGTGAACTTGTCGAAAACTGGGAGCAAAAAGCGGTTGAGGCAATGGGCGAAGCGGTCCAAAACTCTCGCGGGCTTCGTGTATTCCTCGATTCCTGTGTCAAATGTGGAGCCTGTACCGATAAGTGCCATTATTATCTGGGTACTTCGGACCCTAAAAATATGCCGGTAGCTCGACAGGATTTATTTAGAAGCGTCTACCGAAAATATCATACACCAGCCGGTAAGTTTTTGAGCAAGTTGGGGTTAGAGTGGATTATTGGTGGTCAGGAAATGAATCAGTCAGTACTGGATGACTGGTATAACTATTACCACCAATGTTCTGAATGTCGTCGTTGCTCAGTGTATTGTCCTTACGGAATTGACACAGCTGAAATCACTATGGCTGCGCGCGATATCATGGCCAAAATCGGCAAAGGTCAAAAATACAGTAATGAAATAATCGGGAAAGTGTTCAAGATCGGCAATAACCTCGGCCTGCCTGAGCCTGCTTTACGTGACACCCTTGAAGGTCTTGAAGAAGATATCGAAGAAGAAACAGGCGTTTGTGTTCGGTTACCGCTGGACGTATCGGGTGCCGACATTTTGTTAATCACACCTTCGGCTGACTTTTTCGCCGAACCGCATGTAGACGGACTCATTGGCTACGCCAAGGTATTCCATGAATCAGGCGTTAGCTGGACTCTCAGTTCAAAAGCCTCCGAAGCTGCCAACTTTGGCCTGTTCGTCGGTAGCAATGACAATATGCGTAAGATTGCTCTACGTATTCGTGAAGCGGCAATCGATCTAGGTGTTAAAAGAATTATTTTTGGGGAGTGCGGGCACGCCTGGCGAGTTGCCTATAATTATCTGGATACCCTGGCAGGCCCTTTTGATTTCCTGGATCAAAACTACCCGATCCCGCAACATATTTGTGAATTCACCCACGATTTGATTTCCAATGGGAAACTCAATTTAGATCCGGCCAAAAATGACTGGATGACATTAACGTTTCATGACTCCTGTAATGTTGCCCGGGCCTCAAGAATGGGTGATGT
>JBLIOG010000212.1:0-7083 GCA_047639625.1 Gammaproteobacteria bacterium
CCCCTATATCAAGAAAATTAGCGGGTTCACCACCAACATGTTTAATCATGTCCAGTGTTGCCATCGCCAGACCAGCACCGTTAATAATGCATCCAATATTACCTTCGAGACCGACATAACTAAGTCCTCTGTCTGCGGCATTCATTTCTCTGGGGTCTTCTTGTGACTTGTCGCGGAGTTCTGATATTTGTGAACGGCGATAAAGGGCGTTGTCGTCAAATCCCATTTTGGCATCCAGCGCCAGTATTTTACCTTCCTTCGTAACAACCAAAGGATTGACTTCGACCATTGTCGCATCCAGATCTCTAAAAGCCCGATAACAGGCCTTTAAGGCTTTTACCGTTTCATTTATTTGTGTTCCGACCATCCCTAGCGCGAAGGCAATCTCGCGAGCCTGAAAATCCTGCATTCCAACAGCAGGCTCAATTGGAACTCTGAAAATCGATTCTGGTTGAGTTTCTGCAACTTCCTCGATATCCATCCCACCCGCGGTAGAGGTCACGCACATAATCTGTTCAGCAGCACGATCGAGGACAAAGGCAATATAGATCTCCCGATCTATGTCGGTCGCTGATTCAATATAAAGTCGTCCAATTAACTTTCCCTGTGGCCCAGTCTGTTGTGTGACCAAGCGCTTCCCCAAAAGGTCATTGGCGGCATCCATAACTTCATTCTCAGTTGAACAGACCCTTACTCCTCCTGCTTTGCCCCTGGCTCCTGAGTGAATTTGAGCTTTAACAACCCATTTTTCACCACCCAGTTCCTTCGCTCTATAGGCGGCTTGTTCAGGGCTATAGGCTATACCGCCGGTTGCGATTGGCATACCAAAGTCAGACAAAATAGCTTTAGCTTGATATTCATGAATATCCATTTATATCACCTCTAATGCTTAGCTTGAATAGCTGCGTCAGTATTAACCAGATTTTCAGCCATGCGTGCTGAAGCAGCATCAATCATACGGCCGTCGAGTGAGGCGGCACCTTTTCCTGCGGCTGCGGCTTCTTCGAGGGCTCTTAAAATTCGATGCGCCCTATCAACTTCTTCAGCGGGCGGTGAGAACACATCATTTGCGAGATCAATTTGCGATGGATGAATCGCCCATTTTCCTTCGTAGCCCATTGCTGCGGCACGTCGTGCGCCGGCTCTATAACCGTCAGGATCATTAAAATCACCGAAAGGACCATCAATCGGTCGTAGCCCGTAAGCCCGACAAGCTACCAGCATTCGGGATAAACCGTGATGCCATTGATCACCGGGATAATCTGGGTTCAATCCCCCAATATTAGTTGTCCTGGCTCTGCAGCTCGCAGCATAGTCGGCAACACCAAAATGCATTGCTTCCATTCGTGGACTCGAGGTCGCTATCGAATCGACATTGGCCATCCCAAGTGTGGTTTCAATCAGGGTTTCGATGCCAATTCGGTTGGTGAACCCCATCGCTTCTTCTATTTGCGTCAACATGGCGTCAACCATGTAAACATCCGCTGCCACACCAACTTTGGGAATAAGGATGGTGTCCAGGTTTTGACCGGCCTGTTCTAACAAATCGACAACATCACGATACATATAATGGGTATCGATACTGTTTATACGTACCGAGATGGTTTTGCCTTTTCCGCGCCAATCAATCTGATTCAACGCTTCAATGATATTTCCACGAGAACGGACTTTATCGCCCGGTGAGACGGCATCTTCAAGATCAAGGAAAATGTAATCTGCTGATGAATCGGCTGCTTTTTCAAACATTCCGGGATTGGACCCCGGAACTGCCAGTTCGCTTCTTTGAAGGCGCTGTCGTGCTGGTTTATATTCAGTGTGGCTCATGGATTTTCCTAAAGGTGTAAAAATTCTTTTAAAATAGAAAACTTATGAGCTTATATTAAAATAGTATATGCTAAGTAACAAATCATATATGCGCCGTATTATGCGGTTAATACGACAAAATTTATTGATACCGTTGAGCGCTATGGGTACGCCAAAGAAACTTTGTAAAATTGAGCGGTAAATCGATGTATTATTTTTAATAAAATTGAAGCTCTGCAGAAATCCGGATTAACTGACAGAAAGCGAATAGGCATAAAAATCATCGAGGCCACGCTTATATCCAAGCTTTTCGTATAAATGTTGTCCTGCTTGATTGTTAACACCGGTAAGTAAATCAAGTCGAATAGCGCCATTTTTACGCGCAAACCCTGAGGCTTGATTCATTAACAAGGCACCTACGCCACCATTGCGAACGGCGCTATCAACAAACAAATCGTACAGGATAAAAATCTTTGCAGCATCAACCGAACAAAACGAAGGATACATTTGTACAAATCCACAAAGTCGATCATTAGTCTCAGCAACAAAAATAACCGATTCGTTATTCGAAACCCGATCGCTGATAAAGTGGGTTGCGGTTTCCAGATCGGGTACACAATCATAGAATTGACGATACAAATCAAATAATCGAGCTACTTCAGGAATGTGTTTTGACTCTGCCTGAATTATGTTCATTGTCCTACCCTGTTAAATTATTGGTTGTACATATTATACACTGTAGAAATTTACATTTAGAATATCAAGCCTGTCTGTTTTTCAGGCATTAATCGAACGAGAATTAAGGGATCTGTTTATGGATGGTGTTGGCCTAAGTGTAATCCTGCCATTTTTTGCCATCATGGTAGCTGGCTATTTAGTCGGAAAGTTTCGATTGTTACCGAACAATGCAAGTGAAGTTCTCAGTCGATTTGTATTCGTCATAGCTATGCCAGCTCTTATTTTTATTGCGGTTTCCAAAGTTTCAACTTCTGATTTTTTCAACGGGTCATTTATTGCCGCGCTGGGTGGTGGAATGGCTTTTATGTTTGTTCTTGGATTAGTAGTAGATCGTTGGGTTTTTAAAGGTGATATGACCAGTCACGCTTTTCATGGATTGGCATTAATGTTTTCAAGCACGGCTTATATCGGTTTACCATTATTACTTACGCTGTTTGGCGACGAGGCTCTGGCACCAGGGATAATTGGGGCCGTCATTACGGGAACCCTGTTTGCACCGATAACAATCCTGATAGCTGAATTAAGTCAGGGAAATTCTTATCTAAAAAATCCTTTATTACCTTTCACAACTGCTTTAACCCGCCCTCCGATGCTTGCTACCGTTGCAGGACTTCTGGTTTCTACATCTGGATACGCTCTTCCAGATACCATTATTCGGTTTTGCGAAGTACTGGGAAGCGCATTTGTTCCTTGTGCATTATTGTCTGCAGGGCTATTTATTTCGAGCTGCCAGCTAAAAAGTACCAGCACTGAAATAGGATGGATGGTATTTGCCAAATTGATTATTCACCCGGCAATCACCTGGTATCTGGCTTTTCATGTGTTTGAACTTGAGGGAATACTACCGGTAGTCGCGGTTATTCAAGCAGCACTTCCCTGTGGCATTCCTGTTTTTGTACTGGCTCAGCAATATAACTCGTTCGTCGTTCAAAGCAGTTCAACGATCGCCTGGTCTACCGCGCTTTCAGTTCTAACAATTTCGGCACTTCTGATTTTACTAGAGGTTTAAGATTTGAATTTTAATGCCAAATGCGTTAATCAATGCATCAGGCTAGTGGGTAATTGCCTCAAATAAAAGATATAAAAATACCGCGGATAGCCAAATATCTATAACCAGAAACAGAATCATCTGCATTTTTCGTTCTGGATTTTTTCGCGCCTGTAGCGTCAAATAAATGAAAAACGTTAATGTTGCTAATAATGCGATTACCAAATGCATAGTTATGAACCCTATTTCCGATTGCAGCGTGAAGCCGCGATGGTTGCGAGATTAACAAGCCCGCGAACCGATGAAGAAGGTGTCGTGATGTGCGCTTCAATTCCGCAGTCTAGTAATATAGGACCAATTGTTAGCCCGTGTGCCGTTGTTTTTAAGAGATTGTAGGTAATATTAGCAGCATCAAGATTCGGCATAATGAGCAAGTTCGCACTACCTTCAAGCGTAGAACTCGGAAACATTATTTCTCTGATTTTTGGGGACATTGCTGAACTTGCCCTCATTTCTCCATCTACCATCAAATTAGGAGCCTGAGCCTGAATTTCTCCAAGTGCTTTGCGCATTTTCATTGAAGTCTCTGTATCGGAACTGCCGAAATTAGAGTGTGACAGCAGAGCAACTTTAGGTGTTATTCCGAAACTTCGAACTTCTTCGGCAGCACTTAAAGTCATTTTTACGATAGCCTCCACTGAGGGGTTTGGCGTCACATGAGTGTCACAAATGAAGAACATATGTTTACTCAGTAACAAGGCTGTCATTGCCGATACTTCATTGATGCCTCCAACTTGCCTGGTTACGCTAAGTATTCTTTGTAAGTGACGGTGATAGCGTCCTACCGTGCCACAAATCATACTATCAGCGAGTCCCATTTTAACCATTAAGGCGGCTTGAATGGTGGTACTGGTTCGAAGCAAATCATCGGCTTCTTTTCTAGTCTTACCCGCCCGTTCTGTCAGCTTGTGATAGGTTTGACACCATTCTTCGTTGTAGTCGTATTCAATAATATCAAAATCAACGCCTGGCTTAATACCCAGCCCACCTTCTGCAATTCGATTGTTAATGATTTCGACGCGACCGAGGACAATTGGCTTGCAGAGCTTTTCAAGCCTTAAAAAGTCTACTGCCTGAAGAACCTTCATTTCTTCACCTTCAGCAAATACGACTTTGCGAAGATTGGATCGAGCACTATCGAAAACCGGCTTCATCATCAACCCTGACCTGAATACGAATGCATTTAGCTGGTTCATATAATGATTCCAGTCTTCGATTGGGTTGAGGGCAACCCCCGAATCCATTGCGGCGCGGGCGACGGCCGGTGCTATTTCCAGAATGAGTCTTTGATCAAATGGTTTGGGAATAAGGTATTCAGGCCCAAAGTTTAAAGGTTCACCTTGATAGGCCGTTGAAACAACGTCAGTGGCTCCTTTCTTAGCCAAATCGGCAAGTGCTTTAACGCAGGCGATTTTCATATCTTCGTTTATTTCAGTTGCACCGACATCCAAAGCACCGCGAAACAGAAAAGGAAAACAAAGAACATTATTAACCTGATTGGGATAGTCAGATCGACCTGTAGCTAGAATAATATCGTCTCTTGCTGCATGCGCTTCTTCAGGGTCGATTTCCGGAGTCGGATTTGCAAGTGCAAAAACTATCGGCTGTTCGGCCATGGATTTAATCATTTCTGCCTTGAGTACATTACCCGCTGATAATCCAAGAAATATATCGGCGCCTTTGATGACTTCTCCCAGGGTTCTGCAATCGGTATCAACCGCGAATGCCGCTTTGTAGGCATCCATGTCCTGTTCACGTCCCAGGTAGACCACTCCATAATAATCAGTGACCGTGATATTTTCGCGTTTCATCCCTGTCGAAACGAGTAAGTTCAAACAGGAAATTGCAGCGGCCCCAGCACCGGAGGCAACCAGCTTTACTGATTCAATACTTTTTCCAGCAACGGTTAAAGCATTTTGCATGGCCGCTGCAACTACGATTGCGGTGCCATGTTGGTCATCATGAAAAACAGGAATCGACATTTTTGAGCGGAGATATTCTTCGACATAAAAGCAATCGGGCGCTTTAATATCCTCCAGGTTTATTCCACCGAATGTCGGTTCAAGACGCTCAATGGTTTCGGCTAATTTATGCGGGTCATTTTCATTAATTTCTATATCGAAGACATCGATTCCTGCAAATCTTTTAAACAAAACAGCCTTACCTTCCATCACTGGCTTGGAAGCGAGACTTCCAATATTTCCCAAACCAAGCACGGCAGTTCCATTTGATACGACACCGATCAAATTACCCCTCGCTGTGTATTCGCGAGCTTTAAGTGGGTTTTCGGCAATTTCTAAACAGGGGTAAGCAACACCCGGTGAATAAGCTAACGCCAGATCCTGTTGCGATGTCAGCGGCTTAGTCGCCTCAATGGTTAACTTTCCAGGTCTAGGATGACGATGATATTCAAGCGCTTTTTCTTTGTAATTATCGGACATGGTTTTATGAGCCTACAACATTTCAGCGAATTGTAGCCGATATTGAAATATCAGACACAACAAGCTCATAAATTGATTATTCGATTCCTCGCAAAACGCCGATACACGACCTTAATGGAGATTACCAATTTCCATTTTTACGGGCATACTAAATGCTTCATTAAATGACTAAACCGCTATGTTTGCCATTATCCACAATCTACTCAATGCCAATGACCTGACAGCCGTTAACACGATATTGTCAACATCAAAATTTGTCGATGGCCGATTGTCAGCAGGGCAATCGGCCATCAATTCAAAACATAATCTCGAGCTTTCAGCTTCTAACGAGATCATTAATAACTTGAACAGCATCGTCATGAACCGGTTGGTGCAACACCCAGATTACAGAGCCATCTGTTGGCCAAAAAAATTGGCTGCTCCTATTTATTCTCGATATGAGCCTTCTATGTTTTATGGCGTCCATACCGACGATCCAGTGATGGGAGATAACGAACTTTATCGGTCTGATATTTCAATGACTATTTTTTTATCGTCACCTGAAGATTATCTCGGAGGTGAATTGACGATTATTGAAACGGGTGGCGAAAGACCGTTTAAACTAGCAGCAGGGGCGGTATTATTTTACCCATCAAGCAGTCAACATTATGTTGCACCGGTTTCAGAAGGGATTCGTCAGGTTGCTATAACCTGGTTACAAAGCTCGATTCGGGATCCCGAAAAACGAAAGATCTTGTTTGATTTGTATCGATCGAGAGAAACGCTACTGAAAGAATGCCCTAAGAGCAAAGCCTGCGAAGGTGTGTCTGCAAGCTTTAATAACTTAGTTAGAATGTGGGTAGAAATTTAACAATATCAACGCTTTGAGCCTTTCTCTTCATGTGCTACATCAACTAATTTCATTGCTTTATCAGTGAAATCTTCCTTGTAACCATCAAACAAATGCCCGGGTTTAGGGGCAAAATAATCTCTCATTTCTACCCCGTTTTCCTGCTCATATTTGATGAACCTTTTTTGCATCGCAATCAGTTCCGCTATCATTTCTTTTTTATC
>JBLIOG010000213.1:0-6917 GCA_047639625.1 Gammaproteobacteria bacterium
ATATTTGCCCCTGGGATAACTCAATGGCAATCATTTTTGCGGATCTGTTCTGGGAAGATAAACCTTATAATCTTTGCCCACGTCAAACACTCAAAAAAGCGATGCGCGATGCTGAAGAAGCAGGTTACGTTGGATATTGTGGCATCGAACCTGAATTCATTGCGATGCGCTATGACGAAAACGGTCAACCGGTTAAAGCGATTGATGATGAACCTTCAAACGGTATTAATCCACGACGCCAGGCATTTGGTTATGACGTTGAATATTCTATCGATTCCATGCCATTTTTCAAAGATATGATCGATATCCTCGAAGACCTCGGCTGGAATGTTCATGATGTTGTGGCCGAAGGTGGTTACTCACAATTCGAGCTTGATTTCCATTACACCAACATGCTTGAAATGTCCGATCGGTTGGTCTTTTTACGAATCTTATTAAAAGAAGTCGCTAAAAGTCACGACATGTTTATCACCTTCATGCCCAAGCCTACAACGGGTGACTGGCGTTCGGGTGCTCACATCAACCTGTCAATGCAATCGGTTGATAATCCTGGTGTTAATATATTTGGATCGGAAGAAGACGGCTGGAGCGATCAATCGCGTCATGCTGTCGGTGGTTTAATGTCTCACGCCGAAGCGCTCACAGCGATTACCTGTCCAACGGTCAATTCGTACAACGGTCTGGTTCCGAAAGTGGGTGGTTTTGAAGGCGGCACAGTGACCTGGGCTCCAACTAATATTACATACGGTTATAACAATCGGTCTGCACAATTTCGCTTACCACAAAGTCGCTACTGCATAGAAAACCGAGCAGCAGATATGTGTATGAATGTTTATCTGTCGCTTAGTATTACGCTAGGTTTAGCGGTTCATGGAATCGTCAATAAAATTGAGCCGGGTCCTCCTACTGACCGCGATTTGTATTCAATGACAGAAGATGAATATAAAGAAGCGGGTATTCGCCGCTTACCCAGAAATCTGATGATGGCCACTCAGGCATTAAAGGAAGATGACTTCATCAAAAACGTTCTTGGAGAATCGATGATGAGACAATACCTCGCTTACAAAGCAGACGAGTGGGAACGTTACCACCAGACAGTAACTGACTGGGAAGTAAAAGAGTATCTGCGTCTCTACTAAGCTATGGCTCAGGATTATTCCACATTTGATCTAGGTGAATTTGAGTTGCAGTCGGGTGCAGTTGTGCCCGGCTTGCAGCTTGCCTACAAAACCTATGGTGCGCTAAACAGCCAGGGCGATAATGTCGTGGTTTTACCCACTTTTTATACGGGGAGCCATGGACGCAATGAAGGTTTTTTCGGGTCTGGTCGAGCAATAGACCCGGATAAACATTTTATTGTCTCGGTGAATTTGTTTGGTAATGGAATATCATCATCGCCGAGCAATATGGCTTCGCCTTATGGTGGGGCTGACTTTCCAACTATGACCCTGTATGACAATATTCGTGCGCAGCATCAATTGCTGGCCGAGTATTTAAATGTTAATCAAATCGCGTTGGTAGCGGGTTGGTCGATGGCGGGTTGTCAGTCATTTCAATGGGGCGCTCAATACCCCGATTTTGTAAAAGCGATTTTGCCATTTTGTGCCTCGGCGAAAACGGCCGAACACAATGTTGTATTTCTGGCTGGCGTAAAAGCTGCTTTGCAGGCTGATTCGGGTTATGCCGACGGTCGCTATCAGTCGCCACCAATCAAAGGTTTGAAAGCTTTTGGTCGTATTTATGCGGGTTGGGCTTTTTCACAGACTTTTTATCGGAACGAAATGTTTCGGTTGAAAGGTTTTGATTCTGCAGAAGCGTTAATGTTGGACTGGGAGCAGGATCATCTCGACTGGGATGCGAATGATCTGCTGTGTAAATTAAAAACCTGGCAACTCGGTGACATTAGCGCCAATCCGCTTTACAACCATGATTTTAAAGCCGCCTTACAGGCAATAAAGGCTAAAACTATTGTCATTGTTTGCGATAACGATCTTTATTTTCGGCCCGAAGATAATCAGATTGAAATCGAACATATTAGCAATGGCGAATTACGTATATATGAATCTCCCTGGGGGCATTGTGTTGCGTCGCCAGGAAATAGTCCCGAGTTTGAAGTTTATCTTGATCGGGCTATCACCGAATTACTGGGGTCAGGTTAAGTAGACCTCGCCACTTTGATATTAAAACAACCTACTGGAGAATAGTATGACAGCACCAAGTGTATTTCGAATTGCCGACATTCAGGACCGAATTGATAACCTTCCAGAAAGCGGAACCTTTATAAAGCCTTTCGTTACAAAGGAACACAGCACTTCAATGTGTGGTGGCATTAATGCCCTGAACAAGATTTCTGTGCCCTGGGATTTAACCTGCGATGAGTTGATCTATTGCTTGCAAGGTACCTTCCGGCTGGTTGTCGAAGAAATTCCCTACGAATTAAACCCTGGTGATTTGATGTTTGTCCCGAAAGACAATCACGTCAAATACGAATGCGATGACAAATGTGTCATTTTCTATTCGGCTTATCCGGTCGACTGGAAGCAACGGGCTGGTATCACTCATGTTCCTGGAATTGATGCAGACGAAATGCCCGCTCCTTATACTGAATGACACTCGATCAAATCATCGAAACCTACTTGCGCGGCTGGGAACTCGGAGACGGCGTTCTCAGCCAAAGCGTAATGGTTGAAGATTTTTATTATGACGATCCCCAAAGTCGTCGTATATTCAGAGATGAATTCGTTAAGTTTGTCGAAGACTTTAAATCAGCGGCGATCGAGATGGGTGGTGAGCCCGGCGCGAATCCATTCCTGCAATATAGTGATGTCGTCATCGATAAATCAACCAGTCCGGTTACGATCTGGTGCTGGTGGCAGGCCATAGGCACAGAATTACAGGGAGCGGCGCTGGTTAAAGTTGATGAGCGTGGTGTCCTGCGTGAAAAAATTGCCTATTCATAAATAGGCCAATCCTGCCTTATAATCGATTAATCAAAACGACTGATATCCTTTATGAGTTTCGGAATTACAAAAACCATTCCCGCTGGTGCTGGCATTGAAACCCTCGAATCTCTCTATGATGAGAGTCGAGAAAGCTACGAATTTCATATGGCGGGTGCCGAGCCCAAACGGTTGTCCGTTGGTGATTTTGTATACACCATTTTTAATGACCAACTGCATGGTCGATTGAAGATAAGTAGCTTCGTAACTGGGGCAAAAAACCCTAATTCAGGGAAACCAAGAATACTGATTAATGTCGCCGCACCCGGTGAACGGCTTTCGCAACCAATGGCTAAAAAAGGACACCGCGGGACGCGATATACCGAAGGCGAAGATTGGCCAACCTAATTACAAACGGTTTAGTAACTGCCCAAATCCAGGCTTGCTACCCAGGGCTAGTCTTTTATTAGTGATGTATTGTAGCGCTTGATTACTGGTCACAACCGGTTTACCAAGTGTTTCTTCCAGGGCTGAAATCACCTCCACCGCACGCATATCAGTACAGGATAACAGTAAGGCTTCAGCCTCTTCGCTGTTTGCAGAAATACCTAACTTGTAAATCCTTTCCGGGGTCAAAGCACCCTGTTCATGATTTCCCAGGTTTTCGCCAACATAAGCGCTGGAAACAACCTCAAATCCTGATTGATTCAAAAATTCGATTGCCTCCAGATTAAGTTGTTCAACATAGGGTGATGAGAAAGCAATTTTATTTACGCCAAGATCTTTGAGGGATTCGACCACAGCACCGGCTGCCGTAATAGCAGGCACTCCGGCCATCGATGCGACCCGTTCGGTAAATTCACGATCGAAAGCCAGGTCATGCGCCAGGGTTGCTGACGTACAGCCATATACAATTAGATCGGGTTTAGCTGCAACAAGGGCTTCAATAACTTCATCGAGAGAGGCCAACGCAAAATTTCGCATCTGATCCGAATCAGGAACCGCGTCGATATCATATCCACCGGCACGCATAATATGGACCGAAACGCCGTCGGGGCGCATCATCCCCAGGTCAGGTTCTAGATTGGTGTTCGAAACCGGAACAACAACACCAACTCGTGCGCGACCTCGGGATGCATTAACTGATGGTAATGAAATCATACTGATTTTCTCCAGAGCGTGAATGCCTGACTAACCCGTTCCATTTGTTCCGTCGTTCCAAGTGTCGCTCGAAGACAACGGGGCAATTGATAGGCCGTCATATTCCTTAAGACGATTCCCTGGCTTCTTAAAAACTGATCGGCATCTGCAGCCTCGAATTCATTCTCGAATTCGACTAGCACGAAGTTGGTCGAACTATCGTGGGCTTTGATGTCCAGGACCCTCAGGTTGTCGAGAAAATCCCGGCGCAACTTATTAGTTTGCTGACGTACCGATTCAACAAAGGCTGTTTCTTTTATGGCTGCAGCGGCGATTGCTTCTGAAACAGCCGAAATACTATTCGGGTTACGAATTCGGCAGAGAATGTCGACGACAGCCGGAGGGAAATATCCCCAACCGACTCGTAAGCCTGCCATACCATAAATTTTTGAAAAGGTACGCAGAACGACCGTATTGCCACCACTAACCAGTTCAAATGTCTGGACCAATGGTTGGGGTTCGATGTATTCCGCGTAAGCCTCATCTATAACCAGCAATATTGAATCGGGCAGGGTGTTACGTAATCGAATCAACTCTGAAGTCGGGATTGAACTACCGGTAGGATTTCCAGGATTGGCGACAAAGACCATCCGTGTATCGGCTTCAACAGCAGCCAGAATATTATCGACATCAACCTTTAGATTAACTTCATAGGCGAGGATGTTGCGACATTGTGCAATTTTACAGACGGTACGAAAAAACAAATATCCATATTGAGTCGATACGGCCGAAGCGTTTTCATCGAGGTAGGCCTGGGTTAACAGAGAAATCAGTTCCATCGACCCGCTACCGCAGAGTATCTGGGCAACATTGAGTTGGTGGATGTCTGCGATAGCCTGACGTAAAGCCTGACTGCCGGAATGCGGATATAGCATTGCAGACTCACAGGCGATTTTACCGGCTTCTAGCGCTGAATCAGGCAGTTTGAACGGACTTTCGTTTTGAGCGAGTTGGAGCAGTTCGATGTCTTGTGCAGCCGACATTTCTACCAGCGGATAAGCAGCCAATTCGAGTATATGCGGACGGGGATCTGGCATAATAATAAAAACCGATTGGGTTGATGTTGTGGCGAATACCAATATCAACCAACCATAAATTAAATCGAAAATATTTGCTCTAACTTTTTAGTTTGTCTGGATTATTTCCCAGATCGATCTGGTAGCGAAAGTTACTTCAAGTTTGATACACGTTGGATGTGGTTTTTCCACTGGCTGGCGCTTTTTGCTTCAGATTGGCCTGATTTTATTTTTGCGAGTGATGCCAGCGCATTCTCAAACTGGTTCAACTTGTAATATGAAATCCCTTGCATCAGATAGACGGATGCAGGGCTCTTTAGTTTAAGTTTACTCAACGCCTTTTTACCTGCCGAAATGGAGTTTTCATACTGATTATCAAACAAATATAACTGGGCAACTTCTGCGTCCAGGTTTCCGTTTTTGCTGAGCTTTGCTGCTCGCTGCAATACTGCAATGGTCTTTCTGGTTTCTTTTGCCTGACGCCAGGTATTGGCAAAAAGGACCAGATTTTTTTCAGAGCTTGCGATAAACCTGTCGCCTAGTCCTTTCTCTAACACCTTTGCAGCTTTATAGGGCGTTCCAAATTCAAGATAGAGATATGCCAGTGTCTTGAGTTCGGATTCCTTATTAAGGTGTCCCTGAAGATAGGCGGTATCCAGAATTGCAAGCTGTTGCTTTGGGTCTTTGAGTTCGGCGTAAAGGCTTGCCAGTTGTAACCAGTAGATTTTTTTCGGATAGTGCTGAATAAGATGTTGTAGAACCTCTCGGGTAGCTTGCAGATTACCCAATTCGTAGTACATGGCCTGCAAGAGCTGCAGCAAGTTTTGTTTAGGCAGTTTCTTTGACTTTTCTCTTTTCGAGATCGCGGTATTAATGGCCTTAATGGCCGCAGGATAATCTTCCAGAAGATAGTTTATCTGCCCATAAAGTTCATAGGCCTCCATTCCTGCTGAAACATTCTCTTCAAACCATTTCTTCAATACATTCCGCGCCAGTTTATGTTCCTCGACTGAAAAATATAGTTGCCCCAGGTTATACCGAGTCTGTTTAATCGTGAATCCAGGTAGCTGTTTTAGCTTGAGGATTTTTTCATAATAGCGAATAGCATCTCGGGGTTTGTTTTGCTGATAAAACTGGAATGCGAGCATTTGATAAACCTGCGAGGATTCATAAGCACTGAGTTTTGTCCTTGACAACTTATTAAGGAGCTCGAACGATTGTTTAAATCGTTTTTTATCAATCTGTTTTTGTGCTGTTTCGAGTTGAGTTAAAATGCGCTCGCGAACAACCGGTTTTAAAGCATTATCTGCAATAGCCTGTCCGTTGAAGATAAGCACCAAACTAATACTGGTTAAATAGACTAGTAACTTTAAAGTATTCACTAGTTTTCCAGCACGAAAGTAAATTTATTTTTAACGCCATTAACAGCGACGTGTTTTCCATCAACTTTTCGTGGTTTGTATTTAAAACGTTTTGCTGCTGCGATTGCCGATTTGTCAAAAACCCCCTTTGGTTTTGCCTCGATCACTTTAACGTTAATAACCTGACCGCTGCTGGATATGGTGTATTCCACGACGACATATCCTTCAATGTTTCGATTCGCTGCACGTTGCGGATAGATGGGTGCGACCTTGAGTACAGGAATATAGTCGCTATCAGACGAAGCCTCTGGCATGGTCATACTGATATTAATATCTGTTTGAATTAGCGGGATATCGAGCTGGATTTTTTCAGACACAATTGCCGTATCATTCATTTTGAA
>JBLIOG010000214.1:0-6905 GCA_047639625.1 Gammaproteobacteria bacterium
CGTTTCCAAATCTCTGGTTGGCTCACTAACCGGAATCTTGCACTCTCAAGGTATAATCGATCTTGATTGCCTAATTGCTGACTATATCCCTGAGCTAAAAAACTGTGGATATGGCGGAGTAAAACTGTCGAATGCACTGAACATGACCAGTGGTATTCGTTTTGTCGAGGACTACAACCTACCAGGTTCCGACATGACAAGAATAGACATAGCAGCCGGGTGGCGACCGGTTCCCACGGGGACAGTCCGACCAACCATACGTGATGTTATTTTGACCTTACCGAAAGTCGATGTACACGGCAGAATTTTCAAATACAAATCAGTTGAAACAGATGTAGTTGCGTGGGTGTTAGAACGCGCATCCAACAAGTCACTCGCTGAACTGGTTAGCGATTTAATCTGGAAGAAGATCGGTGCAGAGCACGGCGCTTTTTTTACGGTTGATGAATCATCGACTGCCCTCGCCGATGGTGGTTTCAACGCTAGTTTGCGTGACTTTGGGCGTTTTGGATTAATGATGCAAAATAGTGGTTCTGTTGGCGAAATTGAAGTCGTCCCAAAAAGCTGGGTCGATACTTGTGCAACGGGAAACCAAAATATTTTTGGACCACCTTATTCAGACAATTCCGCTGATGGGGCCTACAGCAACTTTTGGTGGGTCAACAATATTGAACGGGGTGACTATATGGCTCGTGGGGTGTTTGGACAAATGATTTATATCAATCGCTCAGCTGAGCTAACGATCATAAAACTGTCAAGCTGGCCAGACTATATAAGTAATGATTATACCCGTGATAGTTTTTTTGCGTTTAGTGCAATTCAAGATTTTCTGACCCGATAGGACGTGATAAAAGGGTCGTGACGCGGGGCCGGGTCAGGCCTATCTTTTAGCTCGACCTCACAATCACCCCATCTCTCGTAAAATATAATCCGAAGTAACAGCCTATATCCTGGTAAGAATAAGCACCGGAAGCGCAGGCAATCCTGATTGCGCTGTTTCGCAAACCCGATTCATTTTCATATTCGGCCAATGACCTGGCTACAGATCGGCGCAGAATTTTAGGGATTTGTATATCGTCATTATCGGTTGGCAAATACTTCTGCACTCGATCCACAAATGCTTTATCGCCAAGATACACCTGAATGGAAAGCTGATGCCAAATTGAACTGTTCTTTGGTCCTTCACTTACAAACTGGCGATGCCTTTTAATAGCTACTTTTCTTTGTTTGCTAAACTGAGACAGTAGAAACTCACTCTATAGCCATTCGGGTGATGGTGTCATTCCAACCATTGCCCTATAACTACTCCAGACCCATTTTTCAACACTTTTGACCTTGCCTGCTTTCACTGGTTTTAAAACAATATATCGACTTAACTCCATGAGATAGGCATCTTGATCAACCAGGATCGATTTATATCTCCCCTGAAATAAATGACCGGTTAATCCGTGTCTGCGATTATAGTATTGTGTATAAATTCCATTTAGCTGACGCATGCCTTTACTTAAATTCGCATCAGGAGTCTGAACTAATAAGTGATAATGGTTGTTCATCAGACAATATGAATACCACTTTATTGCCCAATGACTTAAAAAATATTTTTAGATACGCTTCTCTAAATGATGAGGCGCGATTGATTTATGATATGTTAAGTAAAGATTTGTCCCCATTACTTGACCCCTTTACATCTGGCCAGTAAAGTTTTAGCGCCCTAATTTCTCAATTTCAATGGTGATGCCCGCCTGGTCCATGAACATGCCTGTGCGCTAATTCTTCATCGGTTGCAGCGCGTAAACCAACGATTTCAATTTCAAAAGTTACGGTCTTGCCGGCATAGGGGTGGTTAACATCAACATCAGCCATGAACTTGCCCATTTTTACAATAGTCACCTGTTTCGACCCATGATGTGCATCGATAGTCGCTATCATGCCTGTCTTCCACTTCTTTGCGCCACGAAAGTGTTTTACCGACATGCGTTCTATCTGGCCAGCCTTGTGCAGTCCAAAACCCTCTTCCGGCGTCAGAGTTGCCGAGAATTTTTCACCTTTACTTTTTCCTTCCATGACTGCTTCCAGACCAGGGATGATGTTACCCGCACCATGCAGATAGACAGGTGGTTCAGTGCCTTCTGTTGATTCCAATAGCGTTTCAGTTTCATCAGTCAATGTGTAGTGATATTGCACAACGGTTTTATTATTTATCTTCATATTGCATTCAGGGTCTTTGTTGCAGAAAGGCAGAGTGATTGTAACTTATTTTTGTTGACCAACAGCATTAGCTAACCCGTACCGAGACAGTTAGATTGATAAGCAAATAATCCCCGATATTAGAACTGGATAGATGGAATAGCTGTACAGAATACCACGAGAGGTAATGTGATAAAGCGCATCGGGGAACTCACGGCGGAGTGGACGAGACAGGTTGATAGGTTATCATTCAAGTTAGCTTTAAAATAGACCTGGCCCTCGTTGACCGTTTTGTCTTCACGCAAGCCTTTTTCGTTTTGAGGGTTCCATCGTATTGCTTTAGGGGGCCTCTAAAAATAGTGATTTTTTTGAGTTCTGTTTTTTTGCTCCTCGACAATAGCTCCGAAACGCCGGACCGCTACATTGTTCTAATTAGTTACATCCATGTAACGATGCAAAACAGACATAGATGAAGTAAATGAGGATCGGCCGTGCTGGAGCTCCAGCACGGAGCTGCCAAAAGTAGGTGCCATGAGGTAACGCCGCAGTCGCGGAAAAAGTGCATTTTTAGAGGTACCCTTTAGTCATGCAGCAATCGAATGCATAATCAAGGACAAGTAAAAATATTTATATTTCCAGGTCCTAAAATATTATCGCCTGGCACTAAACCTCAACAAATCATGTTCCCACGCTAAAATTTTTTGATCTGCCGTACACAACGTTGATTTTGAACTGATGGCTGTTGCGGTAATGATTCGATCTGCTGGATCACCATGAAAGTCTTTCAATGCTGCAGATTGAATAGCGATACTGCCTGTTAATTGTATTTCCTGTAACCCGTTTCTCATCAAATTAGAACGCCAGACAGCGACACTCTTATCCATTTTCAATCGTCCTTTATCAACCAACATTGCAACTTCCCAAAAACTAATGGTAGAAACAAATAGCCCGTCTACCTGGAGCGCACCATCAATAAGTTGACGGCTTTCATCACCTAATTTTTCACTACCTTCTGACAGCCATACTAATGTGTGCGTATCAAGCAAGACCATTATTCGGCATTCCACTGCTCATCTATTGGCTCAATCAAATCATCTTGACTAGAGATATGAGCGGTATCTAGTCCAAATAATGACCCTGTCTTTTCCCTATATGGCAATAGCCTCGATACAGGTTTACCATTTTTAGTGATGATAATTTCCTCGTTAGTTTCATTGACTACATCCATCAAATGTAAACATTTAGCCTTGAATTCTGACGCTTTAATAGTTTTCATAACACTCTCTCAAATTACCATAGTCACGACTATAGTCATAGATACCGGCCGTGTAAAGAATATTGCCTTCAATCGCTATTGAGGCATCCTAATATATTGCTGTTAAAACATGTTTTGTTTTGAGGTCAGGCCTAGCTTATAGCCTGGAAAAGATTTTTGAAACGCCTCCCTACCTTCGTCATCTTCATAAATATCCTCCCGCCGATCACCACGAGAGGTAATGTGATAAAGCACTATAAACTAGACCGGACCCTCGTTGTTGCTAGCCAATGAAAAGTGGGATTACTAGATGGCTGAATTACACTGGAATTACACAATTGGATCAATACGACCATTACAGGAAAGCACTTAACTTATGGCCACAGTCATTACTGGAACACCTGGTAAATCGGCGCTGACGGCCCTTAGTCCTGTTTCCTCAGGCAAGAAAAACAGGTAGGTGAAGCGGCCCCATAGGCTTCTTTCCAAGAATTATATCCGCAGCCTTTTCCGCAATCATCAATGTCGCCGCATGTGTATTACCAGTTACAATTTTAGGCATAACAGACGCATCGACCACCCTCAATCCTTCGATGCCGTGAACTTTCAGCTGTCCATCAACCACGGCATTATCACCCACTCCCATGGTGCAGCTACTGGTTGGGTGATATTCGGTCTCTCCGTTAACTCGCGCCCAGCTCAGAATTTCATCATCACTGCTGACATCACTTCCTGGATTGAGCTCTCCTCCATCGAATGGAGAAAAAGCAGCCTGAGCAAGAATATCCCGGGTTAAACGAAAAGCATCGACTACATCGCGTCGATCCTCTTCGGTCTGTAAATAATTAAATAAAATCGAGGGTGCCTGGCGTGGGTCAGCCGACTTCAAACGAATCCTTCCACGGCTGCTCGGTTGCATCATATCCATATGGGCCTGATAACCATGACCTCTAAAGCTGTCTGATCCGTCATAACTGGCTGCAATCGCCATAAATGCGGATTGTAGATTTGGGAATTCGATATCATCCCGGGTACAGCTATAACCCGCAACATCGAGCAGGTTAGTTGAGCAGACTCCTCCCCCGGTTAACAACCAACGTACTCCTGCAGCTAGCTTTCCAAAACCTTTACTAGCCGGATACCAGCTTACTGGTTTTTTGCACTTTACCTGTATCCGCAAATCAAGATGGTCCTGCAGATTAGCACCGACTCCCGGCATATGCTGTTTCACTTTTATGCCCTGTTGCTGTAAATGATCCGCATCGCCGAGACCCGATAACATCAGGGTTTGAGGTGAATTAATACTACCGCCGCATAGAATAATTTCACGAGCCGCATAGACCTCTACAGTCTGACCCTGTTTTTCATAAACGACGCCTACCGCACGGTTATTATCGAACAGGATGCGATGACAAAGTACACCGGATATCACTTTCAGGTTGTCACGATGCATCGCTGGTTTCAGGTAGGCATTAAATGCCGACCAACGTTTGCCCTGATAAGTATTTTTATCCGATAAGCCAAACCCCTGCTGGCGATAACCGTTGGTATCTTCACTGTATCCGAACCCGGCTTGTAGCGCGGCATCGAGAAATGCCTGATCGAGTGGGTTTTGAATGCTTGCTGGGGTTACGTGCAGCGGGCCATCAGTACCACGATATTCATCAGCCTCTCCATGGAAATTTTCCAGCTTGCGAAAGTATGGCAGGCAATGAGAATAACTCCATTCGGTCAGGCCCTGAACTGCCCAGTTTTCATAATCCTGCGGATTACCGCGAACAAATTGCATACCATTGATAGTTGAAGAGCCACCGAGTACACGCCCGCGTGGGCAGTACATATTGCGTTGATTCATATAAGGTTCGGGATCAGAATGGTAATACCAGTTGTAGCGATCATCGTGTAGCGCGTAATCAAGTGCGGCGGGAATTTTTGACAGTATTCCACGAACCTCGTGCCCTGCTTCCAGCACAAGGACCGACAAATCTGATGATTCCGTCAACCGGTCTGCCAGTACGCTACCGGCGCTACCTCCGCCGATGATTATGGTATCGTATTCCTGCTTCAATCGATCATACCGTGGGCTGCTAACGTACTCGCGGAAAGCTTGCGCATTCCATCGAGCCGTCATGCACTAAACCCTCACCACGATAAGGAGGGTCAGTCTCCTGGAGTTTATCATTGTAAGTTATATCGTCACCGATCCAGTGCGTGGCGAGTGCGCGCCGTCGTGTTGTTTTTAAACTGTTACCCGGAGCGCTATGGAAGGTTTTTCGATTGAACACCAAACAATCCCCCGGTTCCATCGGTGCAAACACAACTTTATGATCACCGGGCTCATTATCCCAGTCGGGTGGGGGTGGAAGATCGGGTAAATTTTCGTAGGTTGACTTCGGATCAAAATGAATCGCCTGGTAAGACTGCTCCCATCGGTGCGAACCTGGTACAAATCGTAAAGCAGTTTCTTTAGGTATGTGATCCAGAGAAATCCATAAATTACAGATCTGGTTGCCTTTTATCGGCCAATAGGCTTCGTCGTAATGCCAGGGCGTTTTCTGACTGGTCCCCGGCTCTTTCACCAGCATGAAATCGAAATAGAAAATTAAACTTTTAGAACGCATCACATTGGTTGCAATGTCTGCAACATGCGAGTCGAATACAAATTGACGGAATGCATCGATATGCTGCCACATGAAGGTGTCGTAGAAAAAGAAACCGGGTTCTCCGGGGGCAGCAATATTGAATTTTGTTTCCTTGCTAACGCCTTCATGAATAGCGCTCTCCATGCCTTCTGCAAGCAATTTTATCCAGTCCTTATCGAATGCATTACGTAACGATACCACGCCGTCGCGTTCGTAAGCTTCGATGGCTTCCTCCGGTACCACAGCCTGTTCAGAAAATTCAAATGTTGGCAATTCGTTTAATACTTTACTCATCTCCAGTTCTCTTTCCAGGTTCGCCTAACGTAGTAACGGGAATACTTTGCCAGCCGGCGGGTCTCCATGCTTTAGATCATGGTCTACATCGGGCGAATCAATAAACACATCGCGTGCATCATAGGTCACGCCATCTCCGCCGAAATTAAAAGCCGTAGAATGACGACGGGTCGGCAGGGTATTACCCGGCCCTGCATGAAATGTGCACTGATAAAATATCAATGCATCCCCAGGATTAACTGCCCAGTAAACCGTTCGGAATCGATCTTCGAGTTCCTGCTGGGTTGGCATCGGGGACTGTTCGGGTGTGGCTTTATCATATTCAACACCAGGAATAAAAGTAGGGCCAATCGATAATGGATCTTCGCGCAGATGCGAGGCAAGCTTGAACTTGAGCGTAGTCTCGGCCGGCATTGCATCAAAACTGATGTTCATATTGATGACATTATTGCCGACAAATCGCGAATAGGAACCGTCTTCATGCCAGGGCGTAACTTTATCTGCCGAGCCCGGATCTTTAACGAAGG
>JBLIOG010000215.1:0-6900 GCA_047639625.1 Gammaproteobacteria bacterium
GGGCTGAGAGTCGCCTGGACTAACAGGGCGAGGCAACCAAAATTACAAATAGGGATAGATCCCACCTATACGACCAAAAATTTGCAGGAACTCGCTGACATTCTAGCCAATGAGTAAGGTAAAAATACCGTCGCAGTATTCACAAGTTTGACTTCAATCTAAGGGGAATAAAATGTTTCAGTTATGCAAAATAAAATTGATATTATCTAGTTTCATATTGGCATTAACCATCGCTTCAATTTCAACTGTCGCGGGCGCTACCGAACAAACAGTGCGCCTGATGGTCTCACCCAGCGGGTCAGGGCCTTATAATGCATTTGCCACGATACAAACCCACATGGCAGACTTTTCAGATCACCTGCGCCTGAGTACCGAAGAGACCCCGGGGTTCAATTTTAATGTGAAATATCTGGCGACACATCCAGAACGATTCAAGGACACCATATTTGGCACAGGTTCTGTTTTAAACTGGGCAGCTGAAACGGGACAGAAACCTTTTTACAAAGAACCATTAGCCGCGATGGCTGATTTTCGAATCGTGGTAGTGCTTGGGCTTACCTTCAATGCCTGGGTAACGCTCGATCCCGACATTAAGACACCCGATGATTTTGTCGGCAAACGCGTCGGAACAGGATTGTTGACGCAAAACGAATGGGGCATGCACCAGCGTATGCTGCTGGATGCCTGGGGTCTAACTCCAAAGCTCAAAAGCCTGGACACTCTGGGGCCGGGCCAGAATATCGCGGCATTGCTTGATGGGCGAACCGACGTGGGTACTTTGTTTGGTCTAACCAGTGAAGACGGGAAAATAACGGTTGTTACCGGACCACACCGTAAACTGGAGGCCTCGGAGCGGGAGTGGCAATACATTCAAGTTCCGGCGGAAATGATCAAGCGCTCGAACATGCCGTTCAATGTCGTTGAGTATCCGCCCAATACTTTGCCAAACCAACCTGCAAAGGTGTATTTTTTTGGTGACTTACTGATGCTTTCGGCTCACAAATCCATGCCAGAGGATTTGGTATACGAATTTGTCCGCGTGTTCGCCGAGAACTCAGAAAAAATCCGAAGCTACCATGGTTTTTTGAAACCCTTGACTCCAAACACACTAGCCAGCACTGCACAGGATAATCCGTCTGCATTCCATCCCGGTTCGATTCGGGCATTTAAAGATTTGGGTTTGATTGAATGAGCTGTCGAAATAGTGAAATACAGATTACCTGAAATTACGATACAGCCTTCTGGGAGCCTGACTGACTTAGGTGATCGTAACGAAGGGACGTCATTTTGAGTCAAATTTTTTGATCGAATAAGACGAAGAGCCTGCCTCATGAACGCAGTGAATGCTTTGGGTATAGCTTTTCTTTTCAACGAGTTGGATAGGGAAATCTGGCCAAAATGACTTTTCCGCACGCCTACATGGACGTAGCGGTTCGGCAGTCCGAAGGCAGAACACTAACAGTAGGCACTTTTAGGCGATGCAGGGAGCTATTGTCGAGTAGATTAATCCTAAGTCCGAAAGACTCCTAGGTGAAAGAAGCCCAGGGCATATTAATGGGGTGCTCAATGTAGTTTTCACTTTGCTGGTATTTCGCGATTCTGGGTTCTTTTTCAAATGCTTTAACAAAAGCAAATAGTGTGGGTCGATTGGATGCTGTTATCGAACTCGGGACCATCAGGGTCATTTGCCAGAATAGTTCGTAAAGGACGAAATCCACCAGGGACAAACGGCTTCCTACAAAGAAGTTTTTATTATCACGACCCGCCAAATAAGCTTCAAAATTACCCAGGTAGTGTGGCAAGGTGTTGCTTGAAAAGTGATCGAATACTGCTGCATAGCCTTCGCCCAACGTATAGACGGTAACAATGATTTCATTCCGAAAGTCATATGCCTCATCCTGTAAGACATCGATTTCGATACGGTCGGATTCCGAATCGCCATAAAAGTCAAAGCATCTGGCCAGATACCGAAGAATCGCATTGCTTTGTGACAAGCTAACTAGGGCCCCCCCACTGGTGTCGATTAGATAGGGCAAATTGGGGAACGGCATCTCCAGCGTTGAACGATCACGCTCCCAATCTTCATTTTCCTGGTCTTCACTCATTAGCGTGCCATCTTGCAGAACGCCGAGTCGAACTTCTGAAAACGGCACGTCCGCAGAGGTCAACAGAAAGCGAATGGGTTGCGCCAATCCGCGTATTCCCCAATAACCAAGGGTGATATCAGCATTTTCCTGGACGAGTTTCTGACCCATAATATTTACACTACAAATAGAAGAGCAGTATACCTGCTTTTTGAAAAATAAATGACTTTCCCTGATATCGGTAGAACTATATAACGAAAGAGCTTAAAGGGCTCCAGACTTTAATATAGGCAAGCAGACAAAATTCAGGGCCAGTCCTTGATTCATGATCAAGGTCAGATGATTTCAGACCTCAATTGCTCTCTGTGATGGATAACTGTCCCGAAAGGTTAACACTGCAACTGCCGACTTATGATTGAGGTTGGTTGATGTCATTATTTGATCCGGAACTCCTTTTGCTTCGTAAGTAACTTATGTTTCTTCATGAAGGCATTGGTAACATCTAATGAGAAAGTTTCCAATTCGGAAAATAACTATTATTCCATTGCTAGTGATATTTATTACAGCCTGCGTTAGCTACAACCCTGATAGCGAAACCGATTCCGTATCAGACCTTCACTTCGATACCGCTGTTCAGATTGAGGATATTGAATTTACACCTGCTGGTTGGCCAGAACCACTGACGGCGGATTTAACGCTTCCAGACAAAAAGGGCCCTTTACCAGTTGTCTTGACAATACATGGTGGAGGTTGGTCCGATAGAGACCGGAGTGATATGAATGGTATTGGTGCCAAGCTCGTAGAGCAGGGTTACGCAGTGCTAAACATGAGCTATCGCTTCGCACCAGTGCATCGATATCCAGCTCAGTTAAACGATGTCCAACAGGCGATTGGATGGATTGCCGATCATGCCAAACAATATGACCTTGATGTTTCACGCATCAACACCTGGGGCTATTCGTCGGGTGCTCACCTGGCCGCGCTGGTCGCAAGTTACGACGACAACCGGCTTGAATCAGAATATGATCAAAAATTACCGACTATAAGGTCGGTGGTTGCAGGTGGTATTCCTGCAGATCTTCGTCAGTATTCAGAAAGCCCAATTATCTCTAATTTTATCGGTGGCTTTCGCGAACAAATGCCTGATGAGTATGCGGATGCGTCACCGGCATTTCATATCGATAGCAATGACCCTCCTGTATTTCTCTATCATGGCAAACTTGATTTTCTGGTAAAACCGGATCAATCAATTAATTATTATCAATCACTTCGCGACGCCGGAATCGACGCGGAGCTTTATCTTCATTCATTACATACTCACATCACTTTATTTTTGCTGGGGGCCGATGCCGACGAAAAAGCCATCAATTTCCTAAATCGAAAAAACTTGATGGTGCCAACGGGGTAAGATTTTATTCTGACGTGAGCTTAGACGATCCGACCTCGGTTTTTTCAGGCTTGATAACCTTAATTTCAAGCCACTCACCCGGCTTCAATTGGAGTCCGTCATTCGCCTGTTTTTCGGCATGCAGATAGTCATCCGCGTAGAATTCAGCAAAACGAAGGACTTTTCCATTATCAATGATTCGGGCGAGGTAGTTAGGGAGTCTTTCAATCATTACAGTTTTTTCTTCTAATTCGGCAGGTTGTCGGCGGGAATGTGCCCCTAAAGCTGCGCGAGCCGTCCACCTTTGCACATGGGGTCAGATCTCCTATTATCTCGTTATTTATAATAACGTAGTTTGTCGATTGAGATTACCTCCCGGGCCAAAATTAATGATTAGCTCCAAAATAGTGAAACCATACATCGGCATACTCGCCTGGCATTTATCAAGACTGAGTTTCCTATTTTAATTCGCTAAACCCCCTAATAAAGCCCATACTGCCACGCAATTAAGCTATACGATTGCTTCGCAGCCCGTCACTAATTTCCAACGCATCATTTCTGCGCTCTCAATCTAACAGGGTCGAGCCCTGTTTGCCGTACCTTCCTATCATCCACTAACCGGAACCCAGCACTATGGATTTAGAAGACAAAGAATTGATGGAAAAACATCAAATAAGCTCTGAACAGAAAACCATTTATTTCTACAAGAACTTTAAATATGACTCGCTAGAACACGCAGTCAAGTACGCTGAAATCGACAGTAAATCAACATCAGCGGTTGAATCATAGTTTTTTACACCAATATGACGTCGATCTACCCGTAATTTCAACCTCCAAAATTCCGAGACCTTATGGCTAACAACAATGACGAAACTGGCACTCCCTGGGGTGGCCGGCCAACTCAAAACCCACCCGATCTGGATGAAGTATTACGCCAGGCTAAAGATCAAATTCGAGGTCTGATACCCGGCGGTGGCGGCGGAGGCGGTCGTTTTGGTATCCTCGGTATTGCTGCGTTATTGCTGATTGCGTTGGGTCTGTGGACATCCTACTACACGGTACCCAGTGATTCAGTTGCCGTCGTACAGCGATTCGGACAATACCTGAAAGAAGTTCCACCGGGTTTGCACTTCAAATTACCACTCGGTGTTGACGTCGCAACTGTGGTTCCTGTTAAACGCCAGTTAAAGCAGGAATTTGGATTTTCAACGCCGGGTGCGAGTGACCCATTCCAGACCCCACGCGATGGCAGAAAAGAAACAGAAATGGTGACCGGCGATTTAAATGCAGCGCTGGTTGAATGGGTTGTGCAGTATCGTATTTCAGATCCGGTCAAATTCCTGTTTGAAGTACGCGAACCGAGAGGAACACTTCGGTATGTGTCTGAATCGGTGATGCGTGAAGTGGTGGGTGATCGAACAGTTGACGAAGTAATTACGATTGGACGTCAGGAAATCGAAATTGAAGCCTTGACCAAAATGCAAAGCCTATCGACCAAGTATGCGATGGGTATCAGCATCGATCAGGTCCAGTTAAAGAACATCAACCCGCCTTCACCGGTTCAGGCTTCGTTTAACGAAGTAAATCAGGCACAACAGGAAAAAGAAAAACTAATCAATGAGGCAAGACGCGATTACAACCGAGTCATCCCCCTCGCTGAAGGTGAGAAAGACCAACGCATTAGAGAAGCCGACGGCTATAGATTGAAAAGAATCAATGAAGCAGAAGGTGACGTTGCGCGTTTCAACGCATTGCTCGCCGAGTACAGCAAGGCACCCGAAGTCACGCGACGTCGTATTTATATCGAAACCCTACAGGACGTCTTGTCCGGTATTAAATCCAAAATTATTATCGATGATGACGCAAGCAGCATATTGCCCCTGCTCAACCTCGATGCCAAGAAGGAGCAAAAGCCATGAGAATCGCATTAGCGGCATTGTTTGGTCTGATTTTCTACCTCGTATCGAGTTCGATTTATACCGTTAGCGAAGTCGAACAGATTATCATTACTCAGTTTGGTCGACCAGTAGGCGAACCAGTAACCGAAGCAGGCCTGGAATTTAAGTTACCATTTATCCAGGAAGTTAATTCGATTGAGAAGCGGGTTCTTGAATGGGACGGCAATCCTTCAGATATGCCAACCAAGGACAAGCTCTATATCTCAGTCGATTTATTCGCGCGCTGGCGCATAGTTGACCCGCTTCAGTACTTTTTACGACTTAGGGACGAACGCAGTGCGCAATCGCGGCTTGACGATATCCTCGGTAGTGAAACTCGAAATGCGATTGCCAAACATGAGCTGATTGAAATTATCCGAACGACCAAAGACCGAGTCCCGCTTCGCGATGGGCTGTTAACCGAAGCTGAGAAAAATCTCAATATGGGTTCGCTCGTACCTATCCAGAAAGGACGCAAGGAAGTTGAAAAGGAAATTTTTATCGCGGCTGCTGACAAGGTAAAGGTATTCGGAATTGAATTGCTGGATATTCGCTTTAAACGTATCAATTACAACAAAAGCGTTAGACCAAAAATTTACGATCGAATGGTCAGTGAACGCCGACAGATTGCTGAGCGATTTCTTTCAGAAGGCAAAGGTGAAGCAGCAAGAATACGCGGAAACCGGATACGTGACCTGAACAAGATTCAATCTGAAGCTTATCGAGAAGTCGAAGAAATACGCGGTCTTGCCGACGCTAAAGCGACTGAAATATACGCCAGTGCTTACAATAAGAACGCACAGGCTGTCGCGTTTTACGAGTTCACGAGAACCATGCAATCATATAAGTCGATTATTAGTGAAGACACCACAATGATCCTAACCACTGATAGTGATATGTTTAAGTTTCTCAAAGGAATGAACGAATAAGGCGCTCGCCTGAATTAAAGTTGTACTATAAAATGTCCGCGGGTGGCTTACCACTCGTGGACTTTTCAGGGTCCACGAGGGGACTCTCACAAATATTATTTAACTCGATTTATACCGAAGTAATTCGCTTCGGTGCGAGAGCCTCTAAGATGGCTGCCATGTAATCAGCAAGTCCAGAGTCCACCTTCTTCACCCCGCTCAATCCAGTGTTTCCGCTACCTGTAGAATATCTATTGGTGGAAATGTATTCAGTTTGCGTGCTACCGGCATATTAACCACGTAGCCCATCTTTAGCCCATCTTTAGGGATTTACCCAAAAATAGTGGTCGAAATCAACTATTTTCACCCTTTTTGAAAATTAATATCTAATAATATCAATAGGTTATGTGTTTCAAAATCAGAATGTAGTGCCATAATTGTAGTTTATTTGTTGCATTACCCTGGTTTTTGTGAAACCATTCTTTCATGTTTATTCGATGCACCACCATTAAAACGAGCCAGTCTGGCGAAACCTATAAATCCTTTCGACTGGTCGAATCTGAGCGGGTTAACGGCAAGGTAAA